>JANMUI010000494.1:0-41857 GCA_031391405.1 Betaproteobacteria bacterium
GATCGGCATGGTTATCCGCGAAGAGGGCACGGCGCACTACGAACAAATGATCCTCGATGAGCGCGCGCTCTACAGCAAGCTGGTCCGCGACTTGAAGTGAGCCGGTGGTGCCGCGTGCTACGCTGAAAGGCGCGGCGCCGCCAGAGGAAGACAGAGGAAAGGGGAAATCAATGACTGCAATTCTTGGCAACAACGAACACCGTTACCGTGTGGTGGAAGACTGGGCGAAGCTGCCCGATGGATGGGAACTGAAAGACGTCGCCGCGGTGGCCGTCGACAGCAAAGACCGCGTGTATGTATTCAATCGCGGCGAGCATCCGATGATCGTGTTCGATCGCGATGGCAAGTTCCTCAGCTCCTGGGGTGAAGGCAACTTCCCGCGGGCCCACGGCCTCTACATCGACGCGAACGATATTCTCTACTGCACCGACGACGGTGGGCATTTCGTTCGCAAGTGCACCACCGAGGGCAAGGTGCTGCTCGAGCTGGGCGTTCCAGGCAAGCCCACGCCTTACATGAGTGGCGAGCCGTTTCACCGCTGCACGCATACCGCGCTCTCGCCAACCGGGGACATCTATGTGAGCGATGGCTACGGTAATGCGCGGGTCCACAAATTTTCGCCGGACGGCAAGTTGCTGCTGTCGTGGGGCGAACCGGGCACCGGGCCAGGACAATTCAACATCGCGCACAACATCGTCACTGACGCCGAAGGTTGGGTCTATGTGGCCGATCGCGAGAACCATCGGGTGCAAGTGTTCGATGGCAAGGGCCGCTACGAAACGCAGTGGATGAACCTGCATCGACCCTGCGGCCTCTATTGCTGCCGCGGCGCCAAGACGCAGTTCATCGTCGGCGAGCTGGGGCCGGGGATGGCGGTGAACCGCGCGCATCCCAACATCGGGCCGCGCCTGTCGATCGTCGATGGCCAAGGCAAGCTCGTGATGCGGCTCGGCGGCGAAGCGGGCCCAGGCCTTGAGACCGGAAAGTTCGTCGCGCCGCATGGCCTCGCGGTCGATTCGCGTGGCGACATCTACGTGGGCGAAGTGAGTTACACCGAGTACCCGCGCCTGTTCCCCGAGAACAAAATACCGTGGCGGATGCGATCGCTGCAGAAGCTCGAGAAAATGCGCTGATCCGCGCGCCCTCCGATGCGCTATCTCTGATCGGCGCAGGCCCATTTCTACGCCAATCGACGCTCGATCGTAGGTTGAAGCCCCGGGTCGGGTGCCTTACGGTCGCGACGGTCCCGTCTGCCTCACCGCATTCCACGTCGCGCCCGATTGCGACCCACCACGGGCCGATCCCTGTATCAGGTTGCCTGCGTCATCCAGGTCGCCTCGATAGACGCGATTGGCCCCACGCGGACCCGTGGCTTCGAACTCGATCGATGATCCGTTGACCTGCGCATCAGCAAGCGGGCGCGGCGCTCCTTTCTGCGACCAACTGATCGTGCCGGTGAGCGTTGCGCCGCGATGCGCGAGTGTGAGCGTGCCCGCATGCCGCGTGCCGTCCTCGAAGAACTGCGTCACGGCCCACGTTCCCGACAGCGATTGATGCGAATCGCCCGTCGACGAGTAGAGCCACGCACCCGCGCCGGCGAGCGCAACCAGCAGCGCGGCACTTCCCGCCACCATGAGGCTGCGCGAATACGGACGCTTCGCGCGAGCTCGAGGGGCAAGGTCGGTAAACCCGTGGGCCGCGAGGATACGCACCAGCCGTTCGACATCGGACTCCCAATCGTCGTCCCGAAGCTTGATTGCGTTGGTGCGCGCAAGCGCTCTCATGCTCTCGGGCAGTTGCGCGGCTGGCGGCATCGGCGTGCCATCGATGAGAACGGGCACCAGCGTTCGCCCGCTACGCAAGGCAGTTTCGATCTCGACGCGGTTCCAGTCGTTCGGATCATCCAACCGGCGCCCGCCTCCGTCATCGGGCGCAGTCAGCCAGCTCGGCCCGATCAGTACGAGCACGACGACGTCTTGCGCTGCGAGGTTGTGCTCGATCGCATCGACCCAGTCCTTGCCGCCCGCAATACTGTCCTTGTCGCGAAAAACAGCGTCATCGCCGAATCGATTCGATAGCGATTCGCGCAGGCGCCCAGCGGCCATCTGGGTGTCGCTGCGCCGATAGCTGATGAATACCTTCGCCATCCGGTTCTCCAGTGCCGGGCTGGACTCGCACCGCAAAGTGCAGCCCGCGTTATCGCCGGGCCATCGCCGACTCCATACAGCGATTCTCCCAGGGTCGCTAAGGTACTTCAACTGGTGCAAGGGCATCGGGCTGAAAGGGAAACGAATCGTATCTGCGCCCTATGCGTGCACGGCGGCGGGGGCCGCTACTCGACTATTCAAGGAGCCTCGATCAACACGCTGTATGCGGTGATTCCGCGCGAGAAATCGAGCGAGGTCTGATACGGCGTGACGGTTCGGTTACTCTTCGCGCAAACGCATCCCCGACAAGGAGCAGACCATGATCGAACGGCTTGAACGTAGCGAAGCGGTTTCGGGCGCAGGCTCCATTGAGCTGACCGCATCGGCGCAAGCGCCGGCGCGCCGCGAATTTCTGACAAAGGGAGCGGTGCTTGCCGGCATCCCGTTGCTGTCCGCCTGTGCAAGCGCCGAATCCGGCACCGACGCCGAGACCATGGCCCGACTGCCGCGCGTCGGTCGCGAGCCGAGCGGTCGCGTGCTGATCAAAGGCGGCACGATCGTCAGCCTCGACGCAAAAGTCGGTGATCTTCTCAAAGGTGACATCTTGATCGAGGGCAAACGTATCGCGGCGATTGGTCCATCGATCGACGCTGCCGATGCTGCCGATGCTGCTGTGATCGACGCATCGAACACCATCGTCATCCCTGGATTCGTGGACGCCCATCGACATGCGTGGATGGCGGCGTTGCGCGGGCTGATCCCCAACGTCGACATCGGCCGATACATGGTGCAGACCCATCGCAATCTGGCGCACCACTATCGGCCGGACGACATCTACATCGGCAATCTGATGACCTCGCTCGGTTGCCTGGAAGCCGGCATTACCTGCATCCTCGACAACTCGCACAATTCGCGGACCGCGGCGCATTCTGACGCAGCGATTCGTGGGCTCGTCGATGCCGGCATCCGCGCGGTCCATGCTTCCGGAATGCCGCGCGTCGACGCGCAATGGGATAAGCAATGGCCGAAGGACGTCGACCGTCTGCGCAAGCAGTACTTCGCCTCCGACGATCAACTGGTCACGCTCGGCATGTACGCCGATCTGAACCCGGAGCTTCTCGCGTTCGCGCGCGACCGCGGACTGCGCGTTGCCACCGAGCTCACCGCTTTCGCCGCCAAGGGACTCGATGACCTTGGCTCACGCCAGTTGCTCGGGCCTTGGATCACATTCAACCACTGCAGCGGCGTTCCCGAATCCGGTTGGCGTTATCTGCGCGACAGCGGGGCGATGGTGAACATCTGCGCGCGCTCAGATGCGCAATATCTGATCGCCGAAGGTCTGAGCCCGCTGCAGAAGGCGCTTGACCATGGGTTGAAGCCCGGACTCAGCGTCGACGGCGAAACCAGCTACAGCACGAGCATGTTTACCGAGATGACAGTCGTCTACATGATGCAGCGCGCGATGGCCGCGAATCGGCGATTTGCCAAAGACGACAAGGCGCCGGCACCCATTACCGTGCGCGACGTGCTCGGCTATGCCACATTGAACGGCGCGGCGTGTGCGGGCCTCGAGCGCAAGATCGGGTCCCTCGCGCCGGGGAAGGAAGCCGACATGATTCTCATCCGCACCGATGCGGGCAACACCTATCCGCTCAATCACGCGGTTGCGACGGTCGTTACCTTCGCCGAGATCGCCAATGTCGACACCGTGATCGTCGGTGGCCGCGTACGCAAGTTTCGCGGCAAGATGCTGGATGTCGATCTACCGCGCTTGCGCCGCGAGCTCGATGCGTCGCGCGCGGCTATCTTCGAACGTGCGGGGTACAAGCTGGATATTTTTTCGAACACGTAGACAAGATCTGAACGGTTCGGATCCGAGACGAGAACGCCATGACGCGAATCCATCGGCGTGTGCGCTGCCCCTTCGGTTCGCTTGTCGTTGCGGTCGGATTCTTGGCACATGGATCCATTGCCGCCGCAATCGACGTGGCGACAAACGCGCCGATGCACTTCGCGCAAGCCCGGCGCGATGCACCGCCGGCGAAGCCAGGTGCCGTCCGCCTTCGCACCGTCGCGATCCATGATCCGGGCATCAACAACATCGAGGCGGTGCGCCTGCTCGTTCCTGCCGACTGGAAGGTCGAAGGCGGCGTCCGCTGGATGCACGATCGGGTGAACCTCGCGACACTCGTGCTGCGTGTATCGAGTCCCGATGGGATGGCCGCGCTCGAATTCTTTCCGTTCACGGCGTATGTATGGCAGGACGGCGGCATCCCCTACTTCAACGCAGGGATGAACTATCTGGGCAGCATCGTCACGCCGGTGATCGCGGACCCTGCCGTCTATATACAACGGATCGTGCTGCCACAGCATCGCGGCCAGCTCCGGGCGCAGGTGACCGGCACGCAGACCCTCCCGGAAGTTGCGCAAGCCGTGGGCCTGGCCGCGCAGGAACCCGGTATGCAGATCGGCGCTCAAGCGGCGCGCGTCCGCATCACTTACGCGCAAGGCGGCCGCCAGCTAGAGGAAGACCTTTACTGCGCGCTCGTGCTCGCCCGGGCGCCGGCGACGCCACGGCTGACCCATTGGCAACCCAATCAGCTCTTTGCGTTCCGCGCCGAAGTGGGATCGCTCGATGCGCTCGCGCCGCTGTTGAAATCGATGGCCGCATCGCTGCGCATCAATCCGCAATGGTTCAGCGCGTATCTGCATGTGAGCGATCTGTTCATCAAGCGGCAACTGCAGGGCATCCGGAATGCCGGCGAGCTGTCGCGTTACATTGCGCGCGCCTCGGAACAAATCAGCGCTGCGCACCGCCAGGCATGGCAGACGCAGCAGGCCTCACAGGATCGAATCAGCGCGAATTTCAGCCGCACTATCCGCGGTGTCGAGAGCTACAACAATCCGTTCGAATCACGCGCCATCGAGCTGCCCTCGGGATACCGGCAGACCTGGGCCTCGCCCGGCGGTGATTACATTTTATCGAACGACGCGAGCTTCAATCCCAATGTCGGCGGTACGCGCGATTGGCGGCCGATGCAGCGCGTGCAGTGAGGCGGCGCGCACCATGGCATCGTTCGAAGCGGTTTCCCGGCGATCAGCGCCATCGCAGGTCATCGTGTTATCTTCGGTCCTGCGGCCCGCGTGTGCGCGGCGCCATCAACGCGGATTACCTCCATGCTTCGCGCCGATCGCGGGCAGTCGCGACGCGACGGCATCATCGCAGAAAGGGAGCTCTCCCATGCTTGAGTTCATTCGAGCCCTGCGCCGGGATGGCGCATTTCTTACCCGGTTGCCCGGCCTCCTCGTGGCCTTCATCGTGGCGGAGGCGTTCTACAAGTTCCACAGCTTCGCGTTGGAGTGCCTCGCATTTCTCGCGACGTGGTTGGTGATCGATCTCGTGACCGATCGATTGCGCACGGCGTACCGTGCCAGGGAACGCTCCGCGCGCCGCTCCTGAAGCGCCTGCACGTCGGGCGATTCATGAAGCGTCCCATCAAGCCCGGCGCGAAGAAAACGCCGGTGGAACGCAAGGTCCCGGGCGGACGTGCCTGGGCGCGTATTGCTCAGGATGCGTTGGCGCGAGGTCTGTCGATCAAAGCGCCCCCCTCGACGCAGGTGCCGGCCGCCAAGAAAGCGGTACGCCGACCGGCACGATCCAAAGCCTCCAAAGCCTGAACCGGCACAGTACGCCATGCGTGTCCCACCCGTTCCGTGACGTAGAAGGAGAACGCAGATGAGGTTGATCAAGACGAACGTTGGACGCGAGACCGCGGCCCGCTCCGCCGCACGGGCAGTCGGACGCCTGCGCTACCCCAAGGGGAAGGCGATCGTGCGCATCCGCTACCTCGAGCTGCAGCGCGGACTCGAGTTGACGCACTACGAGAAGAGTCGGGTCATCACAACCGCACGACAGTCCGACGCTCGCGGCCAGGCCGGACCGCGCACAGCCACCGGAACAGTTCGGCGCGCCCCCTACGCCGCGGCGTATCGGGTCAAGGAACGACTGACGCCGGCATTCCGTGCGGCCGCGCAACTTCCCGTCTGGCGCGAGCTCGGTCCTACCTCAATTCCGCGCGGCCAGACGTATGGGACCGGCGGCAACAATCGCCCGCCGGCGTCGGGCCGCTGCGTGGGAATCGTGATCGACCCGACCGACCGGCGCCGTCTTGTGCTTTGCTCAGCGGGTGGTGGCCTGTGGGGCTCCCACGACGCCGGGGCAACGTGGCGGCCACTGACCGATTTCCAGCCGACCTTGGCGATGGGCGCGATCGCGGCGGCGCCCAGCTCGCCCAACATCGTGTACGCCGGAACCGGTGAGGGGGACACGTTCAGCACGCTCGGTGTCAGTCTGCTGCGTTCGTCGGATGGCGGCCTCACCTGGACGCATGTGCCGGCGGCACCGATCACCGGAACCGGCATCTACGACATCGCCGTGGACCCCGCCGATCCGATGCATCTGTGGATCGCGGCGGTCAGCGGACTCTTCGAAAGTCGCAACGGCGGCGCGACCGTGCAGCAGGTGCGAAGCGACCTCACCTGGGACGTGTCGATTCATCCGACCGCGCCCGCCGAGATATTCATCGGCTGCGAACGCGGGCTTCTCCGATCGGTGAATAGCGGCGCCACCTGGGCGCAGGTGGCGTTGCCAGGCCTCGCGGCTGCGACCTTTGACCGCATCGAGGTACGCCACGCACCTTCGAATCCGGCAGTTGTCTACGTTGCGGCGGCGGCGGACGGTATCGCTCGCCTATGGCGGCGTGCGACCAATGGCGGCAACTTCTCCGCCGAGACGCCGCCCACCCGCATGGACGTCTCGCAGGCCTGGTACGACTGGTGCTTTGCGGTATCTCCGGTTGATCCCAATAGCGTCTATTGGGGCGCGATCGAGCTCTATCGTGGCGTGCGCAGCGCGACCGGTTGGCGCTGGTCGAACATCTCGTCCCGCTCGAGCGGGGACTCGATTCATCCCGATCAACATCACCTCGCGTTCGATCCGAGCGATCCGCAAACGCTCTACGTCTGCAACGATGGCGGACTGTTCCGCTCCCCCGATGGCGGGACGAGCTGGACCGCCCTCAACCTGGGGCTCGGCATCTCCGAGTTCGAGTTTCTCGCGCAGCTCGAGTCCGAAGACGCCTGGGTCATCGGCGGAACGCAGGACAACGGCACACTCAGCAACGTCACCAGCGCCCGCTGGGACCAGATTGCGCTCGGCGACGGCGGCGATTGCGGTGTGACAGGCGGCGCCGATCCGCTCTGCTTCCATTCGTACTTCGACATGTGGATCGAGCGCGCGCCCGCACTCGGCGCCAATGCATTCCGCTGGTCCGATGTATCGCCGCCTTTCCCGGACACCTATCAGGCGTTGTTCTATCCACCGCTCGATGCGCGGGGTCAGATTCTCACCAAGGCGGGCCAGTCGGTGTACGTGTCTCCCGATGCCGGTAATTCGTGGCAGGAGGTGCTGCTTCCCACCTCGAACGCCGCGCGCCCCGATCTCGCCTCGGCAATTACGATCGTCGGTACCAACACGATCTTCGTCGGAACCGCGCGCGGACAGCTTTATCGCATCACGCGCGGCGGCGGCGCCAACGGCTGGACCAACGCGCAGGTCGAAACCCTCACCAGTCCGCGGGCCGCATATCTGAGCGATATCGTCGTGCCCGGCACACCAACGCGCACGATCTGGGTGAGCTGCTCCGCGTTCGGCGGCGCCCATATTTTTCGCTCGACGAACGGCGGGCGCACCTGGACCGATCGCAGCGGCAATCTGCCCGACATCCCGGTCAATGCGATCGTGGTGGATCCGAATGAAGGGCAACGCGTGTTCGCGGGAACCGACAACGGCGTGTATCGCACGACCAACGCCGGTACGCGCTGGGTCGACTTCAGTAACGGGCTGCCCAACGCGGTCGTCGGCGACTTGATCTTGCATGAGCGGCGGCGCATCTTGCGCGCCGGCACGCGAAATCGCGGTGCTTGGGAAGTCAATATCTAGGAATCTGCCCGGTCTACCGCGCAGATTCCTGGCCGGCTACGGTATGAGGATGAGGGTCGGGTTCAGCCCGAGGTAGTGCTGCCCCACTGACTGCATGCGGGCGACGCTTCCCTGCACCTGCTGCGCCACGACGTGCATATCGCGAAACCGCCGCTCGAACGGGTTGCCCTTGAAGATCGCCGTCGCACCCGCTTCGAGGAAGATCATGTCGACCACCTCCCGCGATGCATCGATCTGGTGCGTGCAGGCTTCGCGAAGCTTGATGCGCCGGCCAAAGCTGATCCCACCGGCGTTCTCGCATTCGTCCCACGCTTCGTGCAGGAGTTGCACGAGCAATGTGCTGGCGGCGGTGACCTTCGCATCGGCTTGAGCGATGCGCGCCTGGATCCAGCCATCGTCGCGCAACGACTGATTCGCGTTGAACGGGGCTTTGTTTCTCGCGAGCCCGATGAACGCGTCCAAGATTGCGCGTGCGATGCCGATGGCAACAGACGACAGTCCTGCCGAAGCGATTGCCTGCATGGAAAATCGATATAGAATGCCTTTCTCGCGCCGTTCTGGTTCAGGGCCGGCAGGGTGCACACCATCGGGCAGTTGCTGATCGCGAGCAGTGACGCGCGGTATCACCGAGTACGCCGTGGGCACGAACAGATCCTTCACCGAATACGTGTCGCTGCCGGTGCCGGAGAGGCCCATTACGTCCCAACTCTCTTCGTCCACGGTTGCCGAAGCGCGCGGAAAGATCATCGTGCGCTCGATGAATCGACCCTCTGGATTCTTGAGGGGCGTGCCGTTTTCATCGCACAGCCGGCAGTGGCCGCCGAGCCATCCGCAGAGCCGATTGCCGCTTGCGAACGTCCAGGTTCCATTGACCCTCCAACCGTCTTTGACCGGGACGGCCAGGCAGGTCGGCTGACCACTGGTGAATCCGAAAGTGAACACCGCACGCGGATCACCGAACACTTCCCGCGCGATGTGCGGCTCGACATAGGCCGCGGCCATCATGGCGCAAGCCGATTGGCCGATACACCAGGCCGCGCTGGCATCACCTTCGGCAATCGCCGCAACAACCTGTGCGAAGGTGGCCGGGTAGAGCTCGGCGCCGCCCACCGAGCGCGGCACGGTCATGCGGAACATCTTCGCTGCTTGCAGGGCATCGAGAACATCCGGCGGCAGCGTCTTCGCCTGTTCGATGCGCGATGCTGCAGCCTCCAGCATCGGCTTCAGACTGCGCGCACGCCCGATCCATTCGCGGGCGATTTCATCTTGTTCCGCGCTTTGCGTCCCCATCATTCGCGCCATCTTGATAGCTCCTTTTCCCGTCCAATGCCAAGGTGCTCGCCGATCACATCGGGAGCCGCCAATAGCCCATCGCGTGTGCCCTGATACGCCACCGCCCCGCGGCTCAATACGAAAAACAGGTCGCCGACCGCGAGCGCCAGCCGGAAATTCTGCTCGACCAGCAGGATCGAGACACCGCGATTGCGGCTCTCGAGAATGCCCGCACGGATAGACTGCACCATGCCAGGGGATAGTCCTTCGGTCGGTTCGTCGAACAGAATGAGCGCCGGCCGGCTGGCGAGCGCGCGTGCGATGGCAAGCATTTGCTGCTGACCGCCGCTCAAGCTCCCGGCGCGCTGTCCTGACCGAAGCACGAGGGCCGGAAAGAACCCGAGTGCCTCGGCGATGCTGGTGGGCATGCACACCATCGAGGATCAGCATCCGGACGCTCCGGCGTCTACCGCACCGACGTATGCATCCTGGACACGCCGATCGCGGCTCACGGCATCACAGGGTACTGAAGACGCACCGGATAGCGTTCATCATTCTGCGGCTCCTCTTGCGACCGATTGACTGCGATAGATCCCCTTGAAGACTCTGATTGATCCACTGTTCCACTCATCGTAGCATTCCATTTCGCGTTCGGAACACGAACGATACGGTGCTACCAACGACGCTTAGCGTCTGCCGCGCAAATTCCTAGATTGCTTTGAACCACAGAGGACGCAGCGGACGCAGAGGACACAGGGAAGGGCGAAGGGGGAAGGGCGAAGGCGATTGGCGTTTCCCTTTTCCCGTTTCTCGTTTCCCCGCTTTTCTGTGTCCCCTGCGTCCTCTGTGGTTCATGACTCTGTGGTTCCTGAATGAATGAGTGAGGTGAGCCGTGTCCTTTACCCTGTCCATAGAATTGAAGGCGTTCCAGGAGAAGGTACGGCGCATCGCGCGCACCGAGATCGAGCCGCATGCGGTGGAGACCGACCAGAGCGAGCGATACCCTTGGCATTGCGTCGACATCCTGAAGCGTGAAGGCCTCATGGGGATGACGATTCCTGTCGCCTACGGCGGCCAAGGCGCCTCCTATCTACACGCGGTGGTGCTCATCGAGGAAATGGCAAAGGCGTGCAGCACCACCGGGCGCATCTGCGTCGAATCGAACATGGGCGCGCTCGGCGCGATCATGAAATACGGCAGCGATGCACAAAAGCGCCGGGCCGCTTCGCTCGTGTTGGGCGGAGACAAACCCGCGATCTGCATCACTGAACCGGAGGCGGGCAGCGCGGCCACGCAGATGACGACCCGCGCCGATCGCAAAGGTGACCGCTACATACTCAACGGCAAGAAGCACTGGATCACCGGCGGCGGGGTATCGCGACTCCATCTCATCTTCGCGCGTATTTTCGAAGACGGTATTGAGCAGGGCATCGGCGGATTCATCGTTGTCCGCGATCCCGATACGAACGCACCGAAGGGGCTAGTGGTCGGCAAGCGCGAGCCCGCGATGGGGGTACGTGGCCTCCCTGAAACCGAGCTCATGTTCGATAATCTCGAGGTTGCGCGGGACATGGTCGTCATCCCGCCGCAAGGCGTGCGCCGGGGATTCGCCGGCCTCATGGATGCCTACAACGGACAACGTGTGGGTGCCGCGACCGTCGCACTGGGCATCGCCGAAAGTGCCTATGAGCTCGCGCTCGACTACGCCAAGAAGCGCCATCAGTTTGGCCGGCCGATCGCGGAATTCCAAGGCGTGCAGTGGATGCTGGCCGACATGTCGATCCAACTGGCCGCCGCACAGGCGCTCATCTACAAGGCGGCCGCAAACGCCGGGGAGGGCTTCCCCAACAAGCTGGAAGCCGCGCAAGCGAAAGTGTTCGCCGCGGACACCGGCGTGCGGGTCACCAACGATGCGCTGCAGATTTTCGGTGCGATGGGTTATTCGCGGAACTTGGCGCTTGAACGCAAGGTCCGGGATGCCCGCATGTTCCCGATCGCCGGTGGCACCGCGCAGATTCTGCGGACGCAGGTCGCGGGCTCGATCCTCGGGATTCGCACACCGCAATCGCGTGATGGCTACATGAAAGCCGGTCCGGGCGATTAAGGTCGCGGGGCGTTGAGCCGGTGCCCGCCGTACGAACGAAACCATTCGTTCGAGCGTAGACTTCTGTCCTGAATCAGAACACCGCGTTCGTGCAAGGCCCGTTCGCTCTTCAGTTTGGCAACGGTCCCAAAGATGCCCCAGGCGGTGTGATCAAGCGGCGGAAGGTACAAATCAAGGAGCTGTAGAAAAACAGCGGGCCCGCCTGCAAAGGTCCACTCGGTATTCAATTTCGAAGGAATCTCATGTCATCTCTCCTCTCGTTCATTCATAAGGTGCTGCGTCCTCTTGCTGCCGTGCTGGCGTTGACCATGAGCCTGCTTGCGCCAGCCTTCGCCCATCACGGCTGGGCCTGGGCCGAAGACGGCAACGCCGAGCTGACCGGTGTGATTCAAGCTGCCAAGCTCGGTAATCCGCATGGAGTTCTTACGCTCGTCGTCGATGGGGCGCAATGGACCGTCGAGGTCGGCCAACCATGGCGCAACGAGCGTGCGGGGCTGCAAGACGCCATGCTCGTGAAGGGCGTGAAGCTCACCGTCGCGGGCCATCGATCGGCCAATCCGGCACAGCGCGTCTTCAAGGCCGAACGCGTTTTCATCGATGGCAAGAAGTTCGATCTGTATCCGGACCGCGATTGATCGCACGCGCGGTCGATGCTAGATGCGCTGGCCGCGGCGCTTGAAGCGACAGCGCTCTCGCAGGCCCTGCGTTCGTCGATCTGGCTGTACCCGCTCGTCAATACCGGTCATGTCATCGGCATCGCGCTCCTCTTCGGTGGCATCGCGCCGCTCGATCTGCGCCTGATCGGCTGCTGGCGCTCGGTCCCCGTTGCGCCGCTCGTTCGGATACTGGTCCCGATGGCGATGTCGGGACTCGTTCTCGCGATGTTGACCGGTTCGCTGCTCTTCGCGACGCGGCCGCTCGATTACGTCAACGAACCGCTCTTCGGCATCAAGTTGGCGCTTCTCGTTGCGGCCGTGCTCAATGCGCTCGCGTTGCGTCGCTCTCCACAGTGGGGATGGATCGACGTCACGGCCGGTGG
Organism: Betaproteobacteria bacterium; assembly: GCA_031391405.1. Lineage (GTDB taxonomy): Bacteria > Pseudomonadota > Gammaproteobacteria > Burkholderiales > SG8-39 > SHXR01. Next base: position 12,564 of record JANMUI010000494.1, read on the forward strand.
CGTCGTGCGCACGTCATGGAAAGTTGCGGCCTTCGTGTCGTTGGTCCTGTGGCTTGGTGTCATTACCGCGGGGCGGCTGATCGGTTACCGATAGCGCGGCTCAGAAGCCGATCAATCGTGGCAACCACAGGCTGAGCGGCGGCCAGTAGGTCACGGCCATCAGCACCCCGATCAACGCGAACAGAAACGGGGTGACCTCACGGTAGACCTCGTTGACATTCACGCGCGCGATGCTTGCCGTCGCGAACACGAGCACGCCAAGCGGCGGTGTGAGTGCGCCGATCACCAGATTCATCACCATGATCACGCCAAGATGCACCGGGTCGATGCCCGCTGCCTTGGCGATCGGCATCAGGATCGGCACGAGAATCACGAGCGAGGCGATGAACTCCATCGCCAATCCGACGATCAGCAGAAAAACATTGAGCACCATGAGAAAGAGGAGTGGGTGCTTGGCGAGCTCGCCCATGCTCTCGGCGATCTTCTGCGGAATGCGTTCGATACCGAGCGCCCAGCCAAACGGCGCCGAGGCTGCGACGATGAGAATGATGATGACCGTATCGCGTAGCGCCTCGCGCAGGATCTCGGGAATCTCTTTCCATTCGAATCGCCGATACGCGAACCGGCCGATGAGGATCGCGTATACGACCGCCATTGCGCCGGCCTCCGACGCGGTGAATGCCCCCATTCGCATGCCCCCGACGATGAGCACCGGAACGAGCAGCGCCGGAATCGCATCGCGCAGCGCAATCAGGCGATCGCGTGTGGTCGCGCGCGTCGTGCCGCGTTCATAGCCGCGGCGCGTCGCTTGCACATAGACGACCGCCATCAGCGCGGCGGCCATCAAGAGTCCTGGGATGATGCCTGCAGTAAACAATGCACCGACCGACGCCATGCCGACCGACGCAAAGATGATCAAGCCGATGCTGGGCGGAATCAGATTGTCGATCGTGGCGGCCGAGCTGGTGACCGCGCACGCAAACGGCTTGCCGTAGCCCCGCTTCTCCATTGCGGGCACCAGCACCTTTGCGGTGCCGACCGCGACCGCGAGTGATGACCCGGAGAGTCCTGCCATCACGGTGTTCGTGACGACATTGACCTGCGCGAGTCCGCCGCGAAAGTGGCCGACCAGCGTTTCGGCGAACCGCACCAGATGGTGCGTGATGCCGCCCGCGTTCATAACCTGCGCGGCCAGGATGAAGAATGGGATCGACAGCAGGAGGAACGAATTCGTCGACGCGACCAGGTTCTGCGATACCGGCAACAGCATCAGCTCGCCTTGTTTGGCAAACGATGCATACGCGGCGATGATCAGACAAAACGCGATCGGCACATCGAGAAACATGAGACCGATGCCGATGATGTGCAGCGACCAGCCTACGCTCAAATCGATCGTGATCAGTGGCTTCGCTGCAAGTGCGACGACGAAAATCGCAATGCCGATCAGGACGGCCCCAATGCCGGACCACGGGAAGCGCTCCGCGAAACAACTTTGGCAGGCGGAATAGACCAGCGTGAGCAGCGCACCGACGGGTACCGCCAGGTAGAGGTAGCGCGTGGGCCATTCGAGCGCGCCGGTGGTGCCGGTCACGCGTGAAGAAAACTCCCAGCCATGCACGACCATCGCGACGCAGGCGGCACACACCACAATCTGCGCGAAGTAGTCGAAGCCACGACGTGTGCGCGGCGATATTCGGCCTTCGAGAAAATCGATGCGCATATGCCGGCGCTGGCCGGTGATGACCGCCATGCCAAGAAAAATCGCCCAGACGAAGAGCCAGCGCGCGAGCTCTTCAGACCATGACAGCGCATCGTTCAGCAGGTAGCGGTAGACGACCTGCGTCACCGTGAGCACAACGGTGCTGGTGAGGAGCGCGACGCAAAACCATTCCAGCGCGACGTCCGTGCCCTTCAACGCTCGGAGGACCGGGTGTACCGTTGGCCGCGCGTGACCGCTCGACGGCTGGTCTGACAAGATGCGTTCCTCCTCGAGAAGTGCGCGAGCTTATAGGAGTCCGCGAGGGCTGTCGGCGCAACGCGATGCTGATCGCACGCCGTCGTGTCGCGCGCCGCCGTTGACGCGGCATGGCCCTGGTGCTACGGTCATCCGATTCAGTCCAACCTATCGCGTGAGGGGAGACCAACTTGTCCAAGATCATCCATTCGCCTGCTCGCCGCCAGATCATTCAGGCGGGCCTCGCCTCGGCGGTATTGCCTTGGAGCACGCACGTGCGTGCCCAGCAGAGCTTCACGATGCGCATCGCGCATGTCGAGGCGATGGGCTCGCCGCTCACCGACTCGCTCGAAAAATGGACCCGGCTCCTCAAGGAGAAAAGCGGCGGGCGGATCGATGCGCAGCACTTTCCGGCCGGACAGCTCGGCAGCTACACGCAACTCATCGAGTCGAGCCGGATCGGCACGATTCAGGCGACCACCGGGGGTCCGGATACCGAAGAGTCGGTCGCACCTGAGATCGCGGCAACAGGTGGCGCGCCCGGCTTTATCTTCAAGGACGAAGCGCATGTCGACAAGGTGTTGCAGGGTGAGATCGGCAAGGAGGTTTCCGCCATTGCGCGCAAGAAAACCGGCATCGAGTTCGTCGCGTTCGGCGAGGCGGGATTTCGCCATTTGCTGTCGAAGCGCCCGGTCGCGAACCTCGAACAGTTGAAGGGGCTCAAGATCCGCGTACCCGAGATCAAACTGTGGGTCGATTTCTGGCGACGGCTCGGCGCGAATCCGACGCCGCTCCCCTATGCCGACCAGTACAGCGCGCTGTCGTCCGGCGTCATCGATGGACTGGAAGCCGACTACTTCTCGATCCGCGGCTTCAAGTGGTTCGAGCAGGCGAAGCACTTGACGCTCTGCTATCACTGGTTCCTGCCGAAAGCGATTCGCGTCAACGCGAAATGGATGGATGGTCTGCCTGCCGATCTGCAGGCGCTCGTGCGCTCGTCGGCACTTGAAATCTTTGCTGAACAGCGGAAAGTGAATCGTGAGAAAGCCGGCGAGGCGCTGAAGGATCTTGAGCGCGCGGGTGTGCAGGTGCAACGGCTCACTGAGCAGGAGTCGGCGCGCTGGTTCGCCAACGCGAAGCCGCTATTCGACGAATTCTCCACGAAGAGTGCCGAGACCAAAGCGATGGTGGGCAGGATCCTCGCGTTGCGCGGTTGACTGCAGGGACCCCTGAAGATATGCCATGAGCGCGTATCGCTTCGAGAGCGAGGGCATCAACCTGCCGCGCGGCGCGTGGGCGAAAACACATCGGCGCCGGCTCGTCTGGAATGGGCGCGAGATTGCAAGCTTCACGCAGGGTGCGTTCCGGCCGTATCTCTATCCGGTCTTCACGCCGGCCGGCTTTCCGGTTACGACCGAGAGCCCGGCTGATCATCCGCATCATCACTCGATGTGGATCGGCGTCGATCATCTGCATGTGCTGATGCCCGCTGCCGAAGGCCGCACCGAGGAGTACACCTACAATCTTTATGTCAACGAGAACTTCCAGGGCCGCGCGCCCGGCCGGATGGTCGAGACGAGCATCGAAGGCAAAGAGACGGCGAGCGGCTTTCGCGTCGTGCAACGTATCGAATGGCGCGGCCCAGCCGAATGGGCGGCTGCCGATGGGCGCGTGCTGGTGAACGAGACGCGCACATGGCTGTTCACGCCAGGCGAACGCTATCACCTGATCGACGTGCGCTCGCAGATCACCGCCGCCGAGTGGGCGCTCACGCTTGGTCCGACCCGCCATGCCTACTTCAACTTCCGCGTCGCCGAAGCGTTGCAGGTGGTCCGCGGCGGTACGATCACCAGAAACGGCGACGCATGGTTGGACTATTCCGGACATGCGGGCGGCGGGCACACTGCCGGGATCACCTTGATGCCCTGGGCACGCGACAATTCTTGGTGGTGGTTCGCAACCGACTGGGGCGTGGCAACGGCCGGGCCCTTTCGCAGCGAGGCGAAGCATCTGAATGCCGGCGAGACGTTCGCACTGGCGGCACGCTATATCGTGCATGACGGCGATGCGGCGGCGATGCCGCTGGCTGAGCTCCATCGCGATTTTCTTGTGAAGGCAACAGCCTGACCGACCTTGGACCAGCGGCCGGTAGATCTGGAGAAACCAATGCTGAAGATGAAGGCAATACTTCGCGTCACCACCGCGCTCGCCATCGGGTCGGCACTCGCGATCACCGCGCCGCCGTCGCTCGCCCAGTCCTGGCCACAGCGAACCGTCAAGTTCATCTTGCCGCTTGGTCCGGGCAGCGGCGCAGACATCAGCGCGAGGTTGATTGCCGATCGATTAGCGACGCGCTGGGGTCAATCGGTCGTCATCGAGAATCGCCCCGGCGGCGATGGGTTCGTGGCGATTAATGCATTCGTCAGCAGCCGCGACGATCACACGCTCCTCTACGGCCCCGCCGGCGCGTTTACCGCGCATCCGTATCTTCACGCAAAGCTACCCTATAACCAACGCGACATCACACCGATCGCGCGCGTCAGTAGCACCGTCGTCACGGTCGCGGTCCCGGCATCGTTGCCGGTCAGCTCGGTTGCAGAGCTCATGGCCCTTGCGCGCGAGCAGCCGGGCAAACTCAACTGGGCGTCGATCACCGGCGCGAGCGACCTTATCTTCGAGGCGTTCCGGAAGAGCAGCAATATCGAGATGGCAAGGGTGCCCTATCGTGATCCCGTGCAGGCATTGAATGATCTTGCGGAAGGGCGCATTCAGATGTACATGGCTGCGCTCGCGATCGTGCGTTCGCATGCGCAGGCGGGCCGCATCAAGATTCTCGCAGTGACCAATCGCGAACGTGCACCGGTTGTCCCTGACGCTCCGACCGTGCGGGAAGCGGGATTCGCTGCGCTGACATTCGACGGATTGGTTGGCCTTTACGGCCCGCCCGATTTTCCGGGCGAGGTACGCGCGCGAATCGCGGCCGACATCAAGGCGGTCCTCACCGACCCGACCGTAGCGGCAAGGCTCACTGCGACCGGGCAACTCGTCATTCCCGGCACGGCTGCCGAATTCGCCGCCGCGATCGACGAGCAGCGTGCGCAGATGGCTGCAGTGGCCCAAGTCCTCGGCATCAAGGCGGCGCAATGAAACAGATCATTTCACTTTTGGCGGCACTCGCCGTTCTGGGCATCTCGATCGCACACGCGCAAGACTATCCAGTGAAACCGGTGCGGCTGGTCGTGCCATTCCCGCCCGGCGGGCCGCTCGATATCGCCGGGCGATTGATCGGCCAGCAACTTTCCGAGATCTGGAAGCAGCCGGTGATCGTCGAGAATCGCCCCGGGGGAACGCTTGGGCCGGAATCGGTCGCGCGTGCCACACCCGACGGCTATACGCTCCTCATCATCAGCTCGACGCCGCTCGTCACCTTGCCGCATATGCAGAAGGTCCCGTACGACGTGCTGCGCGATCTGGTCGGTGTGACGCAGACGACGTTGCTCACCTACGCGCTCGTTGCGCACGCCGATGCCGGTATCAATTCGGTTCAGGAGTTGATTGATCAAGCCAAACGCGCACCGGGGCGACTCAATTACGCGAGCGCGGGCAACGGCTCCGGCCAGCATCTGCTCGTGGAGCTGTTCAAATTGGCGGCGGGCATCGACTTGACGCACGTGCCCTTCAAGGGTGCGGCGCCCGCCTCGCACGCGGTAATCGGCGGGCAAATTCCGATCATGCTCGATGTGACGACGGTCGCCTTGCCGCTGGTGCGATCGGGCAAGGTCAAGGCGCTTATGGTGACCGGCGCCAAGCCGCTCGAGCAACTGCCCGGTGCCGTGCCATTTGATTCGCTCTTTCCGGGTGTGGGCATCCCCACCTGGCACGGCATCTTCACCACAGGCGGCACACCCGCACCGGTGCTGGCAAAGCTTGCGAACGATATCCAGGCTGCGCTTCGCGTACCGGCCGTCGGTGATCGCTTCCGGCTACTCGGCACCGAACCGTCGGGCGTGTCTGGGGATGCCTTCAACGCGATCGTGCGGCGCGACTCGGAGCGATGGGGCGAGGTGATCCGCAAGAACAATTTGCGTGCCGATTAGCACGCGTCGTCGGGTTGCGCCGTGCTAACCCGGCCTACCATTGCTGCGCGATCCCTCAATCGGGCTTTGCGCCGGTGGCCTGGATAATCCGGCCCCATGTATCGATCTCGAAGCGAATCCGCGCCCAGAGCGCCTCAGGCGTCGACGGTGCGACCTCGACGCCCATCGCGGTGAACCGCGCGGAGGAGTCCGGCGCGTTAAGCGCTTTCGCGAACTCGGTGTTCAATCGCGTGACCACCGACGCAGGCGTGCCGCGCGGCGCGAGGATCGCATACCAAGTGTTGACGTCATAGTCCGGATAGCCCGACTCGGCGATCGTGGGCACGTCGGGCAGCACGCCGATTCGTTTTGCAGGTGACACCGCCAGCGCTTTGAACTTACCGGCCTTTACTTGTGGAAGGCCCGCAGTGAGCCCGGCGAGCATCATTTGCACTTCGCCTGCGGTGACCGCTGTCATCGCCGGTGCAAGTCCCTTGTACGGCACCGCTACAACGTCGATGCCGGCCAGCATCTTGAACCATTCGAACGCGAGGAAGTGCGGCGAGCCGGAACCGAGTGAGGCGAAGTTGAGTTTGCCCGGCTGACTCTTCGCAAGCGCAACGAGCTCCTTCACCGAGTTGGCCGGCACCGAAGGATGCGCAACCAGCACGAATGGGACCACCACCATCATCGTGACCGGCACGAAGTCGCCGTGCACATCGAACGGCAGCTTCGGAAACAGGGTGGCATTGATGGAAAACGCGTTCGATACGAGCCCGATCGTGTGGCCGTCCGGCGCGCTTTTCGCCAGCGCATCGGTGCCAATGGTTTCGCTTGCGCCCGGGCGATTCTCGATGACGATCGACTGGCCCAGCCCTTCCTGCAATTTTGGGGCGATGATGCGCATCGCCGTATCGGTGCCACCGCCCGGTGGGTAAGGAATTAGCACGCGAATCGGCTTGGTGGGGAACGCGGCTGGGGTGGACTGCGCGAGCGCGTCCGAAGCAATGCCGATCAGCCAAGCAGCGGTTAAATAGGTGAAGCCGAGCAAGATTGGAGTCAATGTGTCTTCCTTCGAAAAGGGCCGCCGCTGAATTCGTGTAGCAATTAAACCAGCTCCCGTAACACCGCGCTCCAGGCCTTTGCAAGATTCCCAAGATTGCAGCCCCCACCGCCGAAGGCCATTCAACGACCCTGCGCGAGTTGATCCGCAAGTGCGCGCATGCGACGCGCAGCGTGTGCATGCGCCGCCGGCGAATAACGCAAGTGGGCCAGTGGATCACCATCCAATCCATCCGCGCCGCATTGCAGAAGAATGATGTCGGGTCGATGCGCCTCGACGTGCGCTTCGACGCGTGCCGATGCGGCGAGAAACTCGCTATCGCCTGCGCCAGGGGCAAACGGAATGTTGCGTCTTGTGCCGACGGCCTGGTCCTTGCCAGTCTCGTGCGCGTGCCCAGTGCCCGAATACAGGACGCGGCCACCTTCATGAATGTCGGCGAAGATCAGCGCAGGATTGACTTCATGCGAATAGAAAACGGCGTCGCCATGATGGACCCGCCGTATTTCGCGCGCAAGGTGTCGATCACGACAGCCAGAGTGTTGAAGACTCAAAATCCGGCTGAGTTGGTGCGGTGCGCGTGGTGCCGCCCGCCGATCAGTTGAAATGTTCGGCGCGCCTCGCCGGACGTAACGCGATCGAGCGCGTCGAGTGCCGAGCCGACGATTGCCACACTCGTGTCGGACACGCCCGGAAATGCCGGCGTGTCCCGGTAGTCGAGTATGCCCCACCTACATCGCTGCTAGCGACCCAATCGATATGCGAGGCGTCATGGAAGACGCCGATTTTCTCACGCGCCGCGATGCGTGGTGCTGCGACTCGCACCGGCTTGTCGAGACCCTGGCTGCAGCCTTCATTCCGGAATGCGCCTTGACGATCGACGGAGAACGGATGGCCATCCGAAATCCGCAGCGCGATAGCGCTTCGCCGACGTACAGCAGGGCCAAGTCTGCCATTCAGTACCCCAGTCCTCGATCCACCAGATTTACCAACGCGCCGCCAGACTTGAACGCGCGAATCTGATCGACGACTTACTTGATGGCTGACCTTGGCATCAGCACTATTCAGGCTTGCCGCTTTGCCGGGGAGGACTTACACAATGTCGACTCGCCTCGATTTTGCTTGAGCTCGCGAATTAGTCCAAGATAGCGCGCCATATGGACTTCCTCGGTCCAATAGTCGAGGGCGGTCTGACGGCCCCGCCCACCCAATTCGAAGCGAAGAGCGGACGACGAAAGCAATCCCTCCATTGCGGCGCGGCACTCAGCCAGCGAATCGAACAGCACGCCACCCCCGCTCTCCTCGACGACCTCGGTGAGAGCGCCGATGCGCCGCGCTACTACTGGAACCCCGTGCGCCAACGCCTCAACCGCAGCAAGCGGAAATACCTCATAGCAAAGCGACGGCACGAGCACCGCGAGCGCACCTCGGTAAAGATCTGCCACGTGCGACGGTTGCACTTGCCCAAGAAATTCAACGTTTGGCATGCCAGCCGCCAGCCGTCGCAGCTCGGGCTCATAGGTGCCGCTACCGGCGATGCGCAGTCGTGCCGCCGGGAAGTCACGAAGCATCGGCATGAGATCCTGGACACCCTTGAGTTTTTCGAGACGACCCACGAACAGAAAGTAAGGCTCGCCAGTCACCGGTGCCGAATCAACAAGTGGCACCGGCACGAAGTTCGGCAGCACTTGCATCGGCGCTGAAACGCCGTCTGCGCGGTGCCGCTCCATTGCGAATCGACTTGGCATCAACAGGCGATCGAGGTGCGCGAGTGAATTCTCCATCAGCGCCGTCGCACGCCAAAACTGCGGAGGCCGACGCGCGTGCAGTGTACAGGCGAGGCAGCTCTTCTCGACGCACGCCTCGCGATCGAACCGGAACAGTACATGCGTCGGGCAGACGAGCCAGTATTCGTGGGCCGTGTAAAGCTTGATTCCGTCACCGTAGCCAAGCACGTCAGGTCCGCCGACCAGCGAAATGTTGTGGAAGTGGATGACGTCGTACCGCCCCGGTGCCAGAATCGCGTGCAGTCGGTCCCGGTACGGTCCAGGTCCGCCAATCTGATGGGACAGAAGAGCCGCGATGCGGGGCATACGCGATTCGAGCGGGAAGCGGTGCACGCCCGGCGTCTCGGGAAATCCGTGTTGCGGGGCGGAGCGCGAAAGGCGATAAGCATCGACGGAGTGGACGACGTCCACGCGGTGCCCGCGTGCGGCAAGGGCGCGCGCCAGTCGGTGGACGAAGATTGCGTCCCCGCCGAAATGATACGGCGGGTAGAACGTTGTGACCAGACAGAACCGGAGTGACTCGGTCACTGCCTGACCACCACGTCCTCGAGGATGCGGACCATCGCGTCCGCTCCCGCGCTCCACGAGTACGCATTGGCGCGTACCAGCCCGCGCGCGCGAAGGTCGGCACGAAGCTCGGACTCTCGCAGAAGGCGCAGGATACAGGTAGCGATCGCTTGGTCCGAATCGGGGTCAAAAAGCAGCCCCGCCCCGCCGAGCACTTCCGGCAGCGAATTCCGGTCGCTCGCAGCGACCGGTAGCCCGCAGGCCATCGCCTCGACCACAGGCAGGCCGAACCCCTCTCCCTTCGATGGGAGCAAGAGCATTGAAGCCGCGTTGTACAGAAGTACGAGATCGTCGTCGGGCACGAAACCTGTAAACGTCACGCGCTCGCCGATTCCGACCGATCGTACGAGCTCAACCAGCTCACGGTAGCAGCCAAGAAAGCTATCTCCCTTATAGTCACCAACGAGGACGACGTGCCAATTGCGTGGTTCCTGCTCGTGCACGATCGAAACAGCGCGCAGGAGCGCCTGAAGATTCTTGTGGGGGCTGATGCCGCCGACGTAGAGCAAGAGGTGTGCGGACGGCGGGAGGCGATAGCGGGCGCGCACCTCATCGACTGCACCACCAGCCGGCAGCGGGCGGAAGCCCGGATCGGTCCCTTCGCTGACCACTGCGATCGATTCTTCGCGCAAGCCGAACGCCGCGGCGATCTGCCGTCGAGAATCGTTCGAAACGGTGACGATTCGATTCGCGCGGCGAATTGCGAGGTGAGATTTTGTCCGCCACAGCAACCGGGATCGCCAATTCGGAAATAATAGTTGGGGCTGATTCACATCCGTTGCGTCGTGGATTGTGAGCACTGCGGGTGTAGGGCCCGGGAGCGGCACAAACGTGTAGCGCGTGGGGAAGAGCACCGCGTCGAACTTTGCACGTGCAAACGCGCGACTCATCCGCCAAATGTCCGCGACACTCCGCGAACCGTCGGCCGCCGCGGCCTTGGTAGGCTGGGCGGCCGTATCAACCACGATTGTTTCCGCATTGGTCGGAAAGGAACACTCGCGCGCCGTGTGCGCATCCACGACGAGAACGAAACGGTGCTCGGGATGCCGGGCCACCATCGCCGAGACGAGCTCACGCGTAAACCGCCCATACCCGCGGCGGTTCGCCCAGGTACACGCTTCAACACCGACTAGCATTCGTGAATTTGCTCCCCAGTGAGCGGTCCTGTCGCAGGGTCGATGATGAGAAATTTCATCGTCTCGATGCTCTCTGTCAAGATTGTGTTCGCCGATATCATTGTCGAGCACTCCGAGCAATTGAGGACAGGTGCGCTGCGATTCTGACCTCCGCGCCAAAAGGTTTGCCGGATAGCCACCATATCGCGAATAGCAACGACGGATACACGACCAAACCCAGCGCAACCGCGGCGACGACTCGCACGATCGAGCTCATCTCGAGGCGGCATTCGACAAGCTGCGTGACGCTAAGCCACATCAACAGGGAAGCAAGCACCGGACGCCAAATGACGGCGGTCAACTGGCGCAGGTCGAGGCGAAGCTCCTTGCACACCAGGGAGAACGCGATCGGCAATGTGATAGCGCATATGATTAGCGTGCTCCAGATGACACCCACGAGCCCGTAATAAGACGCCATGATCGGCAGCGTCGGAACGAGCATAAGCACGTGAATCCCCCGCAGCCGGGTCTCGAGCCACGGCTTGCCGATTGCAAGGAACACGGGGTAAGAAGCGTTCTGGAGCGCGGCAAACGCTCCTACCCAGGCAAATCCGGATACCACTACGGCTGCCTCGACCCATCTGTCGCCGAGTAGCAAGGGCACGAAAAGCGAAGCGGTCGCCGACAACCCGACTGACGCGGGCAGGATCACGATCGCCATGACGCCGAGCACCGCGACGAACTCCATGCGCAATGCCCCAATGTCGTGGCCGATGCGGGACAAGGCCGGGAACACGGCGCGATTGATCGGCGCTCCGAGCTCGGTGCTCGCCAGCATCCCAATATCGGTGCCGACGGAGTAAATGCCGAGCACACTTGGACCTGCCATACGGCCGAGGATCAGATCGGCATAACGAAACTTGATGAAGTCGATGCCGTTGACGATGAGCAACCACTTGGAAAATTTGAACAGCTCCCTCCACCGGGACAGGGAGAGGCGAGGCCGATACGGATGCATGATGTAGCTGAGTACAACGCCGGCAACTCGCCCGATGACGATGCCGCCCACCAGCGCCCAGTAATTTTGAAATGCAAAAGCGAGCGGGATGGTCACGCCGACCGCGCATAGCTTCTTGCCGCTCATGTAGAGAAATTCCCGCCGGAAATCAAGTTCCTTGCGAAAGGCCACGACCCCGATGTTCTCGCATCCTTGCACGAGCGACACCAGGGCGAGGCATAGAACGATCGGAACGAGCCGGGGCTCGAAGAAAAACCAGGACGCCGGATAGGCGATAAGCGCCATGAGCGTGCCGGTCATGCCGAGCGCAAGCAGTTGAAGCGTCCAGGCAGTGTCGAAGTGTTCTCTCCCCGCCCCTTGGTCCCGAACGAGTGCCGTATCGAATCCGAACGACGCGAACAACTCCACGAATGCGAGCAGTGACGTCGCCATCGCGATCAATCCGAAATCAGACGGCATGAGCAGCCGGGCGAGGACGAGTGTGCACACAAAGCCGAGTGTTCGATCGGCCAGCCTCGCCGCAACCATCCAGGCGGCCCCGTCCGCCATTCTTTGTCGAAGATCGCGCACGCCCTTATCGTCTCTCGATTCCATCCTCAGACGCCGGCTCAGGTAAGCGATGTTGAATTGTCGGCGATTGAGCGCGTGCACGTCGTCATTGAACATATATTCCAGACGTTGTGCGGCTGCTTCGGCGGTGCTTCGCCAGCAATTAATGTGACGCACACATGCCATGACTCGGTCGAGGCATCAACCCTGTCCGAGTCGCGAGCGTCGTGCGGTGGGGAAATTCAGTCCCGTACAGGGGCGCCGAAAGCGTTCATGTTTCACATTTTTCCGATCCCATGGTGAATCGAGCGCTCCAGGGAAGCGAGGAGTAGCGCCGGATCGGCAGGGAACATGTCACACCCACTGGGAATTAAATGCGTATTGTAAGTGGCGCTGGAGTAGCGTTTCCTTGGATGTCGACCGCGCGTCGCTTCGCGCATGTCTCAGAGGAGGCGGCAACATTGTCCGCAAACGAGGTAGCTTCGAGCGTTTCAGTGATCATCCCGATGTACAACGCCGAGCAAATGATCGGGCGTTGCCTTGCTCCGCTCCTCGCGATGCGCGAACGCGGGGAGATTGCGGAGATCATTGTCGTCGACGACTGCGCGATTGATCGTTCAGCCGAGATCGTTCGGCGACACGTGAGCGTTCGGCTGGTCGCGACGACGGAGCAAAGCGGACCGGGCGCAGCGCGCAACTGCGGCGCCGAGATCGCGATCGGTACCCATTTATGGTTTGTGGACTCGGATGTTATCGTCGCGGAGGATGCCGCGCGAGTACTGCACGAGACACTGGCACGGACCCATGCCGTGGCTGTGATCGGGTCCTACGACGATCGGCCGGCGGCCGGGAACTTCCTTTCGCAATACAAGAATCTTGTCCACCACTACTACCACAGCCGCGGAAGAAGCCAAGCGACCACTTTCTGGGGCGGTTGCGGGGCGGTCGAGCGCGAGTTCTTCCTTCGGCTCGAGGGCTTCAATGCAATGCGATATCGCTATCCGTCAATCGAGGACATTGAACTTGGTTACCGGATCGGCGATGCGGGCGGACAAATCATTCTTGAGCCTAGGTTGCAGGGAAAGCACTTGAAAGAGTGGCGGTTCAGGAACCTGCTTCATACCGAAATCTTCAGGCGCGCATTGCCTTGGTCACGATTAATGCTCGAGCGCAAGAACATCACCGATGATCTGAACGTGGGAAAAGGCGAGCGCGTGCGGGCGGCATTCGCGGTCGCGACGACAGCAAGTATCGTTGCCTGGGCGCTTGGATGGCTTGGTGGCTGGGTGCCGGGCATTTTGATCATGGCGGTCGTCGCGCTGAACGCGAGCTTCCTCGCATTCTTTGCTCGTACGCGTGGCGTAATATTCGCCGTGCGCGCCTTTCTTTTTCACCAGATCTATTACACGTACAGTAGCGCTTCCTTTGGTGCGGCAATGGCCGAGCATTACTTCGCCCGACTGAAACCAAGGCCCGCAGGCACGAGCTGACCCCGCTGCCACAATGACGCGCTGGGAGTCTGCGCGGCAGAGCGCGCTCACTCCTTTAAGCAGACGCAATTTCCAGCCAAACGACGCTTTGCGAACGAAACTAGCTCGACGTCGCCTTAGTCAAGGCACGTAGCGCCTGCCATCAGGCGTCTGACCGTCTGCCGCGCAGATTCCTAGGGACGCCTGAAGACCGCGATGTTCGCGGGTCCGAATTTGCCTTCATTCACTTCATAGCGCGGGTTGATCGTCAGCGGGTAGGTTCGCACGCGAACAAAATTCGCCGATTGGCCCGAATCGAAGAACCGACGCGATACCCGGCCGTGCTCGAAGACTACGATGCCGTCAATGCTATCGAGGTCGCCGGACGGTCCGCCGTATCTCATCCTGTTCTCAAGGAACAACGAATCCGCGCCTACATTGCGAACCGCTTTTGCGCCCGAGATCTGCTGCTCCAGTTGACGCGATGCGTCGCGAATGGAATAGGTCGGCGCGATAATTGGTCGCCCGCCTTGCGCAAGAAAGACCACTGCAATGTAGGCGACCACGCACGATTCGGCCACACCACGCAAGCGCCGGACCCGCGGTCGACTAACCACCATGAAACAGGCCGCCACGCTCGTGCCCGCGCACAACGCCCAGACGGTCAAGCCGGCAGGAATATCGAAATTCCAGAACAGGCGGAACACGCCAAGCTCACGACCACCAAGCCATAATAGCGTCATCGAGACCGGAAGGAAAAGGAATCCGGCGACAATTCGCTCTTTGCTTGCGCCGTGCCACGCCACCGCCACGAGCAGACCGGTGAGCGCGACGACGACAGCAATCCGTGCCGCGACCCGCGAGAGGCTCCAGCCAACAATCTCACCAAGCCCCACTAACAATGTCGCGCTGATAAATGCGCTTGGCAAGACGAGCCATGCGAGGGACATGGCCTTCATCAGTCTCCGTCCCTCGCCAAGCGTGGTGCCGATGCGAGCGAGCGTGCTGTGCCGTGCCAGCGAAAGCCCTGCCATGATGTGAATCGTCGCCGGCACAATGAAATGTACGACGTAGCGTCCTGGCAGGTATTCGATCGATGACCAAATCACGAGCCACCACCCGGCCCACATTCCCGAGGCGATGTAGAGCACGCTCGCTACCGGGTGCGCTTTCGCCCCGCGGTGCAACCACATCCACGAGCAGTACCAAGCGCCCAGCAGCATCAGGTTGCGTGCTTCGAGATCCGACGCATCGAAGAATCGCGCGACGATCACGTTTGGAGCGGCTAGTGTCAGGAAGCTGAGCGCGCGCCCGCCAGCATCGGCAAGTCTCTCGAGATTGACAAGACCGAGTGCCCACCCCAAGCCTGCCCCGCCGGCGAGTAGGAGGGCAAGCCCCAACACGAAAAGGAGTAAGCGTAGAATTCTCGTTGGAACGGACCCGCTTTGCGGGGAGAGAAGAATGACTGCCGGAAAAATCAGCAGGGCAGGCAAGGACGTCATCTTCATTGACAATGCAACGGCGGCCAAGAGCCCTGCGATGAAGGCGTGCAACGACGTCTTGCGCCCGAGCACGAGCAACAGGAACGCAAGCAGACATCCGAGGATCGACGGTATCTCGGGCAATGCCATCCGGCTTTGAGCGAGCAAGTTGGTCTCGACGGCGAGGATAACGACACCGAGCGCCAACGCGAACGGCGTCAGATGGCGGCGCAGCGCGACGAAAACAGTGAGCACAAGAACGCTTCCGGCCACAGCCGAGAAGATTCGTGCCGACCAGAAATCGACTCCGAACAATCGGAATGTAACGTAGTTGACCATCTGATAGCCGGGACTTATCACGAGGTGGAGCCGCCCGACAGGGCTCACCTCCGGCGTCCCGAACAACGCGAGGCTGCGTGCCATCTCGCTCCAGCGACCTTCGTCGGCCACATATCCGATCCACGTGGACACGTAAGGGTCCGCGTCCAGATGAACTACGCGCGCGAAGCATGCGAGCACGACGAGTAGGGCGATTGCGCCGGCAACACTCTTACGGACCGTGATAGCTGGTCGCACAGGCTGTGAATCTCCGAATGGATTGACGCGAATGAGTTGCGCGCTACGGTCCACAATCCGTGGCGATCGTGCTAGTCGATGCCTTCGTACGAATTCCGCAGTTTGTCATATGCCAAAAATTGACGCAGCGCCGCGAATTGAAACTTGTGAATTGAGGCCAATTGAACGGGAATAGGACCCTCACCAAAATACTAACTGGATGTCGCTCCCCATGACTGTCTGTCCTGTGGCTTCTGAACAAGAATTACTGGAAAAGACGGCGGCGCCGCAATCGCGATGAAGCGCATTCTCGTGACCGGAGGTGCCGGCTTCGTCGGCAGCCATCTCTGCGAGGGGCTGCTCCGCGCAGGCCATGACGTCATGTGCGTCGACAACTTCTTTACTGGCTCGAAGCAGAATATCGCGCATCTCTTGAGCAATCCATACTTCGAGGTACTGCGCCACGACGTCTGCTTCCCACTCTACGTGGAGGTCGACGAGATCTTCAACCTCGCGTGCCCGGCAAGTCCCATTCATTATCAGCGCGATCCCGTCCAAACGACAAAGACCAGCGTACACGGCGCAATCAATATGCTCGGGCTGGCGAAGCGCCTCGGAATCCGGATCTTCCAAGCGTCAACCAGCGAGGTGTACGGCAATCCATCCGTACATCCCCAGCCAGAAAGCTACTGGGGCCACGTAAACCCGATCGGGCCGCGCTCGTGCTACGACGAGGGCAAGCGCTGCGCAGAGACCCTGTTTTTCGATTATTACCGCCAGCATCAGCTGAGTATCAAGGTTGCGCGCATTTTCAACACCTACGGTCCCCGCATGCATCCGCGAGACGGTCGAGTCGTATCGAACTTCATCGTCCAAGCCCTACGCGGTGAGCCGATTACCGTTTTCGGCGAAGGCGCCCAGACGCGCTCGTTCTGCTACATCGACGACATGGTCACGGCAATCATGGGTTTCATGAGCACGAAAGACGAATTTCCGGGGCCGATCAATCTTGGCAATCCGGACGAGGTGACCATCCGGCAGTTAGCGGAGACAATCATTCGCATGACCAACTCCTCATCGCGCATCGAGCTCAACCCTCTTCCGACGGACGATCCCGAACGTCGCCGGCCTGACATCTCGCATGCGCGCGAGCACCTTGGGTGGCAGCCGACCACCCAACTCGAGGACGGTCTGCGCAAGACGATCGACTATTTCGTCCAACGCCTTTCCCGAGGAGACGACACGCTGTGAAAATGCACGCTTCGATGTCATCCTTGGATTCTGCCCGCATTCGATCGGAGCCATTCGGCATGAAGCCTGCGCATACCACGCCCAAGGTTGGGGAGCTCATCGTGCGGGCGGCATTCGCCAGACTGGACGTCGCGGCACTCGCCATCGCGATGGGATGCGTCTGTGCACTTGGCCTCGGTGTCGCAACAGCGATCTTGCTCGTCAAGGGAGCTCCCGCAGGCGTTCAGGTAGGACCTCACCTTGCACTGCTCGCGCACATCTTGCCCGGGTATAGCATTTCCTGGCCCGGGACGGTGTTTGGAGCCGTTTACGGTTTTCTGATTGGGCTGGTGATCGGCGCCGTAGTCGCTGCGATCTGGAACCTCGCCCATCACGTCTACCTTGTCATCGCGACCACCCGCGATTACTTCGCGGGCGACCTGTAAGGGGGCTGGAATGCTAAACGAAGCGGAAGTGAGAGTGTTGAACGCCGCGATCCGCGTGAATGCCCGGATCATGGCAGTGGCCTTCGGGATGCTCGGCGGCGCGATCCTGTGGATTAGCACCGCAATTCTGCTGGTGCGTGGCGGATACGACGTAGGTGTACACCTCTCACTGCTCTCGGTTTTCCTCCCCGGGTACAGCGTGACATGGACCGGTGCATGGATCGGCCTTGGTTGGGGATTCGTGATCGGGGCAATTTCTGGGCAGGTTCTCTACAGGGGCTACGCGCGGACATTGCGGGAGCGCCTTAACAGCCGACTGCTTGATCTGGGAACGCCAAGCGCCCTCATGCCGCCCATTTTCCTCATCTCCGGTAACGCGCTCGGCGTCGGACTAGGCGCGCTGTTGGCGCTGCAGCTTCTTCTCTCGACGAACTGGCTCGTCGTCCGCGGGACAGCACCCTACAGCAAGACCGCCGCGCTGATTGGTCAATATCTACCTGGCTACACCGTCTCGTTTTGGGGCAGCGTCATAGGAGCGACTGAGCTGTTCGTCATCGCTTTTGTGATCTCCAACGTGTTCGCCGGCGTGTACAACTTTGTTGCCCAGTCGAGGGTGCCCCGGGAGATTCGATGACCGCACCGTCCGACGAAGCCATGAACGTAGTGATCCTCGGCGCCGGTCCAGCAGGCCTTGCGACGGGGCATGAGCTCGTCGCAAGCGGGGTGAAAGTGACCGTTCTTGAACGAAACGAGTATGTCGGGGGCCTATGCCGAACCGTGCATGACGCCGGCTATAAATTCGATCTTGGCGGCCACCGCTGGTTCACCAAGAACGAAGATTTGAACACGTGGTTTCGTCGCCTGATGGAAGGCGAGCTGGTAATGGTGGAGCGGATCAGCCGCATCTTCTATAGCGGGAAGTACTACATGTATCCGGTCGCAATCGGCGATGTCGTGAAGAACGCTGGATTAATCACAATCATGAAAGCCGGCTTCGCCTTCATAGCGGCAGCAATGCGCTATGCGGTACTAAATCGCCCGATTCGGAACATGAAAGACGCCTATACGGCGCAATTCGGATCCACGCTCTACGAGATGTTCTTTCGACGTTACACCGAGAAGGTGTGGGGCAAGCCGTGCGAAGAACTGTCGGCGGACTGGGTCGCGCAGCGGAGCAAAGGTCTTTCGATCTGGACGGTGGTGCAGGAGGCGCTATCGGCGCGCAAGAGCCAGGTACAGAGCCTGATAGAAGAGTTCATGTACCCGCGCGACGGTTACGTTCGCATACCCGAACGAATGGCGGACTACATCGAACGCGCAGGCAGTCGCGTCCTGCTTAGCGCAGCCGTGAAAGGGATCGTTGTCCACGGGCCGAAGGACATCGAAGTCATCTATTCAACCCCCGACGGCGATCAAAGTGTTCATGCGCAGCACGTCGTATCCACAATCCCGTTGAGCGTGCTTGCGCAAATCATCTCGCCCAAGGCCGACGACCGGATCATCGGCGCCGCACGCAGCCTCGAATTCCGCGATCTCATCACTGTCAACGTCAAGCTCCGCCGGAAGCAAGTATCAAAAGATACGTGGCTCTACATCCAGGACTCCGACATTCTCTTCGGCCGGTTGCACGAACCCAAGAACTGGAGCAAGGCTATGGTGCCGGACGACGACCACACCTCGCTCGTCCTCGAGTGTTTCTGCACTGCCGGCGATGCAATCTGGTCGTTGACCGACGATGACGTCGCACGCCGCTGCGTACAAGATCTGACGGACAAGCTCGGCTTCATCAATTCGGGCGATGTCGAAGGTTGGAACGTCGTTCGCACGCGATTCGCCTATCCGGTGTACGACCTCCAGTACGCCGGCAAGCTCGCACTTATCAATGGTTTCGTCAAGCAGTTCGACGGGCTGCACATCGTGGGTCGAGGGGGCACATTCCGCTACAACAACGCGGATCACTCGATCGAGATGGGCTTGCTTCTCGCTCGCAAGATCCTGGGCCACGAAATTGACCATATGGAGGTCAATACGGAGCAGGAGTACCAAGAGATCAAGCGGTCGGACGATATCGCGCGCGATCACTATGCGGTTGAACCTCGACTCCCGGCGCGCAAGGAGAGGAGCCCCGCGTGACGCTCGCTTTCATACCGCCCTCGAACGTTCGACCAGCGAACGATGTGATCACGCAGGGCCCTGAATGATGCGCGCGGTGCTCACGTTTCACAGCATCGACGATTCTGGCTCGGTACTGTCGTTTGCGCCCCGTTCATTCGCGCGGCTGATCGAACGGATGGCTTTGACCAATACGCCGATCCTTACATTCGAGAACTTGATGCAAAGTGAGCACGGCATTGCCATCACGTTCGATGACGGCATGCGCTCGGTTCACCAGCATGCACTGCCGGTATTGACGGAGTTCGGAGTTCCGGCCCACATATTTCTGACCACTGGGCGGATGGGGCAGGACGTCGGTTGGGCGTCCATCCCGCAACGATTCGACATGCTGGACTGGCAGCAGGTTGAAGACTGCGTCCGATCAGGGTTGCGAATCGAGTGCCATACGACCAATCATCCAGATCTGCGCGATTTGTCGGCTGCGGCGATGCTCGAAGAATGCGCGATGGCCGATGACGAGATCGAGCGACGGGTGGGCCAACGCCCCCGGTTTCTCGCCTTCCCCTTCGGATCCTACGACGACATCGTGCTCCGAACGCTTGCTCCGCGATATATTGCCTGCTTTACGACGCGACTTGGATATTTGGGACGCGCCATCGATCTTTCGCGGGTGCAGCGGCTCGATTCGTACTATCTGCAAGCACCGTTATGGAACGAGCGGCTGTTTGATGTTCACACGCGCGCCTACGTCGCGCTCCGCGCTTCCGTCCGCGCAGTGCGGGGTAGGACGTGAATCTTTCAGGCTGCGTTGACGCAAATGATCCGGCGCTCAGCGTAAGCTTGATCGTCACGATCGTGGGAGAGGTGCTACCTTCATCCGATGCCTCGAGCTGTTGACTAGATAGACTGGTACTGTCGAACTAATGGATCGCTGTGGCAGTTATAGCAATCTGGCTGCTTTGGGTGGGACCCTCACGTTGAGTTGAGTGGTCGTGGGTATCGAGTCGGTACCCGATGCGTGTGCAAAGGAGGAAGCGATGCTTAACGAATCGGTGCTGGAGATTGAATCCGCCGGGCAGTTGGACGGGCTTGTTCGACACATACGGGGTGATTTGGTTAGCGGCTGGGTTGAGGATGGAAGGATCGTCTGCCCGTTGCATAGCTTGCCGTTCGATCCTCACACTGGAGAGAATCCTTGCAGCTCACTGCCGGCGTTGCTTCGCTTTCCCTGCGTTGTGCGAGACGGGCGCGTTCATGTCCACCTTGGCCTTGACGGTAAGACGGATGCCAAAGAACGCGTTGTCGTTGAGTGATAGTGAACAAGCGCATGAAGCGGGATGCCTCATGTCCATCAAACGCGCCCAATGGAACGAGCCCCCACGAATCCTTGCGATGAGATTTCTGCGCG
Organism: Betaproteobacteria bacterium; assembly: GCA_031391405.1. Classification (GTDB taxonomy): domain Bacteria; phylum Pseudomonadota; class Gammaproteobacteria; order Burkholderiales; family SG8-39; genus SHXR01. The sequence continues at coordinate 33,394 of JANMUI010000494.1, forward strand.
TGTTCGCCAGGGTCCGCTCATCGCTTGCCACTTGGGGCTTATCGTCGCGCGGAAATGATTCGCGCGGGAGTCTTGAACCATGTTAGCCGTGACACCGAACGTCTTAAGGGTGCCTGCAGGCGCCATCACGCCGGAACTGCAACGGTTCGATGTAAGCGTCGTTATCCCAGCCCATAATGAGGAACGCGCCGCTGGTGCCACGGTGGAGAAAGTCCGCGCGGTTCTCTCGAAGCTTCCCGTGCACTACGAAATCATTCTCGTCGACGATGGCTCGACCGACGGGACGCGCCTTGCCGCCGAGCGCGCGGGCGCGCGCGTTCTCGTTTCCAGGGTGAACGGGGGCTATGGGTCGGCCCTCAAACGCGGCATTGCAGCGAGCAACTCGGAATACGTCGCGATTCTCGACGCGGATGGGACTTACCCGCCCGAAATGCTCACGCAGATGCTGGAGCTTGCGAAATCGGCGGACATGGTGGTGGGCGATCGCGGTGCTGCGATGAACAACGTGCCCCTCATCAGGCGCCCGGCGAAATGGATCCTGAACCGGCTCGCCAATTTTCTCGCGAAGCGCGCGATTCCCGATCTCAATTCGGGCTTGCGCGTATTCAGGCGCGAAAGCCTTGCGCGATTCATTCCGCTTTTGCCCGAGGGCTTTTCCTTTACCACGACCATCACCCTCTGCATGCTGTGCTCCAAAATGGAGGTGGCTTATCTGCCGGTTGGCTATGCCAAGCGCATCGGGCACTCCAAGATTCGCGCTACGGATTTCTTCACCTTCGTGTTGCTCGTGCTGCGGATCGTGATGTTGTTCGAGCCGTTGCGAATATTCATGCCGGTGGGCGGTGTCCTCTTCGTGCTCGGAATGGCCAAGACCGTCTACGATATTACGCTGATGAATCTCTCCGAATCCGCGATCTTTGCGCTGCTTGCCGCGCTCATCATCTGGTCCCTTGGCTTGATTGCCGACATGATCTCCCGCCTTCATTTGCGTCCTTGATTCTATGACGCCCTCGTCCAATCCCAAGGCCCGGTTCCGCGCCGCTTGGGTTGTCAGATTGGCCGTTTCGGTGCTGGTCCTCGCGGCAATCTTCTCGTTCTTGCCCCTGCGCGAGGTACTCACCACCATCCTTGCGATGGCGCCGCGCGACTGGTTGACGACACTCGTCGTTTTCTTGATCGGGCACGTCGTGTCCGCCACCAAATGGCAGCTTCTCGCGGACAGCGGTGCGGGATTTTCGGCTGTCCTGCGAGCCCATTTTGGGGGCCTTGTCGCTAATCTGTGCCTGCCAGGTGTCGCGGGGGGCGATGTCGTTCGCGCGGGCCTTCTTTATCGGCACGTATCCAACACGACTCGACTGGCGCTCGGCTCCCTGGCCGACAGGCTCATTGATACGATCGGTCTCCTACTGATCGCAGGGGTGGGGCTCCTCCTTGTCCTCAGCCAGTTCGCCTCCGGTACCAGTCTTCTACTCGGGGTTGGCATCGCCTTGGCAGTGATTGCCCTCGGACCCCTCATTGCCGTCAGGATCTATCCCATTGTGGTTCGCCGCCTTCCTGAAGAGAGCAGGCTGCGCCGGATCGTAGAGCGGCTCGGCGCGGGCGCGGTTGCACTCTCGCGCCAGCCGCTCCGGCTTGTACTGTGTCTGGCGCTGTCGATGTCTGTGCAGATCGCGTTCATCGTACTGAATATTAGACTTGCCGAGGCGGCCGGTGTCGATGTACCGATTGCAGCTTGGTTTTTCGCATGGCCGCTGTCCAAGATCATCGCCACACTTCCCGTCAGCGTGGGTGGCATTGGCGTGCGCGAGGCGAGCCTTGCTGGATTCCTCATGCCATTTGGCGCCTCCCCCGCGAGTGTCGTTGCAACGGGCCTTATCTGGCAATCGATCCTGATTGCGGGCGGAATCCTTGGTGGACTGGTTGTGCTTCTCTCGGATCGCGTCCTCGCGCACCGTCCGAGCGTCGGAACAGGCGGGCGGTGATGATGAGTCGGTGCGGGTTGAAATTATGGGCACGCGCCCTCGACACATGAGCCAACCGCGTATTGCGATACTCGGTGCGGGGCCTGCCGGCCTAGGTGCGGCGCTACGGCTTGCCCGGGATGGACGCGCGTGCCCGCTGGTAATCGAAGCACGTGACCGAGTAGGCGGCAATGCGGGGAGCTTCGAGATCGCTGGGGTGAACTGCGATTACGGCAGCCATCGGCTCCATCCGGTTGTCGAACCGCGGGTGATGGCGGACATCAAATCGGCCCTAGGGGATGATCTCCTCTGGCGCCCGCGGCATGGGCGGATTCGGCTCCAGGGGAATTGGATCCATTTCCCGCTCAAACCTGTTGATCTCTTGCTGCGCCTGCCCAGATCCTTTCAGGCGTCGCTTGTACTCGATATGGCAAAGAAGCTCCTGCCGCGGGCGGTGCCGGCGAAAAAGACTTTCGCGAGCGTCCTCGAACACGGCCTCGGCCGCACGATGAGCCACTCGTTCTACTTTCCCTATGCACGCAAGCTCTGGGGGGTCGAGCCCGATGAGCTCGCCGTGACAGCAGCAGAGCGGCGGATATCGAACAGCTCCATCCCCAAGATCCTCGCAAAAGTGGCCCGCCAGATCCCGGGCCTGAAGCCCGCCAGGGTGGGTGGTTTCTACTATCCCCGTAAAGGATTCGGCCAGATCAGCGAGGCCTTGCGGGCCACCGCGGAAAGCCATGCGGCGCAATTCGTCTTTGGTGCTCGCGTATCTCGAATCGACCATGATGGGCGGCATGTCAGTGCTGTGTGCTACGAAAAGGATGGGCATTCCGTCGAGATGCTTGTCGATGCGGCGTGGTCCACGCTGCCGATCAGCTTGCTGGTCAGGCTCATGCACCCCGCGGCGCCACCAGAAGTGCTTGCGGCGGCCAACGGTATTCGTTTTCGCGGCATGATCCTGATTTACCTCATTCTCGAACAGGATCAATTTTCCGAGTACGACGCACACTATTTCCCGGAAGCGTCCATTCCGATGTCGCGCATGTCGGAGCCCAAGAACTACTCGGCGACGCGCGAGCCCCGCGGCAGCACCGTTCTCTGCGCCGAGCTTCCAAGTGATCCAGGCGAAAAGAGCTGGTCGCTTTCGGACGAAGAACTCGGCCGACGAATGTGTGGATGGCTCGCGGACGCAGGCCTCCCGGTGAGTGCGCCGGTGCGTCACGTCACTACCCGTCGCCTGGGTCACGCCTATCCGGTCTATGACCGTGACTACGCCCGCCACTTCGATACGATGGACCGATGGCTCGGCAATTTCGAAGGCTTGCTCACCTTCGGCAGGCAGGGGCTGTTCGCCCATGACAACACCCACCACGCCTTAGCCATGGCCTATGCAGCGGCGGACTGCCTAGGTTCCGACGGCGTTTTCGATACCAACAGTTGGGTCCGTCACAGACAGGGATTCGAAGCCCATGTCGTCGAGGACTGAGCGCGGTGCATTCGCGCGCTTGCGCAGCCTGCTCACCAACGGCGCCCCGAAATTTGTCCGTGACTTAGCCATTCTGTCGGGTGGCCAGTTCGCCGGCAAGCTGATCGGACTGGTTGTCTTCGCGATGCTGGCCCGGACACTCGATCCCGAGGGCTATGGCGCGCTCGAGTATGTGGTCGGCCTCACGGCTTTCTTTGTCACGGCGGTTGAATGTGGACTGGGCACGATCGGCGTAAAGCGGATCGCTAGAGCTCGTGAAGAGTTGCCGGCGCTCGCGGCCGAAATTCCGCTTACGCGCCTGGTCATCGCGATACTCGCGATTCCGTTGATGATCGCTGGCGTTGAGGTGTTCGGGTCTCCAGCCATACCGAGCGGACTCGTATGGCTCTACGCTGCGAGCCTTCTGTTCACCGCTTTGAACCAGGAGTGGGTGCTCCAAAGCTCCGAGCTCATGTCAGAGGTGGTAGTCGCGCAGACGCTTCGTGCACTCGTTTTCGCGACTGCGGTGTTCTTGTTCGTTCGTAGTTCTGCTGATGTCACCGCCGTAGGCTTCGCCGAGCTCGGTGCCGTAGCCGTTGCGAGCATCTATTGCCTATGGCAGCAGCACTTCAAGGTGAGCCCCGTTCGTTTTTCACTTTCGATACCGAGGATGGCAATCCTCGTTCGCGAGGGAACGTCGGTGGGGCTCAGCCACTTTGTGTGGTCGGCGGCGCAATTTATGCCGCTCTTCCTGCTTGGCAGCATCGTTGGTGCCGCACAGGTGGGGCCGTTTGCCGCAGCGCAGCGACTGGTCATGTCAGTCTCCACCTTCAGCTTTGTCTATCACTTCAATCTCTATCCGTCGCTGACACGCGCTGCGGCCGATAGCGACAACGAGCTCGCTAAGCTGTTGCGTATATCATTTCGCGTCACGGCGTGGGTCAGCATTGGCTGCGCGCTGGGGTTTGCCCTTTCCGCCGATCTCCTTCTGACATCGATCTATGGCGAGCGGTTTGCCGTCGGTGCGCCTGCGCTCGCGATCCTCGTCTGGGTCGTCCCGGTTATGATTCTATCGGGGCACGCGCGCTGGTTGCTCATCGTGTCCGACAAGCAGCGTTGCGTTCTCCATGCACAGATTGCCGGACTTGTTACCATCGTACTGGTTGGTGGCCCGGTCATATTTCACTTTCGCGATGTCGGCGCAGCCTGCACGGCAGTGATAGGAAGCATTGCCGTTTGGATTGTTTCTCACAGATTCGCATTACGCTTGAACGCGTCGCCCCCGGAGCTTTCTTTGTTCGTCAAACCGCTCATGCTGGCGCTCCTGCTCGGTCTCGCTGTTCAGTTCGCCGAGTTGGGGCTGCTGGTGAAGGCTGTAGGTGGATTCGTCCTATTTGTTGTCGCCGCGCCTCTGGTCGATCGGGATCTCGTTCGCGATGCCATCCGGTTGGCGCAAGCAAAGGCAATCGTGGTATAGCCTCGGCCGGCTTAATCCCGTCACCTGCTCGCCGCCGAGCTTATCCACGATCAACGCTCCGCCACCACCAGCGCTTGGGTACACGACTGCCGGCGTCTTTTGACCCCGCGCCCGGTGCGGACGCTCACCGTTGCAGAATGCGAAGTAATCGGCCCGGCCGACCTCCAATTCACCCATTGAGGCATAGCCCTTCAGATACACGTCTTCGTATTTGACGCCAATGCGTTCAATATTGTGACAGCTGGGCGCGCCGCCGGCATAGGAAGCGCACCGAGCCGGCAGTGATCCTGCAGCGACACCGATTGCACGAAACGCTGAAGCGCGATGCGAACTGCGCACGCACCTCCGCCCGGCATCCGCGCGGCTTACGCGGGTAGTCGGCGCGATGCAGCACGCCAACGCATGGGGAACCGCTCGCGCGCGTCTGCGTGGCGCAGTCCTGGTCGATGCTCGCCAGGAGCAGGCAAAACTTCGAACTTCGAATCAAGGCGTGGCACACTTACTTTATTGGTCTCTATGCTTCGATAACCAGAGGCTCACGCGAAGGGCGCGTTTGTTCAAGATCGCCGAGGGGAATCGCACTCTCTACCTCAGCGCGCGGGAATATCCGTGCCAATATCGCCATCACGACGGGTGACCATGCTCAAATGCGCGTTGCGTGTTTCGACGATAGTTATGGCCGCACGTGGTCCTGATCGCAAACCGCTCGGAACCACGGACATGACCATCCAAGCCAGGGAAAAACGTGCATGACCATCCTTATCACCGGCGGTGCGGGCTTCATCGGCAGCAACTTCGTGGTCGATTGGTTCGAGCATCACGACGAACCGGTGATCAACCTTGATGCGCTGACCTACGCCGGTAACCTGCAGAACTTGGCCGCGCTGCAGGGCGATCCGCGGCACGTCTTCGTGAAGGGCGATATCACCGACCGTGCGTTGATCGACCGGCTGCTGGCCGAGCATCGCCCGCGTGCGCTGGTGCATTTCGCTGCCGAAAGCCACGTCGACCGCAGCATCCTCGGCCCGGGCGCCTTCATCAAGACCAATGTCGAGGGCAGTTTCACCCTACTGGAGGCGTCGCGGTCCTACTGGCAGTCGTTGCCAGACGTGCAGCGACATGGCTTTCGTTTCCATCACGTCAGCACCGACGAGGTCTACGGCAGCTTGAGTGGCGACGCGCCGGCGTTCACCGAGACGCATCCGTTCGTACCTAACAGCCCGTACGCGGCCAGCAAAGCCGCCAGCGACCACCTGGTGCGCGCCTGGCACCATACCTACGGCCTGCCGGTGGTGACCACCAACTGCAGCAATAACTACGGCCCGTATCACTTCCCGGAAAAGCTCATCCCGCTGATGATCGTGAATGCGCTGGCCGGCAAGCCGCTGCCGATCTACGGCGACGGGTTGAACGTGCGCGACTGGTTGTACGTCCGAGACCATTGCAGTGCCATTCGCGCGGTGCTCGCTGGCGGGCGGGTCGGCGAAACCTACAACGTTGGCGGCTGGAACGAGAAGACGAACAAGGAGATCGTCTTCACCATTTGCGCACGGCTGGACGAACTGCGTCCACATGCTAAGGGCTCCTACCAGCGCCTGATCACCTACGTCAAGGACCGCCCCGGCCATGATCGGCGCTATGCCATCGACGCACGCAAGATCGAGCGCGAACTGGGCTGGCGCCCGACGGAGACCTTCGACAGCGGCATACGCAAAACGATTGCCTGGTACTTGGCCCACGGCGACTGGGTTGCGGCGGCGCAAAGCGGCGGCTACCGCGACTGGGTGGACATGAACTACGGCGCGCGCGGCTGACACGCGCTTCAACCAGACCAAGCGGAGCGCCAGATGAAGATCCTGCTGCTGGGCAAGAACGCACAGGCGGGCTGGGAACTGCAACGTGGGCTCGCACCGTTTGGCAGCGTGACCGCGCTGGGCTTCGACACGCCCGGGCCCTGGCAGGCCGACTTCAGCAAGCCGGAACGCCTGCCCGAACTCGTGCGTGCGCCTGCGCCTGACCCCATCGTTAAGTCGGCGACACACACGATGGTGGACGAGGCAGAGGGCGAGCCTGCACTGGAGCGAACGATCAACGCCACCGCGCCGGGCGTGCTCGCGCGGGAGGCCGCCGCGATCGGCGCCTGGCCCGTACTACTGTCGGTCACGAGCGAGCAGCCCCCGGCGTATCCCGCCGCCCGGATATCCGTATTGGACGCAAGCGCGCTACGGCGCGCATGCTTCGGTCGATGCGCGCCGGCCTCCAGCGCAAGCTTCAGTGCCTAGTAGAACGGCGTGAACTCGCGCGGCTGCGCTCGTCGCCCGGTACTTCGACTCGCGCTACATCGGCCGCCTGAGCCACTTGCGGATCGTGTTCCGCGATGGGCTTCGTCGCGTGCGCAATCTCGCGTACCGACTCCTTATCGCGGCGGCGTATACGCCGAATCTTGCCAATCATTGCCATGGCGACCACTCCTTGCACTCGATCCGTACTTCGCAGCATGGCATCTGAGGAAGGGTCCGGAATGCGTCAATCAGAATGGGACATCGCGTTCCATTGATTGTCGATCACAAAGATTAAGCCACTGGCTTTAGCCGGTCAGCTTTAGCTGCGAAAGTGTGCCGTATCAAGGGAGGTGCGGCATGGAATACCGGTATGGTAGCAATAAGTACTTCAGATTGAGGATCACTTTGTATGGGTGACGAAGTATCGATACAAGGTATTGATTCTAATTCGCGTTCAAGTTGAGACTAATTATCCATGGCCATGCCGTCAGGCTGCGTAGCCCCTTTCGATTCTTTGAAAGCCGCGGAAGCCCTGCCTCGAGTTGTTCGACGACATTGGAAAGGTCTGAGAACACACGATTGGGAAATTCCTTTTCGCGGAGTTCATCCCACACGTGCTCCTGTGGATTGAGTTCTGGGGCGTACGGCGGCAGACGCAACAGTCGGATGTTCTTGGGCACCACCAGGGCTTTGCACACATGCGAGCTTGCACCATCGACCACCATGACAATGAATTCTCTGCGATGCTTCGCGCTGACCTGAGCGAGGAACGCACTCATGTTCACGGTGTTCATCTGCCGAGTGATCATCCAGTCGAGCTGGCCCTCCACGGGGCTGACCGCGCCATAGACGTACACGAACTCGCGCTCGTAGCCATTGCACACCACGGGTCGCGCGGGCGTGGGCGCCCAGCAGCGGCGGATTCTGACCATGCGTCCGAAGCGTGCTTCGTCTTGAAACATCAAGCGCACGCGTCGCCCGCGTACCTCCCGCGGTCTCAGCAAGGCCGCCAGTGTTTTGGGGAGTTTTTTTTCCATTCCTCCTGCACAAAGGGATCGCTCTTGGGATGTCGAGTGTCCGGTGCTACCTTGCGCCAGCCGTGGCGCGCCAGCATGCGGTACACCACTGAAGCGGCCACAGCGCGCCCGAGCTCTTGGGCCAGCGCAGCACGCAGCGGCGACACAACTAGAACGCCACCCTCCTCGGACTGCTTCGCCCACGGCGCCAAGAATTTGCGCTCCTCTTCGACACTCATCGACGCCCGGCGTCGGCCGCC
>JANMUI010000553.1:0-6620 GCA_031391405.1 Betaproteobacteria bacterium
GGACGAGAACGAACGGGCGATGAACGACTCGAAGCGGACCAAATCGGAGTCGGCGGCAACACATATCCCACCGGACGCCCGCCCCAGCGCGGACAGCATCGCGCGACAGCAAGGATCGGGCCCTCATTCGGCCGAGATGCGTGTGACCTCGATGATGCGAGCCCAGCGTTGCTGTTCCAGGGCGAGGAAGGCGGCCAGTTCCTCGGGCGAACCCGGTCGCACTTCGCCACCCATGTTCGAGAATGCTCGTACGACATCCTCCGATGCGAGGGCGGCGACGACCGCTTGGTTGAGCCGCCGTCGGATGTCGATCGGCACGCCGGGAGGGGCAACGATCGCTGTCACCGATGTCACGATGAACTGATCGAACCCGCTCTCGACCATGGTCGGAAGCTCTGGCGCGAGCGGGTTCCGGGCCGCGCTGGCAATCGCCAAACCGCGTACCCGGCCCTCGCGCATATTCGGGAGCGTTTGGGTCAGGACGGTGAAGAGAACCTCGATCTGGCCGCCTATCAGCCCGGTGAGTGCGAGCCCACCGCCGCGATAGGGAACGTGATTGATATCGATCTGCGCGCGCGCTTTGAAGAGCTCGCCTTGGATATGCGGAAGCGTTCCGATCCCGGCAGAGCCGAAGTTCAGCACGCCGGGCTTCGATTTCGCCAGGGCCACCAATTCGGCCACGGTTTTGACTGGAACCGACGGATGCATCGAGAGGACTTCCGCGCTGTCCGCAACGCGTGCGATCGGCGCGAATGAGCCGGTGTGGTAACCCGCGTTCTTGTAGATTAATGGCGCGATGAGAAGCGAGCTCGTACTTCCCACAAGGAGGGTATGGCCGTCCGGTGTCGCGGTAAGGACCGATCGCGCTCCGATCGTACCGCCTGCACCGGCGCGATTATCGACGATCACCGGCTGTCCGAGATGAGCCGTCATCTTCTCCGTGAGGAGTCGCGCTACGACATCAGGAGGTCCGCCTGCCGGCGAGGGCACGACCAGCCTGATGGGCCGATCCGGGAATGCTTGCGCGCTTTGCAGTACTGAGAGTTGCCCGATAAGCACGACCAAAGCCATGACTAAGCTTTGCTTCACAGTCTCTCTCCTCGAGGACGTACCGGTTTGCTTGCGATAGCAAGGTTAGGGTCCGAGCCGATGAAGCGCAAGCACGGTCTAACATAATGGCTTAGCCTCGGGAAAGAGGTTGGAGAGACAAATGGTATCGAGTTGCAGAATCGCGATTGTCGGTGGCGGGCTCGCTGGGCTCGCGGCCGCGCAAGCGCTGAAGACCTTCGGGATGAAGCCGGAAATCTTCGAGGCCGCGCCGCAATTAGGCGAGGTCGGTGCCGCCGTCAATACGAGCCCGCAAGCGGTCAAAGCCCTGCAAGCGATTGGCCTGGGAGAGTCGATTGCCGCGGTCGCACATCATTCGCGCGGCATGTACACGCGCAACATGCAGACCGGCGAGTACCTTGAATTCAACGATCGGCTCAAGGCCGCGGAACGCTATGGCGCGCCCTACTACACTTTTCATCGCGCCGACCTCTTGGACGCAATAACCATTGGACTCGATCACAGCGCTATTCATTTGGGACACCGTCTGGTCGGATTGGAAGAGCGAGCGGATCGCGTGATGCTCGCATTCGCCAACGGCGCCCACGTCGAAGCGGAATTCGTGATCGGTGCTGATGGCGTGCGCTCAGTGATTCGTCGAGTGCTCTATGGCGACGACAATCCCACCTATACCGGTCAGATGGTGTGGCGCGCGCTCCTCGACGGTAGCGACGTGCCGCCTGCGATCCTCGAGCCGATGGGCCATACGCAATGGGCGGGACCGGGCTGTCACTTCATCGCCTATTACATTCGCCGCGGTAAGCTAGTGAACATCGTCACCCAAGAGGACACCGACAAATGGGTCGAAGAAGGCTGGTCGACCCGCGGCGACCCCGACGAGATGCGTTTGAGCTTCCCTAACCCCGAACCGCGCCTCGCGAAGCTTCTCGGCTTGGTGACCGAATGTTCGAAATGGGGCCTCTTCACGCGACCGCTGACCGAGAATTGGGGCCGCGGCCGTATTCAGCTCGTTGGTGACGCGGCGCACGCGATGTTGCCCAATGCGGGGCAAGGCGCCTGCCAAGCGTTTGAAGACGCTTACATCCTTGGGCGCTGGCTCGAGTGTTGCCGCGATTCGGTCGAAGCCTTCGCCCACTTCCGCCACATCCGGATCCCGCGGGTGCACGGGGTGCAGCGGCTGTCACTGGCGAACGCGCGCTTCAAGCACATGCGCGACAAAGAAGCGCAGAAGGCGTCGATCGCGACGGGGAAGGCGAGCTTCCACGGGAATGCGGACTGGGTTTGGGCGTTCGATCCCGTTCGCGAGTGGAATAAGGAGGCAGTGGTTCCGAGCGGGTACGCGGCTTGATGGTGTCTTTGGGGACACCCATTAGCCGACGGGTGTCAAGCCAGCAAAGCCGGCAGTGCGAAAACCCATCACGGCCGCAACGAACGCATCCGCTGCCAGACGACGCAGGTCATTTGTAACGTCGTACGAACCCACCTACAAACGGCCCGATCGCATCTGGCCGTTGGGTTTTTGCGACTTCCATTCGCGCCACCTACCCTTTGTGCGACTGATGAAAGTCGTGTGACGACCCGAAGCAGACGGTCAAGTGGGATCAGAGCGGTCGTTCGGGTCATGTCTCGACCCCAAAGGTGCCCGCAGGCACTGCGTACCTGCTCAGCAGTTACACCGCACAAGGGATTTTCAGCGTTCGTTGAAAACAGGCCGACAGATGAAAGTGGCTTGACAGTTTCACTAGAAATGGTATTTTCAGCAAATGCTGAAAGCGCCGGAATCAATGAAACATTTGGAAAGCGCCGCCGTAAAGGCGTTACGGGACCTGCTGGAGCAAGTGCCTGCAATCAAGATCGTGGACATCGAACACGAGCCCGTGGGCCCAGATCGCGGTGTCGACATCGTTGCACACGTCGACGTGTCCGGCCGGCGCCATACGCTGGTCTGCGAAGTGAAGTCCAGTGGGCAGCCACGCCATGTTCGAATGGCCGCGCTTCAGTTGCGTAACCACATGGTTCATCACGTGCAGCAAGCCACGCCTGTTTTCATTGCACCCTATCTGTCGCCCGAAGCCCAGGCGCTGTGTCGCGAGGAATCGGTGGGCTTTCTCGACCTCGAAGGCAATGTTCGCTTGCTGTTCGATACGGTCTTCATCGAACGCCTGGTCGCGAGCAAGCCAGCCGTCGAGCGGCGCGAGCTCAAGTCGATGTTCAAGCCGAAGTCCGCGCAAGTGTTGCGTGTGATGCTTCGCGATCCCAGCCGCGCCTGGCGTGTCACTGACCTTGCACAGAATGCCGGTGTCAGCCTCGGCCACGTCAGCAACGTGCGCGCGAGTTTGCTCGACCGCGAATGGGCGAAGGTGTCCGACGGTGGCCTGTTCCTGTCTGACCCCGACGCGCTTTTGGACGGCTGGCGAGATGCCTACGAGCCGCCCGCCGGAAAACGCATGAGCTTCTACACAACCCTGCATGGCGCTGCGTTCGAAGAAGCTGCCCGTCGTGTGCTCCGCTCGGAGCGCACGACGCTACATGCGGCTTTCGCGTCGTTCTCGGCGGCGCACTGGCTGGCGCCATATGGCCGCACCGGCGCGCAATACCTCTATGCGGACGAGGCTGGAGTCGAACGGCTCCACGCCGCATTGAAGTTGTCTTCCGTTTCCAAAGGCGAGAATGTGGTGGTGACCTTGCTCAAGGATCCAGGTCTGCTCCACGACACTGTCGAGCCGGCTCCCGGAGCAATCTGCACCAGCCCGGTTCAGACCTATCTCGATCTAACCGTCGCCGGCGAGCGCGGTCAGGAGGCGGCTGATCACCTGCGACGCGAGAAATTGACATGGTCGAAATGACTCCGAATGAACCGCAGTCAGCCGCCGACTACGACGATCGCACGACGGCAGCTGTGAAGACGGTGCTGATCGAGATCGGACAAATCCTGGGAAGCTTCAAGGGCAAGTTCGCCGTCGTTGGTGGTGCGGTGCCATGGCTGCTACTCGGCAACGAGGATATGCCGCACGTCGGCACACTCGATGTGGACGTCGGGCTGGATGCAGAAGCCTTGGGTGACGGTGAATACGCCACGCTCATCGACGCGCTACGGGCGCATGGGTATCAACAGCGCGAAGAACTTCGGCGCTTTCAACTTGTTCGCCAGGTTGTCACGGCAGATGGTGGCGCTCAGATCGACGTCACTGTCGACTTCTTGATGCCCCGGGACGCTGAGATTGTCAAGAACGTCCCGCCGCTGATCAGCGACTTCGCGGTGCAAAGGGCGGACGGCGCGGATCTGGCTCTTCGCTTCTACCAGTTGGTGGCGATCACCGGCCCGATGCCCGCCGGTGGCACCAACCGCGTCGAGATCGCCGTTTGTTCGATCCCAGCACTCCTCGCCATGAAAGGGCATGCCATCGAAGGGCGCTACAAGCAGAAAGACGCCTATGACATCTACTACTGCATCAGGAACTATCCCGGAGGTCCCGAGGTGCTTGCCGACGCCTGCCGGCCGCTGCTCGACCATGCCAGCGGCGCAGCAGGATATGGCTTCATCGCCGGCAAATTCGATACCGCGGATGGCTTCGGCCCGACATGCGTACGTCGATTCGTTGAAGACACGAAGGTCTTGGGCGAACGCACCCCTGACCAATGGCAGCAGGACGCCTTCGGCCAAGTGGATGCCTGGTTGCGCGCACTTGGGGTCAGGGGCTGAGCGCAATGCCAGCAACATCCACCATTCGCAAACTGACGATCCGGCGGTTTCGGGGACGCGAGAAATTCGACTGGCTGCCCAAGCCTGGAATGAACTTCATTCTCGGGGGAGGGGATGTGGGGAAGACGACGGTCCTGGAAGCAATTGCGCTGCTTCTTAGCCCATCCAACGCCTCCGTGGTATCCATCGGTGTGGTGCGTTTGAGCGCCGACGAGCGCAATGACCGCGACCTACGTTTGGTCTACGGTTCCGCCCTCGACCGCCTGCTTGCAGATGGAGCTTTGCGGGCGCGAATAGGCAAACGCGTGTCGGAGTTGGACCTTCACGAAGCGCTGAATCCAGAGGGCAAAGAGGCGATCGAGAAGCTCGACGGGCGCTTGGTCCAGGCTGTGCTGCCGGGAGATCTAAAGCTGGGTTTGACCGTCTCGGCGGGTGTACACAGGCGCGCATATGACTCACGAAAACGACGAATCAAGCAGAAGCTGACGACTGACAATCACAAAGACTCGCTGTCGCCGTGGGTCTCGCGAGGTCGGATTCTGAACGAGATGCAGCTCGCCACGTTTCACAACGGAATCTGGTAGGACAGCGCGTCCTCCGCCTCGGCGTTGAGCTCATCAGGGTGTGCATTGATCACTATGAGGTCCGAGGCGTCCTCGCCAGGGCGAGGCCAAGCGAAGTAGGCGCGAAGAGCGGCAGCAATGAGCGCATTGCGCTCAGTCGGATCGGGCGCACGACGATCCAAATCTGCCTTGAGATCGTCCGGTAGTGCGACTAGGGTTTCGATAGTCATGGCCGCAATACTACGGCGACCGCCCCGGCCGGGGCAGGAATCTTCGCCCTTCACCGCACCGCCATACTCCGTCCCTGCTTCGCCGATGCAAGAATCGCCTCGAATACCGATACTCCGTGCTGCTCATCGCCACCCGGCACGGCAAGCGCCCGTCGCTCCGTGGCCGCACGCGCGAAGTGTTCAAGCTCGGCCCGCTCCGTGCTGAGCGTCTCGAATCGCGTCGTCTGCGCCTTGTTGGGTTTGAACAGATTTGTCTGATCGATGAAGCAAGTCCGTAGCTCCCACGTGGTGAGGTGCTCGGCCTCGCCCACCTCGGCCCAGCCTTTCGAGCCGAACACTTGCACGCGCCACGTTTCTGCGGTCGCGATCACCGTTGCGAGATAACCGCTCGACCCGCCGCGAAATTTGAACAGCATGCTGGTCGTGTCATCCAGCCCTGAGGGCATCACGCGCCGTGCGCTCTGCGCGAAGACCGAATCCACATGCCCCGAGAGATACAACATCGCGTCGACAATATGGACGCCGCGTCCGGTCATGCCTCCGCCCGGTCCTTGGTCGCGATCGTTGCGCCAGTGCGCCTCGTCGAAGCGATAGACGCTCGGCCCGCAGAAATTGCCTTCGATATGCAGAAGCTTGCCGAGGCGACCATCATCCAGCATTGCCTTGATCGCTTGCAACGCGGGCTGGAAACGCCAGTTGTAGCCGACCGCGAGCGTCACCTTGCTGTCGGCGCAGGCGCGGATGGCGAGCTCCGCGCTCGCGAGATCAAGGGTCAGAGGCTTCTCGCAGAAAACATGTTTGCCAGCGCGTGCCGCCGCGACGATTTCGTCGCCGTGCGCGCTGTGAGGCGTGGCAAGGACGACCGCATCGATCTTCGGGTCTGCGAGCACGGCGGCATAGCTGTCGCGAAGCGCGATGCTATGTTGATCGGCGAACTCGCGCGCCTTGTCTTGCGTGCGATTCCAACCCGCGACAAAGCGGATGATGTCGCTCTTGCCCTGTACGCTATTGACGAGATTCTGTCCCCATCGGCCCATGCCGATGATGGCGGCGTTG
>JANMUI010000621.1:0-2364 GCA_031391405.1 Betaproteobacteria bacterium
GCTCAAAAATTTGCCACGGAGGGAATGGAGGAGGAAAGGGAGGAAACGGAGGACATCGGATGAATTGCGCAGGGTTGGCCACGCAGCAGATGGGTAAACTTTGCGCCTGACATCCAATCGCAGATCAAAACCTCCGCGCACCTCCTCTTTTCCCCTCCATTCCCTCCGTGACGAATTTTTGAGGCTTGAGCGCCTTAGAGCTTGTTATGCGACCCATCGCAGAAAGGTCCGTTCCCCGTATGTTTGCACCCGCACAAGGACCGCGTTTCGTCCTTGTCATGCGTCCAGACGATGGGCTTCAAACCCGCTTTCGACATGGTGTGGGAGCCGTCGCAGAACGGCTGGTACTTCGACAACCCGCACGCGCACCACGCGTAGCGGTACGTTGCCTTGAGGTTGATCTTGTAGGGGCCCTTCTGCGCAACGACCGCACCTTCGTCTGACATGGGGATGGTCTCCTTCTGATAATCCGATTGACGATCGACCTGCCATTAGCTTACCGTTAAATTACTCGCGCGACACTTTCCGCCATCTCGCCTCAAGGAGACCCCTATCATGCAAGCCAAGACCCCGGTCAACGCCGATCCGAACAAAGTCGTGGTGATCAACACCAACGAGATGCCTTGGGCGAGCACCGGCCAGCCCGGCGTCGCACAGAAGGTCATGGAGCGGGTGATCGATCCGCGCAAGGGGCGCGAGACCTCGCTCGTCAAGCTCGATGCCGGCGCGCACCTCCCGACGGAAGTGCTCGACGAACGCATGGACATCTTCGTCCTCGAAGGCAGCTTCCAGGACGAACAGGGCAGTTACGGCGCGCACACCTTCGTCCGGAATCAGCCGGGCTATCGTTTCGCCGCGTCTTCCACGGACGGATGCGTGATGTACATGAAGCGCCGGGTGCCGATTCAAGAGCACGACACCGAGCGCATGGTGATCGACGGCAAGACCGCGCAGTGGACACCGTTTCCCCACCGCGGTGCCGATGTGCTGCATCTCTATCGCGACATGCACGGCATCGAGACCTCGCGCTTCGGAGCCGTGCATCCGCAAAAGAAGATTCCGTCGCACGACCACGCGATGGGTGAAGAGACGTTCATCGTGAAGGGTGTGCTCAAGGACGAATACACCGCCTACACCCCGGGGGTCTGGTTTCGCATGCCGATCGGCATTCCGCATGCGCCCTATACGGAAGACGAAAGCTGCATGATGCTGATCAGGGAAGGCGATCTGGTCTGGTAAGGCAACGAATCAAAAGAACCCGAGGAGACAACATGTTTGCCGCACGGAACACCATCCGATCGCTCTTTGCCGTGGGCGCCTTCGCGCTCGCAGCGCCATCATTCGCCGCCGACTTCACCATGAAGATCGGCTTCGGCACGATGAACGACATTCAGCACCAGTGGGCGAACTGGTACAAGGAATCACTCGAAGCGCGGACCAACAAGCGCATCGACGTGCAAATCTTTCCGCGCAGCCAGCTCGGGACGATCGCGAGCCAGATCGAAGGTCTGCAACTCGGAACGGTCGAAGCCATGACTTCGCCGACGGATTTCTTCGCGGGTGTCGATCCGCGCTTTGGCACGTTCAGTATCCCGGTGCTGTTCAAGGATGCCAAGCATGCCGAAAAAGCAGTCCTCGATGCCGACTTGCACAAGGATATCCTCGCACTCGGCGCGGACAAGGGCCTGCAGGTCGTCTCGATATTCCCCTATGCGACCGCGCATTATTTCGGCAAGCAACCGATCCGCAAGCTCGACGATTTCAAGGGCAAGAAACTGCGTGTGAATGCCACCGCCGCCGAGCGCGCGAAGATGCGCCAGTTCGGCGCGTCCGCCGTGCCGATGGATCTGTCCGAAGTCGTGCCGGGACTACAGCAAGGCGTGATCGACGGCACGATGAGCGCGGCCGCCGTCTATGTGAACTTGAAGTTCATCGACATCGGCAAGGTCATTCTCCAGACCAACGACACGATGATCATTTCCGTCGGCGCGGTGAGCCGCGGCTGGCTCAACAAGCTCCCGGCCGATCTGCGTCAGGCCGTGATCGAAGAAGGCAACAAGCTTTCGAGCCGCACGTCTATCGAGTCGCATGTCATCGACGCAGGCGCGCGCAAGCGCTGGGTCGAGGCGGGCGGCGAATTCGTCATGCTGTCGGCCGATGAACAGAAACGCATGCACGAGCTTCTCGCGACTGTCGGCGAAGAGGTCACGAAGGGAACCCCGGCCGTCAATGCGTTCTACAAGAAGATGCTGGCGACGAGTCAGAAGAACTAGGCATCCAAAAATGGAACACGGAGGACGCGGGGGAGAAAATACGAGGACGCGAAGGGCTTCACCGGTTTCGGAAGTTCGCCGTTCGGCCAAT
>JANMUI010000656.1:0-3165 GCA_031391405.1 Betaproteobacteria bacterium
CGGTACGCTCGGTGTGACGGTGACAAAGAAGCTCAACCGCGTCTCGGGCGGCAACATCGATATCAAATTCAACGAGCCCGGCGCGTTGGTCCCGGCGCTCCAGATCTTTGACGCGGTATCGAGCGGCTCGATCGATGTGGCGTGGTCGAGCACCGGACTCTATACCGGCAAGGACATCGCATTCGCATTCTTCTCGGCGGTCCCGTTCGGGCCGGAAGTCGGTGAGTATCTTGCCTGGATCTATTACGGCGGCGGACTCCAGATCTGGAACGAGCTCCACGACAAGTACAACGTTCATGCGATCCCCTGTGGCGCGACCCCACCCGAGGCGTCCGGCTGGTTCCGCAAGGAGATCAAGACGCTCGATGATCTGAAGGGACTCAAGATGCGCTTCTTCGGGCTCGGCGCACGGGCCGTGCAGAAACTCGGGGTCCAGACGCAACTGATTGCAGGCGGCGAGATCATGCAGGCGCTTCAGCTCGGCACGATCGATGCCACCGAGTTCGCGATGCCGGCGGTAGACCTCCAGCTCGGGTTCCATCAAGTTGCGAAGCACTACTACTTCCCCGGCTGGCATCAACCAGCGACGCTGTACGCGCTCTTCATCAACCAGAAGCGTTGGAGTGAGTTGTCCGATACGCAGAAGGCCCAGTTCGAGTTCGTGTGCGGCGACAACATCCGCGAAGGGATCGCGGAAGGCGAGGCGCTGCAGTTCCGCGCGATGGAGGAACTGAAGGCCAAGGGCGTTACATTCCACACGTGGGGCCCGCAATTCATCGCTGCGTTCAAGAAGGCGTGGGAAGAGGTCGCCGACGAAGAGGCCGCCAAGAGCGCCATGTTCAAGAAGGCCTATGAGTCGTACAAGTCGTTTCGCGGGAAATACAAGGTCTGGCACGACTTGGGCTACATGAAGTAGGCCGCGGCGCACGCACCGGCGCCGAACCGTGTTCGACTCCGGCATCGCGTAGGAGAGCCCCGGGAACCGGGCTCGTGGTTCCGGTGCACCGAGTCGCGTGACCGGCGCGGCACGGCGCGCGCGCGACGTTAAGGATCGACCAGCGTGAAAGCCCTTCTCTTCGTCAGCAATCTGCTCAATCGGATCCTTGAACGCATCGCCGATTGGAGCGGGTGGCTCTTCGTCGTGCTCGCTGTCGTGATCTGTTTTGACGTGCTCACCCGCAAGGTCGGTCTGCAGGTGCCCGGATTCGAATCGACGCGGCTCCAGGAAATGGAGTGGCACCTTCACACGGTCATGTTTTCGATGTGGATGGGTCACTGCTATATCCTCAACGCCCATCCTCGCGTGGACTCGTTCACGACGGCGCTTCCCCTGCGAAAGAAAGCGTGGATCGAGCTCATCGGTTGTCTTCTCTTCGCGCTTCCCTATTGCTACGTGCTGGTCTACTACGGCATCCCGTTCGTCAAAGTGTCGTTTGTGACGAACGAAATTTCGGACGCCGTCACCGGGCTCACACACCGGTGGATCATCAAAGGTCTGTTCGTCTTGGGGTTGATCCTGCTTGCGGCCGCGGTCGTGAGCACGATCCTGCGCTTGATCGTTTTCCTGTTCGGCCGCGACGTGGCGCGCGCGGTCGAGCTGCCGATCGAGCGCAGTAGCGCTCCGTTGGTCTGAACGCATCAGCACCAGCCGGAGACGCCATGATTGATTGGTTCGTCGACAACCTCGCCCTCATCATGTTCGGGGTGATGTTCATCGTGATCTTCTGCGGGTATCCGGTCGCCTATGTGCTAGGCGGTACCGGTCTCGTTTTTGGGCTCATCGCCTGGTATTTCGACGCGTTTCCGATCGTCGGATTTAGCAACATCGTCTTGCGCATGTGGGGGGGCGTGGCGTCCGATCCCGTCCTCGTGTCGCTGCCGATGTTCATCTTCATGGGTACGATTCTCGAACGCAGCGGGGCGGCGAAAGACATGCTAGAAGCGACGCAACTCCTGCTGCGCCGGGTCCCGGGCAGTTTGGCGGTCGCCGTCATGATCATGGGCACTATCCTCGCGGCGCCGATCGGGGTGGTGGGGGCGTCCGTGGTGTTGTTGACCCTGATCGCGCTTCCGCAGATGCTCGGCCAACGCTATGACAAGCGGCTCTCGGTCGGGACGATCGCCTCCGCGGGCACCCTCGGTGTCCTCATTCCGCCGAGCATCATGATGGTCGTGATGGGGGAAATGCTGAGCACCTCGGTCGGCGGCCTGTTCGCCGCGGCGACGATGCCCGGCTTCCTGCTCTCCGGTCTTTACCTCTTGTACATCGTCGCGGTTGCGCTGTGGCGCCCCGAAAAGACACCGCGCTTGCCCGACGATTGGGGCCCCCAGAACCGGCGAGAGTTCTGGCACATGCTCCTTCACGGGCTCTTTCCGATGACATTCATCATGGTGGTCGTGCTGGGCGCGATCTTCGCCGGGTTGGCCACGCCGACCGAAAGCGCCGGGGTCGGTGTCCTCGGCGCCATCGCGCTCGCCTGGCAGAACAGGTGCCTGAATACCAAGATGCTGCGAGACGCCATCCATGATGCGGCGCGCACGAACGGGATGGTGTTCATGATCTTCCTTGGCGCCACGGGGTTTGCGTACGTGTTCCGCGCGCTCGGCGGCGACGAGCTGATGCTTGGCCTCCTCGCCAAGTTCGGCATCGACACGAAATGGGAGATCCTCGCCTTCGTGATGGTGCTGATCTTCCTCCTGGGATTTCCGTTCGAGTGGATCGAGATCTGCCTGATCGTATTGCCGGTGTTCACGCCGATCCTCTCCAAGCTCGACTTCGGCGATCATCTTGGCGACTCGCGTTACTTCATGCCGTGGTTCGCCACCCTCGTCGCCGTCAACCTTCAGACCTCATTCATGACACCGCCGTTCGGCGCGACCTTGTTCTATATGAAGGGGACGGTCCCGCCCGAGGTCACCATGTCGGACATCAATCGCGGGATGACGCCGTTTGTGATCTTGCAACTGGTTGGATTGTTGCTCTGCATCTACTACCCCGGGATCACGCTTTGGCTGCCACGCGTGACCGGCCTGCTCGAGTGACAGGAGTGGTCCTCCTCCACATCAATTCCATTCGCGGCAGCATTCACATCAACCAAGGAGAGAGCAGCGATGGCCAAACCGTATTCGCGCGACATGGTCGGTTACGGCGGAACATTCCCCGAC
>JANMUI010000685.1:0-1761 GCA_031391405.1 Betaproteobacteria bacterium
TACTGGAACCCCAGCCCGCGAATGTCGATGCGGCCCTCACGGGTGCCGGAGCGGCTGGGATTCCAGTATTCGGACGCCCACCCGTTCCTGTATCGCAATGTGAACCTGTCGATCGAGCCGGGCAAGACCACGGCGATTACCGGTCCATCCGGCTGCGGCAAGAGCACCCTGGTGAAACTGATGCAGGCGCTCTATCTGCCGACCGAGGGAAGCATCCTGGTCGATGGCATCGATAGCCGTCATCTGCCGGCCAACGAATTGCGCAGCACGTTCGGCGTGGTGCCGCAGGAGACGGTGCTGTTTTCCGGTTCGGTGTACGACAACGTCGCGGCAGCCAATCCACTGGCTTCGTTCGATGACGTCGTCATGGCGTGCAAGCTCGCCGGCATGCACGAGGTGATCGAACGATTGCCGCAGGGCTACCAGACACCGCTCGGTGAACGAGGCGTCGGACTCTCAGGCGGGCAGCGCCAACGCATTGCCATTGCACGGGCATTGCTCAAGCGTCCGCGCGTACTGATCTTCGATGAAGCCACCAGCGGCCTCGATCAAGCGACTGCCGAGGCCCTCGCCCGCACCATCAATGCGCTGCGCGGGCAAGCGAGTGTGGTGTTCATTGCCCATCATCTGCCGGCCGGCTTGCAGATCGATCGCACCGTGCGGATCGGCGCGGTGAGTGCTGCCCAATCCACTGTCACGCCTGTCGCCTGAGGCCAGCCCAATGAACACAATCGATCCGAAATTGAGTGTCTCGCACGAGCTGATGGCTCTTGAGGCGCATCCACCATCACCGCTGGCACGCGCCTTCGTCCTCGCGATCGGTGGGTTGATCATCAGCCTGGGCGTGTGGGCGGTCGTTGGCAAGCTCGATATCGTGGCGGTGGCCGACGGCAAGCTGGTACCCGCCAGTTACGTAAAGATCGTGCAGCCGGCCGAGCAAGGAATCGTTCGCGAAATTCTCGTTGGCGAAGGCGATCAGGTGCGTGGCGGTCAGGTGCTCATGCGTATGGACACCACCTTGGCGCAGGCCGATCGTCAGTCACTGCTGTCGGACTTGCACACCCGTGCCATCGCGCTGCGACGGGTCGATGCCCAGTTGAACCGCGCTCCGCTGCTTCGCCAACGCGGCGATCCGCCCGAGTTGTTCGCGCAAGCACAAGCGCAATATCAAGCCAACCGAACAGCGCTGGAGAACGCGATCTCGCAAGAACGGAGCGTACTCGATCGCACCCGAAGCGACTTGGCCGCCGCAGAGCAGGTGCAGGCGAAACTGGATGCCGTGCTGCCGCACTATCAGGAGCAGGAGCGCGCGTTCAAGGACCTTGGCGAGAAAGGGTTCGCAGGCAAGATCCTGGTGAGCGACAAGGTGCGCGAGCGCTTGGAAAAGGAAGGCGATCTCAAGTCGCAGGCGTTCGTGATCCAAGGGGCACGCGCGACGATCGCTCAATCCATCACGCGCATCCAGCAACTGGAAGCCGACTACGAACGTCAACTTCGCACCGAGCGAGTAGAGCTTGCTTCGCAACTGGAGCGCACCAAGCAAGAGCTTGCGAAGGTCGAGCATAAGCGGACCTTGCTCGAGCTCAAAGCCCCGCAGGACGGGATCATCAAGGACCTGGCAACGCACACGATCGGCACGGTGGTGTCGCCCGGAACGATCCTGATGAGCCTCGTGCCGCAGAATGAACCGCTGATCGCGGAGGTGTGGGTGAAGAACGACGATGTCGGCTTCGTGCATGCCGGGCAGACCGCGAAGGTGAA
>JANMUI010000697.1:0-2067 GCA_031391405.1 Betaproteobacteria bacterium
CGATAGTCGGGCATCTTCACATGCCCGTAGCTCGCCCAGCCCTCAGCATCGACACCGATGGCGGTGCGAAGGTACACATCGGCTGCGGCGAAATCTTCCGGTCCCATCTCGTGCCACCAGTTGAGGAAGCGCGGTTGCCAATGCTCGAGCGCGCGCTGCAGGGTGCGATCACCGGCGAGGTTGACGTTGTTGGGAATGCGTTCGGTGAGATTGATGGCGGTCATGGTGAAACCCTATCGTGATTGGCGACGAAACGCAGCTGTGGAGGGGATCAACAAGGGGGCGGGCTCCCTTGTTCCTTTGGGGGATATACAAGGGGCCTCGGAGGGGTTGGCGCCCCTCCGCCCCAACAAGTCGCCCCTTGTTCCTACGAAATCCTCAGGTGATTCGCCATGGTTCGAAGCGCAGCGAAGGATCATGGCGAATCACGTTTCCTGTTTGTTCGAACGTCGATCGGCGCGATCAGATCCGTTCCCAGTTGAATTTGGCTTTGGCGCCGCTGCCGTACACCTTCAAGGCGCCCTGCTCGCCGATCGCATTGGGGCGATTGAAGATCCAGTTCTGCCAGGCGGTCAGCCGCCCGAAGATGCGCGTCTCCATGCTTTCGGCCACCGGAAATCGCAGGCTCGCTTCCAGGCCGGTCAGTGCATCCGGTGAAAGGCTCGTACGCTCTTCGATGGCGATGCGTACTTCGTCTTCCCAATCGATGTCATCCGGCGTGAAGGTGACCAGCCCGTGCGTGGTCGCCGCGCGGGCGGCAAGTGCTATGCCGATCGCGGCTCGCGCTGCTTCGAGCGCCGGGGCATCGCCGCAAAATCGCGTGATGATCCGCGATTGGTGATTCACCATCGGGTAAGCACCGAAGTTCATCTCGGAGAGCGTGATGCGCGGTGCCGTGGCGTCGTCTTCGGGCAGCGACAGCATGTAACTGCGATCAGCCGCGAGGGCAAGCTCGAGGAGCGTGCCGGCAAAGCAGGAACCCGGCTCGATCAAGGCGAACAGGGTCCGCGACGAAACATCAAGCCGCGCAAGGGTTCGTCGCAGGAGTCCAATGGTCTCGTTGACCAGCCAGTCCGCGGCCTCCCCCTTGAGCGTCGCGTCGACCGCGAGCATTGCCGCGGCGTCCCCCTTTGTCTTGAACACCCATGTGCCGA
Organism: Betaproteobacteria bacterium; assembly: GCA_031391405.1. Taxonomy (GTDB): domain Bacteria; phylum Pseudomonadota; class Gammaproteobacteria; order Burkholderiales; family SG8-39; genus SHXR01. Next base: position 1,155 of record JANMUI010000697.1, read on the forward strand.
TGTCGAGCTCGTTGGTGCGAAGAAGCAGGATCGCATCATCCAGCTCACGCGCCATTGCAATCGGATACCACGATGCGCCGGCAGCATGGATTGCCTCGATGGTTCGCGGCTCCACGCCGGTTGGCGCGCTAACGGTAATCGTCGCGACCCGGGCGCTACGATCAATCGAGACATCGACATGCCGGTAGTGGTAACCCTTTTCATCGATGGTTCGTTCGAGCGGTGTCAGAATGATGCCCTTGGCGCCGGCGCGTGTGCTCTGCGCAACGAGCGCTGCGACCCGCTCGGCCACCGCCTGCTTGAACTGGGCCGGCTTGGCAATGTGATCGACGAGTCTCCACGCCTTCGCCCGATCCGCGCGTACGCCCTCGCTGGTGGTGCAGAAGAAATCGGCGAGGTCACGGCGGACCCGGCGCTTGTCGGTCACGCGTGTGAGGCCACCTGTTCCCGGCAGGACGCCCAACAGCGGAACCTCCGGCAGGCTCACGGTGGAGGAGCGATCGTCGATCATGAGAATCTCGTCGCAGGCGAGCGCGAGCTCATAGCCGCCGCCGGCGACCGTGCCGTTGGCCGCGGCGAGAAACTTAAGCCCCGAATGGCGGCTGGAATCTTCGATGCCGTTCCGCGTTTCGTTGGTGAACTTGCAGAAGTTGACCTTCCAGGCGTGCGTCGACAGCCCGAGCATGTAGATGTTCGCACCCGAGCAGAACATGCGTGGCTTGCCCGAGGTCACCACCACGCTTTTCACCTCCGGGTGCTCGAACCGGATCCGGTTCAGCGCGTCGTTCAATTCGATATCAACGCCCAGGTCGTAGGAATTGAGTTTCAGCTTGTAGCCGGGAACCAGTCCCTTGTCCTCCTGGATATCGAGCGTGAGCGTCGCGACCGGCGCGTCGATCGTCAGTTTCCAGTG
>JANMUI010000701.1:0-6414 GCA_031391405.1 Betaproteobacteria bacterium
TGTTGATCTCGCCGTTGTGGCAAATCATCCGGAAAGGATGGGCAAGGTCCCACGACGGGAACGTATTCGTCGAAAACCGCTGGTGCACCAGCGCCAAAGCGGAAACCAGTCGAGGATCCTGAAGGTCTTTGTAGTAGGTGCCGACTTGGTCTGCCATCAGCATGCCCTTGTACACGATCGTGCGTGCGGACATTGAGGGCACATAGAATTGCTTGCCGTGAGCAAGCTTCAAGGCCTGAATCGCGTGACCGGAAGACTTACGAATGATGTAGAGCTTGCGCTCCAAGGCATCGGTGACCGTAACGTTTGAGCCACGCCCAATGAATATCTGCCGGATGACCGGTTCCACCCGCTTGACCGATTCCCCGAGATCCGAGCCATCGACCGGCACGTCGCGCCAACCAAGGAGAATCTGCCCTTCGTCTTTGACGGCGCGCTCTATTTCGTACTCGCAGGCAAGGCGCGAGGCGGGTTCTTGAGGAAGAAATACGTTCCCGACGCCGTACTGTCCAAATGGTGGGAGCTTCACGCCCTGCTTGGCTAATTCCTCGCGGAAAAACCGATCGGGGATTTGAATAAGGATTCCCGCGCCGTCACTCGCTTTCGGATCCGCGCCCACTGCGCCACGGTGAGTGAGGTTCTTCAAGATAAGGAGCCCGTGCTCGACGATCGTGTGGCTCTTTCGGCCCTTGATGTGGGCAACGAATCCGACGCCGCACTCGTCGTGCTCGTTTGCCGGGTCGTAAAGGCCTTGTCGCTCTGGGAGAGCGCTTGGAGCAACAGTCACGGTCCACCTCAATCTCAACGAAATGTGTGCAGAGAATCGAGCGTGAACAAATTCACGCCCACCCGTCAATCGCATCCTGCTGCTTGGCCGGTGCTTTTGTAGGGCGAACCGAGAAATATACCGCCGAATCCGTGCCGGCTCAAGTATTTACAGATTTGTTGCAATGCGGAAGGAACTGGCGGCGCGATCTAGGGTGGCGCGCCACCGACGTCGCTATGCAGTCGCGGCGTCCAGGGTCATTCGGACGAGATCCTGCGGGGTTGATTCCGCGATATAGGCCTCGCCGAGACGCTCCAGCAGGATGAATCGCAATCGCCCGGATTGGGCTTTCTTATCATGACTCATGAGGTCTAAGTAGCGATCGACCCCTAAGTTCGGCGCGACGATCGGCAACCCCGCGCTTTCAATCAATTTGCGGATTCGGTCTACGTCTCGCGATCCGATGCGGCCCAGGCGGGCCGACAAATCTGCCGCCATGATCATTCCGGCGGCGACCGCTTCCCCGTGCAACCATGCACCGAACCCAAGCCCAGCTTCGATCGCATGGCCGAAGGTGTGCCCGAAGTTGAGAATAGCGCGCGGACCGGTCTCTCGTTCGTCGACCGCGACGACGGCTGCTTTGATCTCGATTGATCGCATCACCGCATGGCTGAGCGCCTCTGGATCGCGCTCGAGGAGTCGACCAATATTCCGTTCAAGCCACTCAAAAAAAATGAGATCGCGAATCGCACCGTGCTTGATGACCTCGGCGAGACCTGCCTTCAGCTCGCGATCGGGCAGCGTGGAGAGCGTATCGGTATCGGCAAGGACAGCGATCGGTTGATAAAAGGCGCCGATCATGTTTTTCCCAAGCGGATGATTGATCGCGGTCTTTCCCCCAACCGAGCTATCGACTTGCGCAAGCAGCGTCGTTGGCACCTGCACGAACGGCACACCGCGCATGAAGGTCGATGCGGCGAATCCGGCCAGGTCCCCGACAACGCCCCCGCCAATCGCAATAACGGTGGTACGCCGATCGCAGCGCGCGCGCATCATCGCGTCGAAAATCAGATTGAGGCTGCCCCACGTCTTGTGCTCTTCCCCGTCTTCGAGGGTGGCCACTGTTACCGTGACGCCATGGTTTCTTAGCCGCGTGCAAAGATGGTCTGCATAAAGCGGACCGACGACGTCGTTTGTGACTACCGCAGCGTGGGGCGATTGCAGCAGTTTGGCAACGCTGCCGACATCGTCGAGGATTCCCGGTCCGACGTGAATCGGATAAGTGCGGTTCCCCAAGGCTACGCTGAGAGTTTGCATTCGCTCGGTAGTCGATTGAGAATCTGGGCGATGAGCGCGTTGACCCGCTGTCGTCCGGTATCGACGACGAGATCGGCGACCTGCTCGTAAAGGGGATCACGATCCCGATAGAGCTCCTCCAGCCGCGCTGACGGATTGTCGCTTCGCAATAACGGGCGATTCTGGTCGTTGCGGGTGCGCATCCACAAGTCTCGGGGTTGCGCGCGGAGGTAGATAACGAAGCCCCGTGATGACAGCGCTGTTCGATTGTCCTCTCGCAGCACGGCACCGCCGCCCGTTGCAAGAACAATGCCATCGACCTGCGTGAGATCGTCGATTATCAGTGCCTCGCGCTGGCGGAACCCTCCTTCGCCTTCGATCTCGAAGATAGTTGGAATGGATACGCCGGTTCGGGATACGAGCTCGTGATCGGCGTCGTAAAACGACTTACCCAGGCGGCGTGCGAGCGCCCGGCCAATCGTCGTCTTGCCGGCGCCCATCAATCCGACGAGGAAAATGTTCCGTGCACCTTGCATGGTGCACCCATTCTAGCGGACCGATCGTTTTTAGCGAACTTCGCCGTGATCGCGACCGCACAAAAGAAACGAGCCGGGCGTGCCCGGCTCGAAGTCCGCTAAAAGGGAGGATCTAGCGGATGCTTAGACGATCGTCGACGATACGAGGCGTGATGAACACGAGCAGCTCGCGTTTGCTATCGCTCTTCAGGTTGTTCCTGAACAGCACGCCGATACCGGGCAAATCCCCGAAGAAAGGAATCTTATTGATCTGAACGCCTTCGTCCTGGACGTAGATACCGCCAATTACCACGGTGCCGCCGTTCTCGACAAGCACGGCCGTCTTAATGTTTTTCGTGTCGATTGCCGGTCCGCCTGAGGTCTGCACGCCCCGTGCGTCCTTGTGAACTTCCACGTCGATAATTACATTGGAGTCAGGCGTGATTTGGGGCTTGACCTTTAGCGAGAGCACGGCTTTGCGAAACGATATTGAGGTGGCCCCGCTTGAAGTCGCTTGAAGATACGGAATTTCCTCGCCCTGCTCGATGATCGCTTCCGTCTTGTCGGCTGTGATGACCCGCGGACTCGAAATCACCTTGCCTTTGCGGTCGGATTCGAGCGCCGAAATTTCCAGGTTTAGGAATCGGGTGCGGGCTGCGTTGAACAGCGTAAGTCCGTACTGCCCCACTTGCGCGCCGGTTTCAGTCGGCGAACCCGGCAGATTTACCGACGTTCCATCCCTAAGGAAGTCGGGAATCGGCGTGGAGATCTGACCGGTTTGATAGCCGGTGTCGCTGATGTTTCCGCCGTTCACCATTTGTGGATTGGTCGCATTCATCGACCGGAACCCTAATCGCGCGCCGAGCGTCCGGCTAAATCGGTCATCGGCCTCGACGATGCGCGCTTCGATCATCACCTGCCGAACCGGCACATCCGTCTTCGAGACGATTCGGCGCACCTGCTCCAGAGTAGACGAAATGTCCTGCACGAATATCTGGTTGGTTCGGACGTCGACGACCGCGCTTCCGCGTTTGGATAGGATTCGCTGTTTGTCATTGCCGAGAATCTTCGCGAGATCTTCGGCCTTGGCGTAGGACAGCTGAAACGTTTCCGTGCGCACCGGCTCCAGGTCTGAGATCTGCTGGCGGGCTTCGAGCTCGAGTTTCTCTTTCGTCGCCAGCTCGTCTCGCGGCGCGATCCAGATCACGTTGCCGTTCTTGCGCATGTCAAGGCCGCGCGTATGCATGATGATGTCAAGCGCGTGGTCCCACGGAACGTCCTTCAACCGCAGCGTAAGATTGCCTTGAACCGTATCGCTCGTGATGATGTTGAGATCGGTGAAGTCAGCGATTACGTTCAGCACGCTTCTGACATCGATACTTTGGAAGTTGAGCGAAAGCTTTTCTCCCTTGTATCCGGCGCGCGACCCTTGCACGAGTTTGTTGGGATCGTATTCGACCGGTTTCACTTCGACCACGAATTGCTTGTCGGTCTGATAGGCGTTGTGCTCCCACAATCCCTTCGGCTCGATGACCATCCGCGTATTCGGGCCTTGCGGAAAGGTATTGACCGTGTGCACCGGCGTACCGAAATCGAGGACGTTGAGCTTGCGACGCAGATTGTCGGGAAGCTTGGTCCGCGTGAATTCGACGATAAGATGCGCGCCCTGCGCGCGAACATCGATCGCCGTCCGTGGGTCGGACAATTCCACAACGATGCGTGCTTCGCCACCGGATCCCCGGCGAAAATCAATGTCATTGATCGATTGCTCCGCCGTGGATCGCTCATCTCCGAACTGCTCCGAGTTGCCGGCACGGCGCGCAGCGGTTACAGCGGCGGGGTTTGGTGCAAGCTCGATCAACAGATGCCGCCCGTCAACCTTTGCTTCGTACACTGGGAGATTCGAAAGATTCAACACCAATCGGGTGCGGTTACCGACCTGTGCCAAGGTCACCGAACGCAAGTCGCCCCGGTTAATGTCCTGCGTGGGGTGCCCAGTGGCGTTCATCGTTTCCGGGAAATCAAAAGCGATGCGCGCGGGTTGCGAAACAGAGAAGTTGGCGGGCACAGCGCCCAGTGCTTGCTTCAAAGTGACTCGCAGCACCACCTTTGCACCCTGCTGCGTTGCCCCGAGTGATTCGATGACGTTTTGCGCAATCGCCTCGGCGGATGCGCTCGCGAATGCGATCGTTATGGCCAAAAACCGGAATTTGGAAAGGGATCGATTTATAGTATTCATTTTGATTTGGCCTCCGCCTCCTGCAACTGCAGACTGCTGACGCGTTCGGCCCAATCTCCAGTACCGTCCTGCACCAGCTCCTTCAGGATGACTTCCCCACCGTTGATTTGCGTGACGAGTCCAAAGTTCTGTCCTAAGTAGCCACCCACTTTTACTCGGAACAATCCGTTGTCCGCCTTGACCAGTGCCTGGGTACTAACGCCCCGCTCCAGGGTACCGACCATCTTCAATGTCTCGAGGGGATAAGCTTCCAGTGGTTCCTTCGGTCGGTTCTGGTGAAAACTCGCCACATCGGCGTTTGCTCCTTGGGTTTTCTCGGCGCGGGGATCGAGCTTGATCTTGCTCGGTGAGAATGGTTCGGCAAGTTCAAACGAGGTATATGAGTAAGCGGTGTACGGCTTGACGGCGGGCAAAGGGTCCACGCGTCCACGGAGATCTTTGGATAGCTCGGTCAATTCGAGTTGAAGGTCTCGATGCTCTCCGCCGTCGCAAGCAGCAAGAAGAGCAAGCGCGGCGATTGCGATGAGTCGGGTCATTTTGAAGGCGCCTTCTTCGCCGCATCCTTGGCGCGCTTTTGAGAGGCAACTTCTTCGTCGTCGAGGTATCGGAACGTCTTGGCTACGGTGTCCATCAATAGATTCCCGTCCTTCGATACGCTAAGAGAGATGTCGTTGAGAGTCACGATTCGAGACATCTGGCCCACGTCTGTCGCGAACGCACCGAGGTCGTGATAACTGCCAACGATTTTCAGATTGATCGGCAGTTCCGCGTAGAACTCCCGGATCGATTCCTGTGGTGCCGGCTTGAAGAGATCGAATTGCAACCCGCGACCTAGCCCAGCCTGGTTGATCTCTACGATCAGCGCTTCCATCTGCGATTTGTTGGGGAGCTGCTTGAGGAGCGCGCCGAACGTGGTGTTGATTTCGCGCAGATGTTCACGGTGAATGTCGAGGTTGACCGCCTGGGCTTTTTTTGCCTTGTATTCGTCCTTGAGCTTCAGCTCTTCGTTTTGCCCAGCCTCGAGCTCGTCGATTTGGCTGCGCCAATCGATTCCCCAGCCGGCGATCCAGAGCACCGCAGGCACAGCGCCCACCATCAGGAGCTTTGGGAGCCAGGGAAGCGCCCAGGGCTTGTTCCAGTTTAGATTGCGAAATCTGTCAGCTAGGGCCACGACGCGTCATCCTCGATCGGTGGAGCGGTTCGGCGCGGCGCCGCTGCTTGCCGCGCGCTTCGGATTGACCTTCCCGCCGTCGGTGGCGGGATCTTGAATGGCGCGCCTTACCGAAAAGTGCAACGCGAATTCCGACAAGCGGCGATTGTTGACATTGGCCGCCTTGATCTCCACGAGTAGCGGGGTCCCGATATAGGCTGAGCTTTGAATGTTTCGCATGAGCGTCGAGACGCGTGCATTCGACTGCGCATAGCCGGTGAGATTCACACGCGCACCTTCCTGCTTGACGGTCCGCAGATACACGCCATCGGGTGTGTGCTTGACCAACTCGTCCAGCAACTGTACCGACTGTGCGCGGTCACCCTGGAGCGTCTCGATCACTTGTTTGCGCGCCAGCAAGGCGACAATCTCTTCCTTGAGCTTCTTG
>JANMUI010000769.1:0-16850 GCA_031391405.1 Betaproteobacteria bacterium
GATCGGAGGAACTTTATTTGCCGCATCATGACAAACAGTCGAGGTTCCGGATTGCATGGCAGGTCCGATGACGATCAACCATCAAAGTTATAGAGGCGACTATGTTAGGCGGCGCTCATCAATGATCCACAGATCAAGGCGCGCGATATCGAGGTCGAGACCTATCGCGGTGTTGTGCAGCTGAGCGGCTTCGTCGACTCGGCGCAGGTCGCCGAGCGCGCGGCCGGGATCGCCGGCAAGGTCGCCGGGGTTCGTTCGGTGAAGAACGACATGCGCGTCAAGTCGGGCACGTAACCGCAGCGCGCCGCAATCACCGATGCGGGCGCCGTTACGGCGCGGACCCGCGACCCGCCGCAATCAGCGCGGCAATCCGATCCGGGTCGGCGGGCTTGATCAGATGATGATCGAAGCCCGCGTCGATCGACCGCTGCCGATCGTCCACCTGGCCATAGCCGCTCAGCGCGATCAGCAGCGCCGTTGCGGTTTGCGGCAGCTTGCGAAGCCGCCGCACGACTTCATGCCCATCCATGCCCGGCAATCCAATGTCAAGCAGCACTACCTGCGGCGCGAACGTTGCTGCGGTCTTGATGGCAGCCAGTCCGTCGCTCGCCGTTGCGACCTCGTGTCCGCTCATTCGCAGCAACTCAGCTGTGCTTGCCACCACATCGGCGTTATCGTCGACCACGAGGACGCGGCGGAGCGTGGCTGGCGCACGCTCGATGCTTTCCGGCGTCACCGCGAGAGATTGAGCGTCGGTCAGGGCCGGCAGGCGCACGACAAACGAGGCGCCTTGATTCAGACCCCGGCTCTGCGCATGGATCGAGCCTCCGTGCAACTCGACGATGCGGCGCGCGAGGGTGAGCCCGAGCCCGAGGCCCCCGTTGGCACGATCGGGCGTTCCCTTCGCCTGCACGAAGAGATCGAAGATCGCCGGTAACATCTCGGCCGCGATGCCGATGCCGTTGTCGGTGATCGTGAGCTCTGCTTCGCTGCCGTGGCGCTCGAGGGTGAGGCCGATGCGGCCGCCCGGCGCGGTGAACTTGATGCTGTTGCCAAGCAGGTTGGTCACGACCTGCGTGACCCGCATTGCGTCTCCCTCGATCAGGAGGATTTCCGCCGGCAACGCGACGGACAGTTCGTGGCGGCGCTCGTCGATCGCATGACGCATCTCCTCCACAGCCATCCGGATCAATTTTGGGAGGTCGAACGCTTTCCGCTCGATCACAATGACGCCCAAGGTGATGCGCGACAGATCGAGCAGGTCATCGACCAGCCGCACCTCAATGTCGAGTTGGCGGCGCATGATCGCATTGGCCTCGGCGATTGCGGCGGTACCGGCATTCGGATGCTCGCTCACATGCAGAGCGTTCCGCATCGCGGCGAGCGGATTGCGCAGCTCATGACCGAGCATCGCCAGGAACTCGTTCTTGCGCATTTCCTCGTCGCGAAGCGCATGGAGGATCGCGTTATCTTTCGTCACGTCCTCGATGGCTAGCAGAATCAGGCTGTGCTCGGGCCAATTGAGGTGCCGGGCATTGAGGCGCATCGTCTTTTGCCCGATGCCCGGAAAATTGTGCGTCACCTCGTGATCCTGGAACGATTGGCTCGCACCCACGGTGTCATCGAGCAACTGGCGCAGCGCCGGGATGTCCCATTGCCGATTGCCGAGCTCGTAGAACAGCGCGTGCTCGCTCTCCGCGCGCGTCACATTGAATGACCGGCAGAAAGCCTCGTTGACGCGCATCACGCGCTGGCCCGCATCGAGCACGATCAACGGTTCGTGCGCCGTCTCGACGATGGCGTCCGCATAATCGCGCGACTCCTGCAACCGGCCGGTGAGCTCATGCAGCTCGATATTGCGATGGCGCAGCTCGTCGTTGGTCGTGGTCAGTTCCTCGTTGGCTGACTGCAGCTCCTCCTTGGCGGTTTCGAGCTCCTCATTGGTACTTTGAAACTCCTCGTTGGAGGACATCAGTTCCTCTTGTGCCGATTTGAGCTCCTCCAGGGCACTCTGGTGCTCCTCGATCGTGGCGCGCACATAGTCGCGGCTAGCCTCCAGCTCTTGTCGCACACGCCGAATCTCGCTGTCACCGCCGTGCGGGCGACCGTCGCGCTGCATCCACGCCCACAGCGAAGACCATCGGCTTGCGACCCGCCCGGCGGGCGCGATCTTCACCGGCTCAAAGCAGACGAGGAACCAGCGTTGCCCCGTGGCCGCCGGCTGCACCGCGATGACTTCGAGGCCGACTTGGCGCACGCCATCGGGAAATTCGATCCGCGCGCCGGCCCGGCGTACCGGCCGGCCGTTCTTCCTCACCTGTTGGATCATCGTGCCGATTTCAATCAGCAATTCGGGGCGGGCAAGCTTTTCCAGGTTGACGGTCGGTGGGCCGGGCGGCTGAATTAGGTAAGGTCCGGTATCGCCGCGAAATTGCACAATGTTCAGCGCTTCGTCGCACAGCACCCCCGCCGGCACGAAACGCGATTGCACGATGCGGTCGGCCTCGCGTTGCAGCTGATCGAGCTCCGGCACCGGTGTAGCCTCCTTGGGCGGCGTATGCTCGAGCGGGCGACGCGTCGCATGACTTTCGGCAAGGTCCGCCTGCGCATGCACCGGTATGGCTTTCCTGAGATAGACCTTCGAGCGGGTGTTGTCGAGCGTGCGAAACAGCTCGGATGCGCCGCCGATTGACTCGGCAACGCCAAGCGTCAGGATCCCGCTCGGATTCAACGCATAGTGAAAGACGGACATCAGGCGCTTCTGCGCGGCCGGATCGAGGTAAATCAGCAGATTGCGGCAGCTCACCAGATCGAGCCGCGAAAACGGCGGATCGCGCATCACATTGTGGCGCGAGAAAATACACAGCTCACGCACCCCTTTGGCGACCTGATAGTGGGCGTTCAGCTTGCTGAAAAAGCGCTGCAGCCGTTCGGGCGAAACGTCGCGCGCGACGTTTTCGATATAGCGGCCTGCGCGCGCCGTTTCGATGGCGGCCTCACTCACATCCGTTCCGAAAATCTGGATGCGCGTGGCGTTGGCGCGATCGCCCAGATATTCGAGCAGACTCATCGCGATGGAATAGACTTCCTCGCCGCTCGCACAGGCCGGCACCCAGATGCGTAAGGGCGTCTTCGCGGAACGCCCCTCCAGCAGGCGCGGCCAGACCGTCCTGGCGAGGTCCACGTAGCTCTCCGGATCGCGAAAGAACCCGGTCACGTTGATCAGAAAGTCCTGGCACAGGGCGTGTGCCTCACTCGGATCGGCTTCAAGCAGGGCCACGTAGTCGGTGAGCGTGGCGAGCTGATGCAGCACCAGTCGGCGCTCGAGCCGCCGCCTGATCGTGCCGCGCTTATGGTGGCTGAAGTCCACGTCGCAGATGCGGCGCAGCACGCGAAATATGCGCTTCAAGCTCTCATCGTCGGCCGCCGGATCGCCAACCTCGGTAGTGGGCTGGCGCCAAGGCATCGGATGGCGGGCGATGCGCGCCAGCGCGGCGGCGATCGCCGATGGCGACAACACCGAGTCGACGCAACCCATTTCGACAGCGGCGCGCGGCATCGCCCTGAAACGCGCCGATGCCTCGTCCTGCGCGAAGGTGATGCCGCCTTCGCCCTTGATTGCCTGCATGCCTAGCGCGCCGTCCGATCCGGTGCCCGAAAGGATCACGCCGATGGCGTCTTGCGCGACATCGTGGGCCATCGAATCGAACAGTTCGTCGATCGGTGTCGGCGGACCGGGCGCATCAACGCGGCGGCGCAGGCGCAGGCGGCGCCCGGCAACGCTCATCGTCGTGTTGGGCACGATGACGTAGACGTGATTGGCGTCGATCGTCTGGCCGTCGTGCGCTTCCTTCACCGGCATTGCAGTCTTCTTGGCGAGAATTTCTGCCAACATGCTGCCGTGGGTAGGGTCGAGGTGCTGCACCACCAGGAAAGCCATGCCGGTGTCGGCAGGCAGCCCGGACAGCAGCTCACCGATCGCTTCGAGACCTCCCGCCGATGCGCCGATGCCAACGAGCGGGAAGGTGGCGGTCGTCGGGTCGCGTTCGGGAGGAGCGGGAGCGGCTGTCATTCGTTCGTCTCGACCAACGTGCGCGGAACTGGAACCCTCGGTATGGTACCCCGTCCTCGATCGTATGACGGGCGAATGCGGCGTGCGCCGCTGCCGGGACGCCGCAGCCGCAAGCGATCGGGAATAAATTGCGCGGGCACGGATTTTGCGCAACGCATTCGGCGGTGATTGACGGGTGCATCTGCGAATCTTAGATGGGCACCTCTAAAAATTCGTCATTCCCGCGAAGGCGGGAAACTAGGCTTTTTGGAATCCCCGATGATTCAATAGTCTCTGGATTCCCGCCTTCGCGGGAATGACAGGAAATTTGAATTTTTATAGGCCCCCATATGTGGATAGATCATGCTCAAACTGGCAATTGTCTTCTTCGTGATCTCGCTGATCGCGGGCTTTCTAGGCTTCACTAACGTCGCCGCCGGCGCCAAGGGGATTGCGAAGCTGCTGTTCTTCATTGCGATCACAATCTTCCTCGTCATCCTCATTTTTGGTGTCTTGCTCGGCATCCTCGTATTTTGACCGGCACCGACGCGTCGCAAATGAAACTTCTACTCAAGCTGTTTCCTGCGGGGCACCTCGTGATCAGCGTGCTCTTCGTCGTGAGCGCGTTTGCGTTGCTGGCATTCGCGGGATACGAGCTATGGAAGGTTGTCGATCCGTCCGCGCCCTACGGTATGCAGGCCCGCATCGACGGGGTGCTGAACAGCATCGCTCTCCTCACCATCGCGGTGGCCGCGCTCGAGCTCGGACAAACGATCGTCGAGGAAGAGATTCAACGCGAGGCACAAATGAGCTCCCCCTCGCGGGTACGGCGGTTCCTGTCGCGATTCCTGGTCGTGCTGGTCGTCGCGCTCACGATCGAGGCGCTGGTCGCGGCGTTCCGGTTCAGCCGCGACGACCCGTCACAACTTCCGTATGCGGCGACGATCGGCGTCATGGCGGCGGCATTGCTCGCCGGTTGGGGTGTGTTCATCAAGTTGAACCATAGCGCGGAGCTGCTCGAACCCGAGGCGCTGAAAGCGGCCAAGGAAGAAGACAGCAAGGTAGGTGGCACGAAGTAACACCGGGCCGGCTCGCTTACACGAGCGGCACGCGCAGCTCGAGCGTCGATCCCGTACCGAGGCCCCCACTATGGCACAGCAAGGTCCCGCCATAGCGCTCGGTAAGCTGCTTCGCCAGATAGAGGGCCAGTCGCACGCCGTGCATCGAGTCGGGCACGCCCTTCGCAGTCCGACCAGTCCCATGCAGCTCGAAGAGGGATGCGAGCTCGGATCCGCTCACGCCGCGGTCACGCTCAGAGACTTCAATGATTGCCGCCCCGCCCTCTAATCGCACCGCACAGGTAATCGCGTTTCCTGGAGCCGACTGGTGGGTCGCGTAAGCAAGCAGAATCCCAATGACGCGTTCAAGTGCAGGGGATTGAAATGCGACGCGTGCCCTGGGTAACGGCGTGGTCATGACGATGTGGGTATCGTTCTGCAGCGCTTTCTCGACTGCGGTCGCGAGCGCGGCCGAGCATGCGCGTTCGAGCGATGTGTCCGGGTTTCGCTTCATCCGGTGGCTGGGCAAGGCGCTGATCTCCACCAGGGTTTGAACCAGATCGGCAATGATTTGCACCTGCCGCTGAATGACCCCACGCGCCCAGCTCGTGCGTGAATCCCCGGCCTCCATCCGATCGAGCGCCATTGCCGCGTTACGCAGCGGCATCAGGGGATTGCGAACCTCGTGAGCGATCAATCCCATGAACTTCTGGTTGTCGGCGTCCATATTCTTTACCGCGGCGACTTTCAATTCCTACTCCAGGGAGCGCCTTGCGCCGTCAAGATGAAAGCGACCACGCAAATTGCGGGCCCGACACGCGTTCGCCTCACTCCCACGGTCACTCACCGACCGTTCCCGCAATGCCGTGCGAGACGGGTGCCCCCGGAATTCATCGCTACGCTGGTTTCAATCACGATGGTGCCATGTCAGCGCTTCGCGCTAGGCGCGTCGCAGATCCGGGCGTCGGGCCTGGTAGGTGCGCGGGCCCAGGGCATGACTTTTGCGACGTTACCGGCGCTGTACTCGCGCGTGGTGCGCGATCGTTGGAACCTTCCATCAATCGAGGAGCTGAGATGAACAAGCATCATGTGAAAGGGACGATGAAGGACATGGCCGGCAAGGTGCAGGAAAAAGTCGGATCAATGACCGGCAGCACACAGCAGCAACTCAAGGGCCTCAAGAAGCAGGCCGAAGGCAAAATTGAAAAAGCTGCGGGCGACGTCAAGGAGGCGGCGACCGACGCCAACAAGCGCCGGGCCCGTTGAGTCGACGGTCGGCCTTCCAGGGCCGACCGGGCTCGACGCGACGCTTCAGCGCATCGATAGTGGTGTCACGGGCTCGTCCCGGGTCCCCCAGTAGGTGGGCTTCCGATTGTGGCGGTGCAGCGCCTCTTCGTATTCGCGCTCCACGCTCGCGGCGTTGTATTCCGGGCTGTGTTTGATCGCGGCCCGCGACACTGTGGCGATCACTTTTCTCTCCGACCAGTCGATCTCCTCGAACCATTCGGGTGAGACCAGGACGCGTTTGCCGGGCAACCAATTGCGCGTGTCGATGACCAAGTAATGGATTGCCCAGGTTTCGTCGTCGAACAGAAAATCCTCGACATGGCCGATGTCGCCGTCGGTGGCCGCGACGTAGTAACCCGCGACTTCGTTGCTGGCGCGCAAGTGCTCGTCCGCCGCATCGCCTGGCTGCTCAACCCGTGCCGGAACTGCGCGGCTCCCTGGCTCGGGGATGGGCGGGGCGATCGGCGCGCCGCTCGTTCCCCAGAGCAATGGGCCACCCCAGTAAGGCGCGTGCCCGTAATATTGCGAATACGCGATTTCATGCTGCCGCGCGACCGGTTTGTCGACGTCGATCGAAGGGCCGTTCGCGACTTGATCGCGCGTGAGGCCGACGCGAACGACTTGGTTCGTCCCGTCGATGGCCCAAATCGAACGGGGCGAAATGAGCACCTTGCGGCCGCTCAACCAGTCGCCGGTGTCGGTCACGAGATAGCGAATCGCCCAGCGCGCGTCGTCGAAAAGCGCGCGGTCGACCGTGCCGATCACACCATCGGTCGCGCCGATCTCGAATCCCGTGATTGTCTGGGTGCTCCGGAGCATGGCGATCCTTTCAAAGTTGCGTTCGCGCGCGCTTAACGTAATCGGGTGTGCGCACGATTGCTACGCGTCGAGCGGCTTCCGCCTTAGCGCACGCAATCGTCGTACCCGTTGCGAACGCGATCATCAAACGGCATGCGCTCGGAGCGCCCGCTCGCTCGCAAGCCCTGCGCCGACACCTCAACCACGAGCTGAGCCGTTCGCGGTTTCGTCGCTTGCAATACCGACGTTCCTCAGTGATTTTGCCCAGGCTATCGCTTCAATGAGCAGGAGACGGTCATCGCTGCAGAATCCGCAGAACAATCCAGGATCGGCGCACGTTAAGGGTGCAGGCATGTCCTTTGCGCTGATCGCTTGTATGCATGCACAGGAGCATCGATATGAATCTTTCGCTACGGTCGTTGGCCGCTTGCGGGGCATTGTTATATGGAATCCACCTGGGCATTGGGGCGGTGGCAGCCGACGAGATACCGCCAGCGCCCTCCGCTGCGCCGATGAAACAGACGCTTCTTCTGGTCGCATCGCCAGGCCTCGTCCCGCCCTTCGCCAGCTCGGTCGTTCTGGTGGGCACCTTGGGCGGGAATCGTCACCTTGGCGTGATCCTGAACCGTCCGATCGGCGTAACGTTGGATCAGTTGATTCCGTCCGATGGTAAGGCGACACGCCCCCGGCATCCGGTGAATCTCGGTGGCCCGAAGTTGATGGATTCCCTGTTTGCGGTCATACGGTCGGACAGCCCGCCGAATGTGACCGACATCCCCTTATCCAAGGATCTGTATTTCATCAGCGAGGTGACAGCCGTCGATGCGCTGATCGCGCGCGATGCACCCGAGACGCGCTATTTCGTGGGTCTCGTAACGTGGGACGAAGGCGAGCTCGCTGCCGAGGTGCGTCAAGGAATGTGGACGATCGCGTCGATTGATTCGAAGGAACTGTTGGCCGCGGGGTCCGATGCAATTTGGGACCAAATGCGCGAACAGGCGCCGGACGCGCCGCGCGGTGCACGATTCACACCAGGGTCGATATAGCCCGCGAGACACGCGTTCACGGGGATTTGTCGCGCACGACCGCTGAGATGTGTCCGGTCTCCTCGAGCACAGCAACCCTGATCTCGTCGAGCCGTTCATGGCCGAGCTTTCGAAGCCCTGCCATCAACTCGTCGGGGGTGATGCCTTCGTGTGCCAACGCCGCATCTAGGATACGACCGTCCTGCACGAGCGTGCGCGGCTTGCCGCGCACAAGATGGCGGATCGATGTGGACTTCGCGCAGCACAGGGCGAGCAGCTTATGCGCGGAAAATACGGTCACTACAAAAATGAGCGCATTGAGCGCACCGGGCGCGAGCGCGACATCTTGAATGACCACGCCCAATGTAATCAGCACGATCAGATCGAATGTCGTGGTCTGGCCGGCGAGCCGCTTGCCGGCGAATCGGACCACGACCAAAAGGGCGATGTAATACGCCAACGCCCAAAGTACCTGCAGACCCAGCAATTCGAATGTCATTTGGGAAAAGCTTTCGTCGACGTTGCGATGCGCCCTCCGCGGTCGTCGGCGCCACCGCGCTCGACATAGAGCTTTTGCACGAGGATCATGACCACGACCATGAGCGGCGTCGCGAAGAGCACACCCATCACCCCGAAGAGCAGTCCGAAGATGATCACCGACAGCAATCCGAGCGCCGGTGGCAGCGCGACCGTCCACCGCTGAATGAGGGGGCTCAGAATAAAACCCTCGATCTGCTGAATGACAAGACAGAGCACACCCACGTACAAGGCCTGCATCGGCCCTTGGGTGAACGCGAGAACTACCGCAAGCAGGCCCGATGCAATCGGGCCGACGAACGGGACGAACGCGAACAATCCCGCGATGAGGCCCAAGGACAACGCGAGCGGCATACCCAGCAGATAAAGGCCGATCGTCGTGAGCGTCCCGATGACGAGCATCGAAAACAGCTGGCCGAGCAGCCATCGCTCGAGACCCTGGCCGGCGGCGGCGAGCGCCGCATCCACATTTGGACGCGCGTTGGCCGAGAACATCCGCAGCAGTCCTTGATAGTAGAGGCCGGGCGAGGCGGCGAGGTAGAGCGCGAGGACGATGATCAACACCGTGTTGCCGATCCCGCCGACGGCGGCCGTCGTGAAGGTCGCCACCCGCGCCCACGGAATGCCGCCCTCTTTGGCGCCCTCCTTCGCGCCCTCGTAGAAATCGAGCATGGTGAGACCAAACGTGGACGCGTGCAGCCATTCGCGGGCCGAGACGAGCGCTTGCGGTAAGGTCGTTCGGAGCGCTTCGAGCTGGGTGCCGACGCGAGCCCCGACGAACCAGAAGAATGCGACGAGCAGTGCAACGAAGCCAATGACCACGATCGCGAGTGCGCCACGCCCAACCATCGGGGCGATGCGCTCGATCCGCGTGGCGCAGGCGCGCAGGGCGGTGGCGAGGACCAGTCCACCGAAGACCAGCATGAATACGTCGATCAACCACCAGGCGATGACGACGAGCGCTGCGATCGCAGTGGCGATAAGAACGCGTTGGGTGTACTGGCTAAGCGTATTCATACGGCATCTTGTGTCGCGGTTGGTTAGACCCAGGTTGATTGGACCCAGGTTGATTGGACCCGCAGCGTTCGTTGGCGCCACGGTGCTGAGCGGTGCTCATGCGCAAAACGGCACGAACAGAATCGGCAGCGCTTCCCACACGATCGCGAGCAACACCAGGCACGCAAGCGCCGCGGTCAGCCAATGCACGAATCCGGCCGGCGCCGCACGCGATGCCGGGCACCTGCCATCGCGCAGGGCAAGCGCGATCGTGACGCCCAAGACAGCAGCGGCGATGGCGGTTGCCGCGCCGATGAACCACGCTACCGCGCCGACCCCGAACGCGCTGATCGCGACGTGGCGCGCGCAGGCGATTGCGGTGAACGCGTAGATCGCAAGGAAATGCGCGGCCCAGACGAGCGGTCCGATCCAAAGACGCCAGGCCGGCACCGCAGGCATCGGCGCGACTGGCACCGTTCTCATGTGAGCATCCGCGGAAAGCCGTGGACGACCGCGAGTGCGACCAGACCCTGTGCGACGGTGGTGTGCCACAGCAGCATGGTGTTGTCGAAGGTGACGCGACGCGCGCCATCCAGCAAGCCGCTCAATGAACGCGCGAGCGTGTAGCCGCCCATGATCACCACGACCAGCACGAGCTGACCCTGCAGCACGGCGAACATATAGACCACTGCGCCATAACTGCTCGCCGTCGGCAAGAGACCTGATCGCCAGTGGCCATAGAGCTCGATGCCAAGCGCCGCCATGACGAGCGGCATCGCGGCGGCGAGCGCGAGGCGCACCGGCCAGTGGCGGCCGCCGGGTGCGGCGCAGCGCGTCGTGCGCAGTGCGCGGCTCGCGAATGCGATCGCCGCGCTGGATGCGGCGAGCAGAGCCGCTGCCAGCATCGGGTAGCGGGCCGCGGGCAACGTCGCGCTATCGGCCGGCCACACCTGCGGCGAGACAGTCCACAGATACAGGTAGGCGAAGACGAGCGATCCGAACAGCATGCCGGCGACCAGCAACAACGTCACCATCGCCCACCACGAATGCGACGCCGGTCCGGTCACATAGACCGGCACCGTGAGACCGCCGCCGATCGCCACCGGCGTATGGCTCGGCCCCGGATCGGTTCCCCACATCCACCAAAGAATCATGATTAGGGCCACTGCGCCGCCGATCGCAGCGGCGAACACGAGCTTGACCGTCAAGAGCAGGAAGAACGCCGCGGTTCCGGCCGCGGCGATGAATGGCGTCCAACCGGGACCGGGCAATTGCAAAACGTACTCGGGTCGGGCGTCGAGCGCGCTGGTGAGGAGCGTCTCACGGCATCCGGTTGCGGTGCCGGGAAGATAGTAGCGGCCCGCTTCGACGTCGGCTGAGAGACCGGGCTGATCCCACAGCGGCTCACGACTGGTGATGATCGGAATACTGCGTACCGAATAGTTGCCGGTCGGCAACCATTCGAGCGTCGGCGCATTCCAGACATTGCCGGCGTTCTTCGAGATCGCGATCCGAAAGTTACGCGCGAGGTCCACGAGAAAGACGATCACGCCGGCTGCGATCATGAATGCGCCGGCGGTCGAGAGCATGTTGAGATCCTCCCAACCCAGGCCCGCGCTGTACGTATAGACGCGGCGAGGCATGCCGGCCAGCCCGGTGATGTGCATCGGGAAGAACGTGACATTGAAGCCGACGAAAATGAGACCGAACACCCAGCGCCCGAGTCGTTCGGAGAGCGCCCGCCGGCTCACCAACGGCGTCCAGTAGTAGAACGCCGCGAAGAGCGGGAACACCATGCCGCCAAAGAGCACGTAGTGCAGATGGGCGACGATGAAATAGGTGTCATGCGCCTGCCAGTCAAACGGCACGACGGCCACCATGACGCCCGTCAAGCCGCCGATCACGAACACCGCGAGAAAACCCAGCACGAAGAGCGCCGGTGTCTTCCACTGCACGCGCCCGGCGCCCATCGTGGCAATCCACGCGAAGATCTGAATGCCGCTTGGGATCGTCACGGCCATGCTCGCCGCCGAGAAAAACGCGAGCGACAAATGCGGGATGCCGGTCGTGAACATGTGATGAACCCACAGCCCGAAGCTCAGGAATCCGGTGCCGGCGAGAGCGAGCACGATGAGTCGATGCGCGACGAGCGGCGTGCGCGCCATGGCCGGCACGATCAAGGACACCATACCCGCCGCGGGCAGGAAGATGATGTACACCTCCGGATGGCCGAAGAACCAGAACAGGTGCTGCCAGAGCAGCGGATCGCCGCCCAGCTCGGCGATGAAGAACGGCCAATGAAACGCCCGCTCCAGCTCGAGCAGCATCGTCGCGAGGATCACCGCCGGGAACGCGAACACGATCATGCCGGCAAAGACGAGCATCGCCCATGCATAGATCGGCAGTTTGTCGAGCGACATGCCCGGTGCGCGCGTGCGCAGGATGCCGACGATGATCTCGATGGCACCGGCGATCGCGGAAATTTCGATGAAACCGATCCCAAGCAGCCACCAATCGGCGTTCGCACCGGGTGAATATTGATAGCTGGTGAGGGGCGGATTCATGAACCAGCCGCCGTCCGGCGCATTGCCGAAGAAGAGGCTGCCGAAGAACACCACGCCGCCGATGAGGTACGCCCAATAGGCATACGCGGACAAGCGTGGAAACGGCAGGTCGCGCGCACCGAGCATGTTGGGGAGGAGCAGCACGCCGATCGCCTCCACGACCGGCACCGCGAACAGAAACATCATCACCGTGCCGTGCATCGTGAAGATCTGGTTGTAGAGCGCCTGGTCGAGAAACGTGTTCTCGGGCACCGCGAGCTGAATGCGCATCAAGAGCGCGAGGATGCCCGCGGCGATGAAAAACGCGAACGCGGTGGCGATGTAGAAAAGACCGATGATCGTGTTGTTGACGGCCGACAGCAGTCGCCATCCCGATGGCGGTGTCCACACCGCCTCGAGGCGCGCAAGCTCATCGGCCGGTCGCGGCAGCGAATTGGGAAATCCGGTCGGCGCCATCAGTCGAGGCTCGCGAGATAGGTGGCCAAGACGCGTAGCGCGTCACCCGAGAAACGATCGAACGAGGGCATGCGGTTGGCAGGCTTGATGTGCTGACTCGCGGCGATCCAGCCGGCCAGGGTGCCGACATTGTTAGGCAGCGTGCCGGCGGCGATCCACTGGCGGCTGCCGACGTGCGTCAAGTCCGGTCCGAGTACACCGTCCGCCGTGGTGCCGCGCACGGTGTGGCAATCGCTGCAGTGGTTGAGAAAGAGCGCCCTGCCCGCTGCCAACTCAGGCGTAGGCGGCGGCGGCGCGGGACGCCGTTGTGCCGCGAGCCACGCATCGAATGCAGGCGCTGCGTGCGCAACGACGTGAAACGCCATCTTCGCGTGCTGCGCACCGCAGAACTCGGCGCATTGCCCACGGTACACACCGGCTTTGCGGGCCACGAGGCGCAGCACATTCACCCGACCCGGAATGATGTCGAGCTTGCCGGCGAGCTGCGGCACCCAGAAGCTGTGCAGCACGTCTGCCGATTTGAGCGCGAGCTCCACGGTGCGGCCGACAGGGATGTGGATCTCGTTGGCGGTATGGAGCGTTGTCGTACCGCTCGCGCCGGCATACTGAATGCGCCACCACCACATCTCCGCGATGACCTCGATCCGGATAGGAGCGGCATCACGTTCGCCCGCCAATGCCCCCCAGACCTTGAAGGTGTAGACGAGTAGCGCCGTGAGCACGACCACCGGGAACACGATCCCCGCGCCCACGACAAATCGTCGTCCGCTGAGCCACGCGCGCCGTCGCGGCGACGCGAGCGTGGCGTATGCGGTCGCCGCGACCACGAGCGCGAAGATGGCCGCGCCGCCGCCGAAGAGCACCCATGCGATCTGCGCGGTCTCCTCGGCATTTGATCCGTGCGGATCGAGCGCGACCGGCAGCCGGTGGCACGCCGCGAGCAACGCGAACGCGAACGGTGCACCGTATCGCCAAGATGGGCGATGCGACAGGACATGCGGCCGGCGGTTCATTTCAAGGTCTCGAGGAAGGCAGCCATGTCGCGCGCATCGCGCTCGGAGACGCCCAGATCGGGCATCGCGGAATCGGGTGCGACCGTCTGCGGCGAGCGCAACCAGCGGACCATCGCCTGCGGCGTGTTCGGCAGCATGCCGGCGAGGTACTTGCGCGCCGCCATCCCGGCCAGCGACGGTCCCACCGGATTCACTGCGCCGACCACACCGGGAATCACATGGCAGGCGACGCACGCGTACTGCTGCAACGCTATGCGACCGCGCGCGGGATCGCCCGCAACGCCGTGATCGCCCTGATCACCCAGATCGCCCTGATCATCCGGACCATTCCGCGCGATGGCGATCGGCGTGCCGGCGATGGCGGCGGTCGTGGGCGTGCCCGCTTGCGTCATCGATCGATAATCGCGCGGGCTCAGACCCGGAAGCGTATTCACGAACGCTACGATCGCCCACAACTGCGGGTCGGTGAGGCGAAACTCCCAGGCGGGCATGCCCGACATCTTGATGCCGTAGCGGACGACCCAGTACAGCTCCGCCGGATCCTGCCATTCGCGCGCCGTCAATGCGAGGTTGCCCGGCAGCGGCATCATGCCAAGCGCGAAGGCATCGGGTGCGACACCGGGCGCGCCGTGGCATTGCACGCAATGCGCGCGGTAGAGCTGCCCACCTGCGTCGATCTGACCGATCTCGTCGAGCGGCGGGACGCGCACGTCGCGGGCATGATGTTGCACCGACTGCCGCATCGCCACGGTCAGTAGCCAAAAGACGGGCGCGGTGTGCTGAACCGTGGCGGCCGGATTGTAGAGACCATAGTAGATGAATGCGCCGCCGCCTGACACGGCCATCATCGCGAGAGCGGCGAGGATCAGGAGCGTGCGCATCGGTTGGTCATCCGTGGTGTCCGATCATTTGGGACGGTGAAGGTATGCGGCCATCGCCGTTGCATCGGCCGCGCTCACCTGCATATCCGGCATGGCAGACCCCGGCGCCATCGCCTGCGGCGCACGGATCCAGCGAATCATGTTGGCAGAGGTATTCGGCACCCCGCGGCCGATATAGACGCGTTGTCGCATGTTCACGAGCGGCGGCCCGACCACACCGTCCGCACCGGCGATGCCGGGGATGCGGTGACACGCGCCGCAACCGTAGGTGTGCAATGCCAAGGCTCCGCGGCGCAGCGCATCGCCCGTTTCTTCGCGCAGCGCAGCGCGTGTCGTGCGCGGCGATTCGCCAGAATGATCCGCGGCGCGATCGATGCAGCCCATGAGCAGGTTGCTCGCCGCCGCCAGCATCCAACCCACTGCGCTGCACGATCGAATCATGACGCACCCGTGCGCGGCGAATGCGGAGAGCGTGGCTCGAGCGTGCGCATCCATTGCTCGACGAGCACGAGACCCGCCACGATGAAGATCGCGCCCGCCGGCACCCACATGATCAGGCCGCCGAGTTGCTGATCGGCCAAGGGTGTCAGGCCAAAGGGATGATCGGTGTGGAGGTAAGTCGGGTACCACACGCGCGGCGAGAACGTGAGCAGTGCACCGAGCACCCCGGTGTGCAGCAACGTGGTGAGCACGTACAACAGGCCCACCCCGTCGGACCGGCGCCGCGCGAGCGCCCACCAGAACAGCAGTGCAGCAATGAAGAAACTCGCATGTTGCAGGTCGTGGATCCCGCGATGTTGCAATCCCGCCTCGAACCACGCCGGTGCGTGCCATGTCCACAGCACGACGGTGTGCACGCTCCATGCGGTCAGCGGTGCGACGAGCCAGCCCCACGCCTGGCGCCACCACGCACCGCGAAACGGCCGCGCCACGGCCTGCCGTCCAGCGAGCGGCAACGCCCACATGAACGCGGCGAGCGGTCGCGCAAGCACGAGCAACGGCGCCGCGACGAGCATCAGGATTTCATGCTGAACCATGTGTGCCGCGAACGACACCTGGGCAAGCGCGTCGAGCGGCGGCGCCAACGCACCGATAAGCGCGAGCCAACCCAGGCCGGCCGCGAGCGCGCGCCGTGCGACGAGGCGACGCCCGATTCGCGCATGGCGCCACAATCGACCTGCGCCGAACGCGTAAAGCGGCGCGCCGGCGAGCAACACGAGCCACAACCACCAGTCGGCGGGTGAATGACCGGCATGCGCAGACGCCGATCCGGTTGCGAACATCGCCACCAGGCTGAGAGCGATCCGCATCATTTCGCGCGCGTCGAGCGCGAACCGAGCTTGCCGATGGTGTCGGCAAGCTGTTCCGTCGCCGCACGCACCGCCGCGGCCGTCTCGGCGCGCCCGCCGTGGTCGAGGCGCTCGATCAATGCCGCGAGCGATGTCTGCAACTCGGCCGTGAGGACGTGCTCGCCCATTGCCGGGAGGGTACGCAACAGGATGTCCTCGACACGGCGCTGCGCGTCGGGCGGCAGCCGATCGAACAAGAGCTCGAATGTGCGCAGGATCTCCGCGTAGCTTTGATGCTGCATCGATTCCGACGCCGATACCGCCAGCGACTCGAACGCGTTCAAGAGCCGCGGCATCACGTTGTCGACATAGACGACCGGCGCCCCGTCGCGATCCGCCTGCTCCTCAGGCTCGCTCGCCCAGCGCGCGAGGATGTCGCGCAGGCTGTAGATCGTGAGCACTCCCGCGTCGGGATCCGATTGCGCGGTGGATATCGAGGTCCAGGCGATCGTTTCAAGCTCTTCGATGCCATCGAGCGGATCGGTCGCGATATCGCGCTTCCCCTCGCGATGGATTGCCTCTTCCAGCGCGTCGCCCACGGCGATCGCATCGGCCCGCACGCGCGCTTTCACATCCGCGAGCGGTTGTCCGAACACGATATAGTCGCCGATCGCGACGCGCAGGACGACCTCCACCTCGGCGGTCACCTGCGACGCCGCATGCGCAATCGATGCAACGTCGATCAGCGTCACGAACCCATGGGCGACCGCCGTGACCGGAACGATCACCGTAGCGTCGAGCCGGGAGGTTCGGCGGGTCGTGCAGAGAAGGCCCCGCTGGGCGTTGCGTGCGAGTAACGTGTGGTGATGAATCGCCTCGATGATGACCACCGGCC
>JANMUI010000776.1:0-1666 GCA_031391405.1 Betaproteobacteria bacterium
CATCGGAGCGTCCTGTAATGATAAAACCGTGGTGCAGTGTGACTTCAATCCAGTCGCCATGGCACCAGATATTGGGGAATCTATCGAAATACGCCTTGTGGTATTTTGCGCCGTCTGCATCACAACCGCGCGGCTTACGCGGGTAATCGGCGCGGGCAGCACGCCCCCGCATGGACAACCGCCTGCGCGCGTTTCCTCGGCGCGCTCCTGGTCGATGCTCACCAGCAGCAGGCAAAACTTCGAGCTTTGAATCAAGGCGTGGCACACTTCGGTGGTCTCTTGGCTTCGATAACCAGAGACTCCCCCGAAGGGGGATCGCACTCGCTACCTCAGCGTGCGTGACTATCCGCGTCGGAATCGCCATTGCGGCGGGTGAACATTCTCAATCTGTCACGCGAGAAAACAAGCCCTTTCGGGTGCTTCGATGTATGAACAGATAATACACCGCGAGCAATGCGCTAAAGGCGAGCACGAAGATGTAGACGTACAGACTTGCCTGGTGCTCGGGTTTGACGGTTGACAAATGCGAGAGAAGCGGCGGTAGAAGAACGAGGTCATAAGCCAGAAAGCTCAAGAGTGGAGCGCGGGCGTTGTTCCAGAGGGGCGTAGAAAGCGGTAACAAGAAGTACAGTGCGTCCCCAAGGAAGATCCATCCTACGAGAACCGCTGATCTTGGCTGCATTGGCCAGGGCATAACATTCGAAGCGCCCAGGACTAACGCGCCACCTACCAAGAGCAGAACAACGGCAAAGGCGCAAAACGATGCGTATACGAGCGGGGGCATCCGCTGCGAGCCGGCAAGCGAGGTCTTGCGGAAGATGAAAAAGAGGACGACATTAGCCAGCGCGAAGCCCCCCAAGACGACAGCATGCTGGATGGGCCGAGGCTCCGTAGCCGACGGTGGCGCGTAGATTGCCGCTAAGTACAACGCCATCCCCCCGGCGGAGACCGTGACATTCACTGTTCCAGGTAAAGCAGCACGCCAGCGCCCCGTAGTTCCAATCCAAAAAACTGCAATCGCCATCGAAGCGAGAATGGAGGCGATGAACAAATACGTGAGGCGACCGTCCGGCCATGGCCACAACGTCAGCGCCCAGGGCAAGCGGGTCGCGAAGCCTGCGGAAAGTCCGCACAATCCCAGCGCGACCAGGATGCTCGTAATGCATAGCGTCTCGTTCTTCAAGCTAGCTCCGCCATGATGAGTCTGAGGCCTAACGACGTTGTAGAAAAATCATTCTCGAATGATGCACCCGCGGAACGCGCGAGGCAATTTCCAGTCGAAGCGATAGGCCTTCAGCCGTCGAGATCCACCCCGCCATGGCTCGCTACAAACACATCGACACCAGCCCACGATTTCTCGTCGTCGATCTTTCGCGGCAGTTGATTCCTCGCACGATCGAGCACGCGCTGAACCACTTGCTCGATCACGAGATCGACCTGTCGCATTTCGATAAGCGCTTCAAGAACGATCTGGTCGGTGCCTCGGCCTATCCGCCGGCGATGTTGCTGAAGGTGGTGCTTTTCGCATATTCACAGGGGATCGTCAGCAGCCGCGGCATCGAAGCGGTCTGCCGCGAGCACGTTACGTTCATCGCTCTATGTGGTGACAGCGCTCCGCACTTCACCACCATCGCCAATTTCGTGAGCACGCTGGGCGATGAGGTGG
>JANMUI010000798.1:0-1389 GCA_031391405.1 Betaproteobacteria bacterium
CGAACGCCTTTATGCACCGGAAAAGCTGCTGATCTCGACCGACCACGAGCCGGTTGCCACCAGTCCCCTCGCGGTTGCGCGCCAGAAGCAGGTGCGCGAAATCGTCGAGCGATTCGGTATCAAGCATTTCTTCGATGTCGGGCGCGGTGGTCATGGTCATGTGTTTCCGATGGAGTTGGGCTACATCAAGCCTGGCATGTTCGTGGGTGCGTACGACATCCATGTGACCAACTACGGGGCGGTCGGTTGTCTTGGTATCCCGGTGGTCACCGAAGTGTCGGAGCTGTTGGCGTGCGGATCGGTGTGGTTGCGCGTGCCGCATACGATCCGAGTGAACTTGAAAGGCAAGCTCGCACGCGGTACGACGATGCGGGATGTCGGCCAGAAGCTTATCGCCGATCTCGATGTCGACATGGTCGACTATGGCGTGATCGAGTATGGCGGGCCGGCGCTTGCGGGCATCGACTTTGCGGGCCGGCAGGTGCTTTGCAATACGCCGATTGAAATTGGGGCGAAGTCCGCGCTCATTGAACCCGACCAGGCGACGCTCGACTACTTGCGGCCGCGGGTCACAGGTCCCCTCGAACTGGTGCAGAGCGACGCTGACGCGCCGTTTCGGCAAGTCGTCGAATACGACCTCGATGTGATGGAGCCTCAAATCGCCGTTCCGCCCACGCCGGATAAAGTTGTTGGCATCTCACAGGTTTTAGGCAAGAGAATTCATCACGCGTTCATTGGCTCCTGTGCGGCATCGAGCCTTGCCGACCTGCGTGTTGCTGCGAGCATCCTCAAGGGTCGAAAGATTCATCGGAACGTGCGCTTCTTTGTAACCCCCGGCACGCAGGAAGTGCTCTCGAATGCCGAGGCCGAAGGGATCATGAAGATCTTTGTCGACGCCGGTGCTGCGATCACTGCGCCGGGTTGCGGTGTCTGCGCGGGGGGCAAGATCGGTGGGCTGGCCGACGATGAAGTGTCGATCAACACCGGGACCCGCAACGACTACGGTCGTCTTGGTTCGGCGAAATCAGAAATCTATCTGGCGAATCCGGCGACGGTCGCGGCTTCCGCGGTGGCGGGGCAGATTGCCGATCCGCGCGAATTACTGCCGCAGTAGGGAGCTTTCATGCAATGGATCTATCGCGGTACCTGCTGGAAATTCGGCGACAACGTCGGCATCGACGGCGACATGATGCCCCTCGAATTCGCGCTCAAACGCGAGCTCGATCCTGCGGTACTGAAGCCGCATTTCATGTGCGGGCTCGATTCGGACTTTCCGAAGAAAGTGAAATCGGGCGACATCATCGTGGCGGGTCGGCGATTTGCGCAGGGCAACCCCCACATCCAAGGCCTCATCGGCCTCAGGGCCAATGGACTCGGGCTGGTCGTCGA
>JANMUI010000834.1:0-9323 GCA_031391405.1 Betaproteobacteria bacterium
CATCGGACAGGTGAACGTTTCCGGCAGTGCGCTGCCGGCGGTGCGGGTCCAGGTGAATCCGAAGGCGCTGCATGCGAACGGCCTGGGGTTGCAGGACGTGCGCGCGGCGCTGGCTGCGGCTAATTCCAATCGTCCCAAGGGATTGGTGGAAGTCGATGACCGGCAATGGTGGATCTACGCGAACGACCAAGCCTATACCGCGGTCGAATACCGCCCGCTGATCGTGGCTTGGCGTAACAACGCGGCGATTCGATTGGGCGATATCGCGGAAGTCCTCGATGATGTGCAGGATCCGCGCAACTACGGTACGTCGAACGGTCGCCCGGCCGTGCTGCTTTTCATCTACAAGGAACCGAACGCCAATATTCTGGAAGCGGTCGCGCGCGTCCGCGAGTTGATGCCCTGGCTGCGCGGGTCGATTCCCGCGGCGATGCAGCTCGAGATCACCTCCGAGCGCACTTCCACCATTCTCGCTTCCCTCGCAGAGGTCGAGAAAACGCTCGCAATTGCCGTCGGCCTCGTGGTGCTCGTCGTCTTCCTGTTCCTGCGCCGGGTGCGGGCCACACTGATTCCGGCGGTGGCGGTCCCGATCTCGATCATCACCACATTCGGATTCATGCATCTTGCAGGCTACAGCCTCAACAATCTGTCCTTGATGGCGCTGATCGTCGCCACCGGCTTCGTCGTCGACGATGCCATCGTCGTCCTCGAGAACACGATGCGCCACATTGAGAAAGGCGTCGCGCCTGCTGCCGCCGCGCTCATCGGTGCGCGTGAGGTCGGATTTACCGTGCTGTCGATGAGCTTGTCACTGGTTGCGGTGTTCATACCGATCCTCTTCATGTCCGGGATCGTGGGCCGGCTATTCCGCGAATTTGCCGTGACGCTGTCAGTGGCGGTGATGGTGTCGCTCGTCGTGTCGCTCACCTTGACACCGATGATGTGCGCGCGCCTTCTCACGGTGAAGCCACCGTCCGATCAAGGCTGGATGTCGCGACAAGGCGAGCGCGTATTCGGGTGGATCATCGGTGGCTATCGGACGAGCCTTGACTGGTCGTTGCGGCATCCATTGATCATGATTCTTCTTATGGCCGGCGCCATCGTGCTCAATGTCACCCTCTACACGGACATCCCAAAGGGGTTTTTTCCGCAGCAGGATTCCGGCCGGCTGGTTGGATTTCTCCGCTCCGACCAGACCGCCTCGTTCAACATCACGCGAGACAAGCTTGCCCTCATGGTCGAGCTGGTGAGCAGTGATCCGGCGGTGGCTTCCGTTTCCGCTTCCGCCGGTGGCGGTTCCCGCAACTCCGCTTACATGCATGTATCGCTGAAACCATTTAGCGAGCGCAAGGTTTCGTCGGCCGAAGTCGTCGCACGACTGCGCCCGCGCATTGCCCGCGTTGCCGGCGTGAATCTCTGGCTGACGCCGGTTCAAGACGTGCGGATGGGCGGCCGCCAAGGGAACGCGTCGTTCCAGTACACATTGCAATCGGACGATGTCGAGATGCTCCGCACCTGGACCACGCGATTACAAACAGCGCTGCAGGACGTGAAAGAGCTAGCCGACGTCAGCTCGGATCAGGAAACGCGCGGATTGCAGACGAGCGTGATCATCGATCGTCCGACCGCCGCCCGCCTCGGCGTCACGACCGATCTCATCGATACGACCCTTGGCAACGCGTTCAGCCAGGCGCTGGTCTCGACGATCTACACGGAGCGCAATCAGTATCGCGTCGTGATGGAAGTCGATCCACGGTATGCGCAAGGGCCGGAAGCGCTGAAGGACGTCTTCATTCGCACACCCAACGGCGCGCAGGTGCCACTTGCCGCGATCTCGCGGTACGAGCTTACCAACGCGCCGCTCTCGGTCAATCACCAGGGGCAATTTGCGGCGGCGACGATCTCGTTCAGCCTGCCCGAGGGCGTATCGCTCTCGGCCGCGACGGCCGCGATCCAGGACACCATGGTGCGCATCGGTATGCCTGCCTCGGTGGTGGGAAGCTATCAGGGCACGGCACGCGGCTTCCAGGCGACCCTCTCGACGCAGCCGATCCTCATTCTTGCGGCGATCATCACGCTCTACATCGTGCTCGGCGTGCTCTATGAGAGCTTCATCCATCCGATCACGATCCTCTCGACGCTTCCGTCCGCCGGCGTGGGTGCACTTGCCGCCTTGATGATGTTCGACAGCGAGTTCAATATCATCGCGCTCATCGCCGTGTTCCTCTTGATCGGAATCGTGAAGAAGAACGCGATCATGATGGTCGACTTCGCGATCACCGCGGGGCGCGAACACGGCAAGGCGCCACGCGAGGCCATACGCGAAGCATGCCTGCTGCGCTTCCGGCCGATCCTGATGACCACGTTTGCCGCCGCGCTCGGCGCGCTGCCGCTTGCGCTCGGCGCGGGCGATGGTGCGGAGCTGAGAACGCCGCTTGGCATCGCTATCGTTGGTGGATTGCTGTTGTCGCAATTGCTGACGCTCTACACGACTCCGGTGGTCTATCTTTACCTCGAACGCCTTCGCCTGTGGACTGCGCGTCGCTGGATCCGGTGGCGTGCCGCCGGCAAGTTGAAGGAAGCCTGATGCGGCGCACCGTACTGGTCTCGATACTTGGGGCCTGCGTGGGTGGCTGCACGGTCGCGGGGCCCGACTACGTGAAGTCCTCCGCGCCTGTTCCCGCTGCGTACCGGCCAATGCCGGGATGGAAAGAGGCGGCGCCAGCGGATGGCATCCCGCGCGGTGCCTGGTGGGCAATGTTCGGCGATCCGCAACTGGATGCGATCGCGGCACGCGTTGAAATCTCGAACCAGAATATTCGGATTGCCGAAGCACGTTATCGGCAGGCACAGGCGATCGCGGCCCAGGCACGCGCGGGATATTTCCCGTCGATTGGCGCGGCGGCTACTGCGAGTCGATCCGGTACGCGTGCAAGCTTCAACAGTAACTCGACGACCCGCTACGAGTTGAGCGCCGATGCGCTCTGGGAACCGGATTTGTGGGGGCGCGTGCGGCGATTGGTGGAGGCCGGTGAGGCGGACGTGCAAGCAAGCGCGGCCGACCTCGAATCCGCACGCCTCTCGGCACAAGCGGTGCTCGTGCAGAATTATTTTTCGCTGCGGATCACCGACGCATTGCAAGCGCTGCTCGAGGACACCGTGGCCGCATTTCAACGCTCCCTCGATCTCACCCGCAACCGCTATGAGGCGGGTGTGGCCGCGAAGGTCGATATCTTACAGGCCGATGTGCAACTCAAAGGGGCGCAGGTCCAATTGATTGACGCCGGTGTCGATCGCGCCCGCTTCGAGCATGCAATCGCGTTGCTCGTGGGCGAGCCCGCATCGACATTTTCGATAGCCCCCGCGCCGCTTGCCGCGAAGCATCCGATCCTGCCGCCTGGTCTCCCCTCGGAGCTCCTCGAGCGCCGCCCCGACATCGCGGCGCAGGAACGCAGCATGGCCGCGGCGAATGCCCGGATCGGCGTAGCGCAGGCGGCCTACTATCCGTCGTTGTCCCTGTCGGCATCGTTCGGACTTCGCAACAGTCTGCTTGGCGATCTGATCAGCGCGCCGAGCCGGATCTGGTCGCTCGGCACCGGACTGGCCCAGACGCTCTTCGACGGCGGCGCCCGCAAAGCCGTCTCCGATCAAGCCATCGCCGCGTACGATGCCGAGGTTGCGTTGTATAGGCAGACGGTGCTCGCCGGCTTCCAGGAAGTCGAAGACAACCTCGCAACCTTGCGCATCCTCGAAGAGCAAGCGAAGGTCCAGGATGCGCTGGTCCGTGCGGCGCGCCAGGCCGTCGATCTCGTCACGAATCAATACAAGGCGGGGGTCGTGAGCTTTCTCAATGTCATCAATGCGCAGACCACTGCGCTCACCGCCGAACGGAATGCGCTCAACCTCGAGGGGCGCCGGCTCGCCGCCGGCGTCGCGTTGGTCAAAGCGCTGGGCGGCGGGTGGAACGCTGACGAGCTGAGAAAACAGCAGTGAGTCGACCCATGCATTGGACGAGAAGATCACCTGCCGGGTGGCCGCGGCGTTGAAGGGCGAATGCCGGTTCACCCTTCATCCCTCACCCTTCTCAGCAATGCACGCAGGCGCGCGCGTTGCTAGTGTTTGCGAAACGCATCCAGGATTTCGCCGAAAAGCGCCCACCGCTCGCCATCAAAGCGCGCGAGTTGCTCCTGTTCGATCGGCGCAAAATCGGTGGGACTCGTGTTGACCCTGATCCCGGGGAGCAGCATGGGAAGATCCACATCCTTGAGATTCGCGGCTTGCCGCATGATGTTCTCGCGCGACAGATCGTTGCCGCATTGCTTGAGCGTCTGCGTCATCAGTTGCGCGACAGAGTAGCCGTACGCATTGAACTGGTCGTCGACCTTGCCTTCGGGATAGTACTTCTTCATCCACTGAAGCCACTCCTGAAAAGCCTTGTCGTTCTTCCACTGCGGATCGGTCACCTCCTTCATGTACAACGCGGTAATCAGGCCTTTCGAGGCGTCCGCGCCCGCCGGGTGCAACACCGCCGCGAGCGAGCTCGACACGTTGTTCAGGAAGTGCAGCGGCTTCCAGCCGATGTCGTGCGCCTTCTTGATCGCCTGGGCCGCGAACTTGGGCGTGGTGATGTTGAAGAATACGTTGGCGCCGCTGTTCTTGAGATTCACTACCTGTGAATCGATCGTCGCATCGGTAATCTCGTAGCTTTGCTCCATGACGATGAGCTTCTTGACCTGGTCGCCCAGCCCATCCTTGAAGCCCTTGAGGTAGTCCTTGCCGTAGTCGTCGTTCTGGAACAGGATGCCGACCTTCGCATCCTTTACGTTCTTCAACGTATAGGCGGCATAAATCCGGCCTTCCGTCTGGTAGTTGGGCTGGAACCCCATCGTCCAGGGAAAGCTCTTCGGATCGTTCCATTTCGTCGCACCCGTGGCCACGAAGAGATGCGGCACCTTCTGCTGATTCATGTACTTGTGAATCGCCGAATTGGACGGCGTACCGAGCGGTTGGAAGATCCCGGCAACCTGATCCTGCTCGACCAGGCGACGGGCCATCTCCACCGCTTTGGGCGGACTGTAGCCATCATCGTAGCTAATGTAGTTGACCTTGCGGCCGTTGATGCCGCCCTGTTCATTCACCATCTTGAAGTACGCACCGATCGATTTGCCGATCGTCCCGTACGCCGATGCCGGGCCGCTGTATGGATTGATGTTACCGATTTTGATCTCGGTTGCCGTCACGCCGGGCGTCTGCGCGCCGACAGGTATTGTTGCGGTGATTCCAAGCGCTGCGGCGATTGCGATGAGCTGCGATGATTTCCTCATGTGTCCTCCTACGACGATGTGCGAACTGCCGAGGGCGAGTCCGACTCGCCCGGTTTCAAGCCCTGCCGCCCGGTCAGGCGCGCCGCCAAAACGCGTACTGCGCCCGCGATACCGAACGGCATGACATAGATAAATGCGATCAGGAAGACGCCGAAGATGGCCCACGGCGCAGCCTTGGAAATGTCCTGTGCCCAGTTCGGCACGAATTGGATGAAGAACGCCCCATAGATCGCGCCCGAGATCGATGCGAGTCCACCGATCACGACACCAATAAGAAGTGTGATCGACAGAAGAATATTGAAGGAGTCCGGTGCGACATACGCGATCGCAACCGCCGACAGGGCACCCGCGATGCCGGTGTACGCAGCGCTCACCCCGAACGTGAGCGACTTGTAGAGGGCATTGTCGATCCCCATCGCCTGCGCGGAGATGTGGTTGTCGCGAATCGCGACGATGGCCCGCCCGACTCGACCGCGCAACAGATTCGCGCCGAGCCAGAAGAGCACAAGCAGGATGGCAAGCGTGAAGAAATAGAGCCACTGATCCGGATTCAATGGCAATCCGAACGGCGCATCAGGTTTGCTGAGGACAAGGCCCTGGGAGCCGCCCGTCCAGTGCTCGAAGTACTTGAGTATCTGCGGCACGGCCAATGCGAGCGAGAAGGTGGCTAGCGCAAGGTATAGGCCTTCGAGTCGCAAGGCGGGCAGACCAAAAAGGAAACCCGCGGCCAGGCAAACGATGCCCGCGACCGGAATCGTGAGCCAATACGGAATCGCCCACTGGTCCATCATGATTGCCGCGACATACGCGCCGATCGCATAGAACGCGCCATGTCCCAGGGAGATCTGACCGTTGTAGCCGGTAAGGATGTTGAGGCCGAGCAGCGCGATCGCATAGATGTAGACCTGGGTGAACTGGAACAAGCGAAAATTGGAGAGTAGCAACGGCAGTGCGCATGCAACAAGGATCACCACCCCGAGTATCACAGGCGATGCGCGAAGCGATTTCATACGCGCTTCACCACGGTACGTCCGAACAGTCCGGACGGCTTTAGGACCAGCACGCCGATGATCATGACCAGTGCAACGCTGAACTTTAGCTCGGTGCCGATGAACTTCACATAGGTGCCGACCAGATTCTCGACCACACCTACGATCAGACCACCGACCACAGCGCCGAGGGGACTGGTGAATCCGCCCAAGGTCGCGGCAGCGAATGCATAGATCTGGATGCCTGCCATCATGTTCGGGTCAAGGAATACGATCGGCGCCACCATCATGCCGGCCACGGCGCCGAACATCGCGGCAAGACCCCAGCCAAGCGCAAGCATCCATCCTACGCGGATGCCGACAAGGCGGCTCGAGATCGGATTCTGCGCCGCCGCGCGCATCGCGAGTCCTAGCGGGGTGAATCGAAAGAAGAGCCAGATGCAAAGCAGCATCACGAGCGTCACACCGATCTGCCCGAGATCATGCGCACCGAACACGATGCCACCGACGCGCAACGGCTCCTTCGGAAACGGGCTCGGAAACGGCTTCTGGATGTAGGAGTAGATCCATCCGGCCATGCTGTTGAAGATTACCAAGAGGCCGATGGTGACGATAACGATCGCGAGAATCGGCGCGTTCTCGACCGGGCGAATCACGACGCGCTCGATCAGGACACCACCGCTGAATGCGATCGCGAGCGTAAGGAAGAAGGCCGCCCAATACGGCATGCCGGCATCGAGCATGGTCCAGCAAATGTAGGTTGCGAACATCGCCATTTCCCCTTGCGCGAAATTCACGACGTCAGTGGCCTCGTAGATCATGACGAGCGCAAGCGCGAGCGCGGCGTAGATGCTGCCGGTAGCGAGGCCGGAGACGACTTGCTGGATAAAGACTTCCATTGTTTCTCCTACCTGAGGCCCACGACGTTTTTCACCACAGAGGACGCAGGGGAAAACAGAAGTATTGCTTGGAGATCCGCGCTGCATAATTTGTCAGTCGCGTTCAAATGCAGATCCATTGCAACCTCCAGTTAGCTTTTCCCTCGTTGTTCCTCTGCGTCCTCCGTGTCCTCTGTGGTAAAACTTTACTTGCTTTACTTGCCTGAAGTCTCGACTCAGTAGCCGAGGTACGCCCGCCTGATCGAATCGTCCCGCCGCAATTCTGCCGCCGGTCCTTGCAGCACCACTCTCCCTGTTTCAAGAAGGAACGCCTGATCCGCCAGCTCCAGCGCCAATGCAGCGTTCTGCTCCACCAGCAGGATGCTCACGCCCGCTTCCTTGTTCACTGTTCGCAGGATCCGGAAGATCACGCGCACCACCAGCGGGGCAAGACCGAGCGATGGTTCATCCATCAAGAGGAGCTTTGGTTCCAGCATCAAGGCGCGCGCCACCGCCAGCATCTGCTGTTCGCCGCCTGAAAGTGTCCCCGCCGCCTGACCCCGCCGGATCTCCAGCACGGGAAAATATCCGAACACGCGCCGGAAATCGCGCTCGAGATTCGCCCGGTTGCTGCGGCCCCATGCGCCAAGTCGCAGATTCTCTTCGACCGTGAGATGGGTGAACGTGCCGCGACCCTCTGGCGCGTGTGCGACACCAAGCCGGACGACGTCTTCGGTCGCGAGCGCATCGATCGGTGATCCGTTGATCCGAATGGTGCCCGTCGTTCGCACCATGCGCGAGATCGCACGCAAGGTCGTGGTCTTGCCTGCGCCGTTCGCACCGAGGATCGCGGTGATGCCTCCGGCCGGAATCGAAAAGCTCACGCCGTGCAGCGCTTTGACGCGACCGTAAAACGCCTCCAGTCCCTGCAGCTCGAGGATAGGTGTCACGGTGTCGCGTCTTCGAGCGAGGCGCCGAGATACGCCCGAATGACTTCCGGATTCTGTTGCACCTCCGCGGGCGTGCCTTCGGCAATCTTGCGACCGAAATCGAGCACCACCACCTTGTCGGACACGGCCATCACAAGGTTCATGTGATGCTCGACCAGCAGGATGGTGACGCCGCGTTCGTCCCGAATGCGACGGATCAAGGCGCCGAGCGTTTCGACTTCCTCGTGATTGAGCCCACCGGCCGGTTCATCAAGCAGGAGAAGCGTGGGCTGCGAAGCGAGTGCCCGTGCGAGCTCGACCCGCTTGAGGGTTGCAAAGGGCAGTCCCGCCGCAGGACGATCGGCGACATCACCGAGTGTCAGGAAGCCGAGAAGACTCCGCGCATCCGTGGCGCACGCGACTTCTTCCGCCTCGACGCGCGACCACCGCAATGCGTTGCTCATGAACCCGGAACGCGTTCGACTATGCGCACCGACCATCACGTTCTGCAGCACCGTCATGGTCGGGAACAAAGCAAGATTCTGAAAGGTGCGCCCGATCCCTAGCGATGCGATGCGATGCGGCGGCAAAGCGAGAATACCGGTTTCCTCAAACCGGATATCACCCGACGTGGGGGCATATAGCCGGCTGAGGCAATTGAACAGGGTCGTCTTGCCCGCCCCGTTGGGACCGATCAACCCGACGATGGTGCGTGCCTCGACTTCAAACGACACGTCGTCCAAGGCCACGACCCCGCCAAAATGGACCGACACATTGTTCACGTATAGCTGTGGCATGTCGCCTTTGCGCGCCCGCCATCAGCCGGTGCGCGCCTCCTCCTGAGTTCCGCGCAGTGTACGGAAAGGGCGGGGATTGATAAAGGGGGCGTGACGGCTTACCCCCGCCCGCATCGTATGGCGCTTCGCACCCGACGGCTCCCGTTCTCTGCGTGGCCGTCGCGTCGTGCGAGTCGCCGTGGTAAAGGTTTCAGTTTCCGCTGGAGAGCTTCCGATAGGAACCATCGCGCGCATCCTCTCGAATAGCGAGCGACCTGTTCGGGCAATCGGCAAATGCCCCACCTACGCAAATAGAGCCCCGGACATTACGCCCCTCGTACCGTGGCCTGCCCCAAATTGCGAATCGATGCGATGAGCACCCAATGAAGTTCTGATCATCTACGCACATCCTGAGCCGACATCATTC
>JANMUI010000897.1:0-2861 GCA_031391405.1 Betaproteobacteria bacterium
CACGCCTGGGTCACCCTTCCACTGGCTCTGGGCGCACGGAGGCTTGAGCCCTAAGCGGCTTAAGTAAGTGCAATTCGAGTCTGGGCGGATTCGCCGCACGGACTCCTAGTGGACGCTCCTCCCGGCCAACAAGGTCGAGACCATCTTCGGGAAGCGCAGGAAAGCGGTCTTCGCGAGAAAGCGAACGTACTCGCGATAGTCCGAATCCGCCGCGACGATATCCATATACCGCTTGGCTGCGCTGTTGCTCGATTGCAGCAGCTTCACGAAATAGCGCTCCGTGGGTTTCGAGAAGGTGAGATAGCGCATGAGGCACGCATCATCGAATAGCCGGATGAGCGGTTTGCAGCGGGTAGCGTACGATTTCGCCGCCGCTTTTGGATTCGCCGCATGACGCGCTTCAAGGATCGCGTCGGCCGCATAGCATGCGCTTTGCATCGCGAAGGCGATCCCTTCACCGGTAATCGGCTCCGCGAAGCCGGCCGCATCGCCCACCAGCAGGACGTTGCCGACCCCCGGCTCTTTCAGATGGTTACCGAACGGAATCGGGTAGCCGGGTAGTTTTTGGTTGGGCACGAACCCGAGCACCCTTTGCATGAAGGCGCGGCACGCACCGCGAATATCATGGTTCTTCTGCGCCAGGCCCGCAATGCCGACGGTGACGGTTTCGCGCTTGGGAAAAATCCATCCGTATCCCCAGCGGACGCAGCCAAGATAGATTTCCGGGTCGCTGCACTCGCGACGGAACTGTGCGCGTGGGATTTCGATCTCGACGCCGGTCGCGAATCCGTGTTTGTCCATCGCCATAGGTAACACGGACTTGCGCACGCGGCTTGCCGCACCGTCGGCGCCGATGATGAAATCTGCATGAAGGCTATCGCCGTTGTCGAGCGTGACCGATGCGCGGTCCGAAGCGACCGTCGTCACAGCGATCCCTTCGCGGACATGCACACCGCTGGCACGGGCCGACTCGAGAAGCGCATGATCGAATGTGCGCCGCATGGTGAGTCGAAATGTCTTGTGGTCGCTGATCCGCGAGATCGGTTCGCCATCGAAGAACAAGCGCGCTCCGGTCGATACATGCTCATAGGTTGGTGTAATCGACGCGTCGAAAATGCGATCAAGCAGCTTGGCGCTCCGCTCGCTGATGAGCCCGCCGCAGAGCTTGTCGCGCGGAAAGCGCGCCTTGTCTAGCAAGACAACCGATAGGCCGGCGCCGGCCAATTGTTTCGCCGCAGAGGACCCGCCGGGCCCGCCGCCGACGACGATCACATCGAATTTTGTCGGTGACATGAAAGGTCATCCGCCTCCAACCAGCGCGCGCTTGAGACCGCTATCGACCGGCTTTTCACCGAGCCAGATCTTGAGCAGCACGCGATAGAAATCGTCGCCGGGAATCGGTTTCCCGCGCGGCTGGCCATTGAAGACCACTTGCGTCCCGCTGCCCGGTATGAAGTCGAGAGCGATCACATGGCCTTTCTTGCCCTCGCCGATCGCGGTGATGAGTGCGGTCAGCTCATCGGCTCGCACCTTCACCGTCGGCCGCTCCCCATCGCTCGTATTGTTCTGGATCCCCTCAGCGAAAGCATCACTCATCGTCTTGCCGGCAATGTCGCGCAAGAGCGTCATTTGGAAGCGCTTGGGGCCGTCCTGCGCCAATACGTCGGCCGCACTCGCCTTCTTTGCGACGACATACAGGGCGCCCACATAAACATCGACGATCACCCGCGTGCGCACGCCCGCGCCGTTGAGCACGAGGTCCTGCCCCGCCAAGGTCGTCTTATCGTCGACCTTTACGCCGGCGACCTCCAGGCCATGCGCAACGGACCCGGTCAACGCCATGAAACCCACAGCCAGCCATCCGATGCATTTCACGGTCAACACTCCTTTACTTCACGCTGATTCTGCGCTCGGCCACGATCTTGGCCCACATCACACGCTCTGCGCGCATCGCCTTGTCGAAGTCTTCCGGGGTATTCGCAACGACCGACATTCCTTGTGCCGCGTATCGTTCACGCAGATCGGGTGCATCGAGCGCCTTGACGGTATCGCGATGCACCTTGTCGATGGTCTCCTTTGGTGTACCGGCCGGCGCAACGAGTCCGAACCAACCGTAGTTCTCGAATCCGGACACTGTTTCGCCGACGGTGGGCACAGCAGGCAGTTGCGGCGAACGCTCACGGCTGGTCACGGCAAGCGCGCGTAACTTGCCCGCATTGATGAAACTGATCGCGGCAGCGAGGTTGGGTGTCGCCATCGTCGTCTGCCCGGCAACCAACTCCGCGACCGCGGGGCCTTCTCCCTTGTAGGGCACATGCTGGATTTCGAGCTTCGCGGCGTAAAGAAAATTCTCGGCGGCAAGATGCGTCTGGCTGCCCACGCCCGCATGACCGTAGTTGAGTTCGCCAGGCTTCGCTTTCGCTGCTTCGATCAGCGCGCTCAATGTCTGGTATGGGGAATTCGCGGGAACGACGATGACTTGCGGCCCCCGTACGACATTGGTGATCGCGAGGAAATCACGCTCGGGCTTGAACGTGGCGCCCAGGTATATGTGCTCGTTTGCGGTGACGACCGAGCCCGAGGTGAAGAACAGTGTGTAACCGTCAGGTGCCGATCTTGCGATCTCGGCGGCCGCAATGTTGCCGGCCGCACCGCCCCGATTTTCAACGACGACCGTCTGGCCCCAGGCGTCCGTCAGCTTCTGCGCGAGCATACGACCGGCGATATCGGTCGCGCCACCGGGAGCGAACGGGATTAGCATCCGCACCGGCTTGGTCGGATAGGACTGCGCCTGCACCCAGCCGCTGGTCATATGCTCGCGCAGAAGCTGACGGACGCCTGGGGCCAGACGGTCGTCGTCG
>JANMUI010000913.1:0-6096 GCA_031391405.1 Betaproteobacteria bacterium
TACTGCGTGCAGTGCCATCACCTGCCGAACCCCGCGATGCACGATCCATCCCGTTGGCCGGGCGTCGTCGAGCGCATGGTGAAGCGCATCGACGGCAAGGGCAACATGGGCGGGCTCATGAAAGAGATGATGGGCGATGCGGCGACACCCGATCCCGCGGAGGTCGGCGCGCTGACTGCCTACCTTCGGCGCCATGCGCAATCGCCGATTGATGGCGGTCGCTATCCGGAGCTCGACGCCGCGTCGGGTCAATCGTTCCGCTTGGCGTGCCAGCAGTGCCATGTTCTGCCGGATCCGCGCCGTCACACCGCAGCCGAATGGCCGGCGGTGACCGCCCGCATGGAACGCAACATGGCATGGATGAATCGGGTGGTCGGCAATCAACCCAATCCTCATGAACCGCAGTTGCGGATCGAAGAGATCAACGCGTTCCTGATCCGGTACGCGAGAAAGAACTAACGTATTTCACATCAAAGCACGCAACGGACTGCCGGATTGCTTTGCATCCCTTGCGCGTCCTGTGCAGTTCAACCGGACTGTTTAGGGAACCGCCATCCCGCGTTGCACTGCCGGCCGCGCACTGAGCTCATCGAACCAACGCTTCACGTTCGGATGATCTTCGAGGTTGGTCTTGTGATAGTCGAAGCGGGAAGCCCACGGGTAGGTCGCGATATCGGCGATCGTATAGGCATCCCCCGCCAAGTAGCGCGATTCGCCGAGGCGCTTGTTCATCACGCCGTACAAGCGATCCTTCTCCTTCGAGTAGCGCTCGATCGCATAGGGAACGGGCTCCGGCGCCGCGCGCAGAAAATGGTGGACTTGTCCGAACATCGGCCCAACCGATGCCATCTGGAACATGAGCCATTGCAAGGCGTCGTATTTTCCGGCGAGATCATCGGGCATGAACTTGCCGGTCTTGCCGGCAAGGTAGATCAGGATCGCGCCCGACTCGAACATCGAATAGCGCTTTGCACCCGGCCCTTCGGAATCGACGATTGCCGGAATCTTGCCGTTTGGGCTGATGGCAAGAAACGCCGGCTTGAACTGGTCGTTCGCCTTGCCGATATCGATCCGGTGCGTGTTGTAGGCAAGGCCGCATTCCTCGAGCATCACCGAGACTTTGCGGCCGTTCGGTGTTCCCCATGTATACAAGTCGATCATGACTTCTCCCTGGCATCCGACGAAATCGCGAGCGAGTGTACGACAAACGGATGCTGCGACCGGACCCCGCAGTTCATAATGCGTGGATGCTCAAATGGGTGATCACGACGCTCATCGCGCTGGTGCTGTTGACCGGACTGATGCCGCTCCTTGCGCGGATCGGTCTCGGCAAGCTGCCGGGCGACGTCAAGCTCCGCGTGCGCGGACGCGACATCTATCTGCCTTTCACCACGACAATCGTTCTGTCGGCGCTGTTAGCGCTGCTTGCTCGCCTGATCTGACATTCGCGCGCCTACCTGTGATCAAGGGTGCCAAGGCGCGCCCGAATCGCATCGCCGACAAATAGCTGGGGATTCGAAGGTGCAACGCTATCGGCCCGCTCACGTCGCGCGACCCATTCGCGGGCGATCTCGAACGCGTCGATGAAGGACGGCGTGCGGGTCATTCCTTCGTTGAAAAAGGCTTCGCCGAAATAGGTCCAATCGTTCTCGTGTGCGCAGCCAAACGATGTGGAGCGCGCATCGGAGGCGGTTATCACCACCGTATGCGGATCCTTGAGCGCATCGACGAAGCCGCCCGAGAAGCAGGCCGATACCACGATCACGCGCCACT
This sequence comes from Betaproteobacteria bacterium, assembly GCA_031391405.1. Lineage (GTDB taxonomy): Bacteria > Pseudomonadota > Gammaproteobacteria > Burkholderiales > SG8-39 > SHXR01. The sequence continues at coordinate 1,774 of JANMUI010000913.1, forward strand.
TGACGCCGCTATCGTCGAGCATCTCGGCGAGGTCGGCGGGGCGGAGCGGATCGAGCACGAGCGGTGGCAGGTCAAACGCCAAATCGTGATTGCGCTCGCCATGCGTTGTAATGAAGAGGAGCAGGATATCCTTGTGGACGTCCATCTGCTCGCCGAATCGCATCAGCGCAACGCGAAGATTCGTGGTCGTGGCCATCGGAAACCTGTCGAGGGTCGCCGGGTTGTTGATGAGGAGGAGGGAACGGTCCGCGATCGCGAATCGCTTCTCGAGAATCCGCGCCACCGAGCGCATTTCGCGCAGAAATACGTCCTGCGAGGCGTACGGTGCCACGCCGAGAAAATAGAGCTCCGCCGCGTCCGATCGGCTCGCGGTGAGGCGGCCAAGCGCCTGGGCAAGCAGGCGAGGTTGACCATGGAACACCGCTTCCCGCTCGATACCGCTCGCAACCGCCGGGTCTGCGTTAGTACGGGCCCACCAGAGCTCAGAACGCGGAATCACATTGGTAAGCGTCCAGAACAGAAGAGCGGCCAACAGCATTGCGGATGCGAATCGCCAAGTACCCCAGGCGCCCGCAATCATTACCGCGCGGAGCATGACCACGAGCGGCCAAATTGCCAGGACAATCGGCAACGCGGCCGCAAACAGGTAGGGCATCTCAGGGTTCGAGAACACCCCAAGCCATGCTTCGACGACAAAGATCGCTTCAAAGAGCCAGTCGGCGGCGTTCCACATGATCGGCAATTGCAGCGCAAGCTCGGCACGTCCAAGGATGCCCGCGATCACCGTGCTTGCCAGGAGCACCAGGCTGACCTGCGCGAGATAGGTCGTCAGCGCATGCTGGCGCAGCTCGCCCGCGGGACCCACGAACAGGTAGTCCGCGCAAAATGACAAGAGCAGATTGAAGGCGAGCAATACGAGCAGGTGAATGGCCGAAACACGAAAGTTCGCAGGCGCGACTCGCATGATCAGCGCGAGTCGCAACCCGGCCGAGAGGTTTTGCAGGAGGCCCTTGCACGTGAGCCGCACCTCTGTGCCGATCGAATCAAATCTCATTGACTGAGTGCTGCGTCGACGGCTGCGATGCGCGCGGCGCGAATTGCGTTTGCCTCGTTACCGGGATTGGCCAGTGCGATTGCCGCGCTCGACACGCTGGCCGCCGCCGCATATGCGCGATGAAGCGAAGTGATCGCGGGCTCTGCGCTTGCATCGATCGCACGCAGGGCGTCCAGAAAAAGTGCGAATCGCTCGGGTCGCCGGAAAGGATCGAGATGCTGTAGCAGCGTGACGAGCGCGGTCGCGTCCAATCGCGCTGTACCGATGACGGAATGACGATGTCGCGCCAGCATCGTCGCGAGCTCGATACACTCGGCGGGCGCTCGCAAACGGGCGCCTGCGGTCGCGACGGCGGCTTCCGGTGCGCCGACGAACAACATCGCGAACCGTGCAGACAGGGCGAGCTCCGCGGCGACCGCAGCGGCCAATGCACGCTTGGCGCGGTCCTGTTCGACATCCCGCCATTCGGGTAATACGCGCGCGAGCGCCCCCACCTGATCAAGCGTCTCGAGCATGCGAACCGGTGCGGACTCCATCAGTCCTCGCGACAATTCCTGCCACAAGCGCTCGGGTACCAGCGCGTCGACCTCGCCATTCGTAACCATTGCGCGCAATAGCGCAGTTGTTTCCGGCGCAATCCGAAATCCGAATCGCGCGACAAACCGTGCAATTCGCAGCAGGCGAACGGGATCCTCGACGAATGCCGCGCTCACATGACGCAATACACCGTCGCGCAGATCTTTTTCGCCACCAAAGGGATCGATGAGATGACCCTCTGCATCCCTTGCAATCGCGTTGATCGTGAGATCGCGACGTGCGAGGTCTTCTTCGAGGGTGACATCCGGACTCGTGTGGACGGTGAAGCCCTTGTAGCCGCGGCCGGACTTCCGCTCGGTACGAGCAAGTGCATATTCCTCATGGGTTTCTGGATGGAGAAACACCGGGAAGTCGCTCCCCACCGGCTTGAAGCCCGCGCGTTCCATGTCTTCCGCGGTGGCGCCGACCACGACGTAATCGTGATCCTCGACCGGGCGCCCCAACAGCGCATCGCGGACCGCGCCGCCCACCTCATAGACCTTGAATGTCGATCGGATCGACGGCGCAGTCATGGCATTCGCAGGCGCCGCAGATCGTGCAGCTTATGCAGGATAGCGATCGTCGTAGACCGAGAGCGCATGACCTTCGGCAGCCGCCTCGCGCGCGAGCTTTTGGAGCGCGGGTGTCGCAAGCATCGCCTGCATATAGGGGCCTGCACCGCCCCGTGGGCGTACGCCATAGGTGCTGAAACGAAACACGATCGGCGTGTAGAACGCATCTGCGATCGAAAAATTACCGAACAGGTAGTCACCGCCCGCGCCGAACTTCTGCCGGCAATCATTCCAGAGCGCTTCGATACGCGCGATATCGCGATCGACCTCGTCGCCGCGGCCTTTGCCTGGATAGCGATTGCGGATGTTCATCGGCATCGAGCGCCGGATTGCGCCGAACCCGGCGTGCATCTCCGCGGTAACCGACCGGGCGACCGCGCGCGCCTCGCGGCTGGCCGGCCACATGTTCTCGTGCGGAAACTTCTCGGCCAGATATTCGGCGATCGCAAAGGTATCCCAGATATGGAGGGGACCGTCGATCAGGCAGGGCACGAGCCCGGTTGGGCTGTACCGTTTGATCTGCGCCTCGGTGTCGGGCTGATAGAGCCACGTCTGGATCTCGTCGAACGCGAACCCGAAGTGGGTCATCAAGACCCATGCGCGCATCGACCATGACGAGTAGTTCTTGTTGCCGATCACCAGGCTCAGATTGGCCATGATGCCCTCACTTTGGTTGCAGGAATCCGGGCGTTCGGTCGCGCGGATTGCTAGCGTTGCATGAATCCGGGCGAGCGGCCGGCGCGATAGCGGTACGTACTGTAGCGGGATCGCGCGTACACGCCCGAGAGGTATGTGGGCGCTACCGATTCGAGCGGCGTTGGCGCGATGCCGAACGGAAATGGTGCGCTCGACACATTGTCGACGTACATTGATCGCAAGTTGTCGCGACTCAAGAGCTGGCGGCCGAGAATGAATTTGACGATACCGCATTCCATCAGGCGCGCCTGGAGCATCCCGATCCCGGAACCGACGCTGATGATAGGCCGCTGGCATTTGGCCATCAATCCGGCATACGCGACCAGCTCCCGTAACGAGTACACGCGGGGCCCCACCAAATCGTAGCGCTTGCCGAAGCTCTCTTCGTCGTCAATGCTGGCCACGATCGCGCGGGCAACGTCTCCAACAAATACCGGTTGGAATTTGGCCTCGCAACCGGCCAACACGACAAACGGCAGCAATCTTTGCATCGCGGCAAAGAGATTCAGGAACTGATCGTCCATCCCGAACATGACGGACGGCCGAAAAATAGTGACGTCGAGCGTTCGCGACGCGGCCAGAATGACTGCCTCCCCAGCGGCCTTGGAACGCTGATACTCGCTCGGCGCATCCCCTGCCGCGCCCAGCGCACCCACATGGATCAGGCGACGCACCCCGGCGCGCCCGCAGGCCCGCACGATCCGCTGTGGCAATTCGACATGCGCGCGGGCGAAATCCGGCCCGTAGGGCGACGCGGGGCGGCTGTGCAAGACGCCGACGAGGTTGATGACGACTGTACACCCCGAAAGCGCACGATCGAGGGCGGTGTCGTCATGCACATTGGCTTCGACCAGATCGATCGTGGGAAGCAATATGAGATTACGTTTGGCGCGCTCGCGCCTGCGCGTCGGGACGATGAGGAAGTGCTGGTCGCGGACCAGCAACTCCGCGATATTGCGGCCAAGAAAGCCGCTGCCACCGATCAGGCAGATTCGGGCCATGGATGAAAAAGTGGGGCGCTCTGAGTGATGGAGAGGGGTCGGTCTAATGGATTATGTGCGATCCGGATTATGTGCGATCCGCCGCGCACACTCCAAGATCGCGGCTTGGAACCGTCCCGCCGCGCACGGCCAACATCGCCACTTGGAAGGCGGATTCGGGCTTTTGAGGCGTCCTGGATTTCGCCGGTAGCTTGTGGACCACCAAAAGACCAAGGCATCAAGATCTGATTTGGTTTCACGTCGGAGTCCGTTGTACCGTCGAGCCATCTGGTGCGGCTCGGCGACTCAAGAGTCCGCCGGATAGATTACGATTTCGCGATCTTGGAGTGTGCGCGGCGGATCGCACATAATCCGGATCGCACATAATCCATTAGACCGACCCCTCTCCATCACTCAGAGCGCCCCACTTTTTCATCCATGGCCC
>JANMUI010000931.1:0-13720 GCA_031391405.1 Betaproteobacteria bacterium
GAAGAACTGCCTGTCGTCGGTGTACATCATTCCGGCGATCCATGTGAATGTGAAGATGGTGCTTTGCAATACCGCACCGCTTGGGCCGTATCGTGGCGCTGGCCGGCCGGAAGCGATTCTTGTGATCGAGCGCCTGATCGACTTGGCCGCGAGCAAGATGGGCATCGACCCGATCGAGCTGCGCAGGCGCAATCTGATTCCCGCCAGCGCGATGCCGTACAAAACGCCGAACGGGCCGATCTACGACAGCGGTGACTTCGGCTCGATCGTTACGAAGACCACCGCATTGGCCGACTGGAGCGGCTTTGCCAAGCGGCGCGACGAGTCGCGAAAGCGCGGCATGCTGCGTGGCATCGGCGTGTGCTGCTTCCTTGAAGTGGCGGGCGGCATTCTCGATGAGACCGTCGACCTGCGCTTCGAAGCCGACGGCAAGGTGGCGCTGCGCACCGGCGTGCAGGCAATGGGTCAAGGGCACTTGTCGACCTTTCCGCCGATCGTCGCGGCGAAGCTCGGCATCAAGGTGAGCGATGTGCGTTTGATCGAAGGCGACAGCGACGAGGTACCTGCCGGCATTCCGAGTGTCGCGTCGCGCTCGACGATGATGGCCGGTGGCGCGACATTTGTCGCATGTGATGCATCGATCGAAAAGGGCCGGCGTATCGCCGCGCATCTGTTCGAGGCGGCCGCGGCCGATGTCGAGTTCGCCAATGGCACCTATCGCGTGAGCGGCACCGATCGCGCCATCGGCATCCTCGACGTTGCAGCGCGCGCGCGGGCGGCAACCGATCTGCCGGCCGAGCTCTCGAAGGGCCTCGATTCGGTGGAGAAATTTGTTTCGCCGCAAATGAGCTTCCCGAACGGCTGTCATGTGACGGAGGTCGAAATCGATCCGGAAACAGGCGTCGTCGCGATCCTCGGCTATGCGGCGGTGGACGATGTCGGCAACATGATCCACGAGACGATCGTGGAGGGCCAGATCCATGGCGGCGTGGCACAGGGCCTGGGGCAGGTGATCGGAGAACACGTCCGCTACGACGAGAACGGACAACTTCTGACTGCATCGTTCATGGACTACGTGATGCCGCGCGCGGACGATTTTCCAAATCTTAAAGTCAGTCACCATGGCGTGGTCTGCACCACCAATCCGCTGGGTGTGAAGGGCGCCGGGGAATCGGGCGTGGCCGGTGCCTTGCCTTCAGCGCTGAACGCGGTGCTCAATGCGCTGGCGGAACGCGGCGTCACGCACTTCGATCTGCCGGCGTCGCCCGAGCGCGTGTGGCGAGCGCTCAATGCGGGCAGCGGGCGGGCCTGACTGCGGTCGACGTGAATACGATCGGCGACATTCTCGCTGCCTCCGCGCGGCAGTATGCCGACCGGACCGCGATTGTCGGCTACCACCAGGGGCTCACCTTCCGCGCGGTCGACCGGCTTGCGAACAAATTCGCCAACGGTCTTGGTGCGCTCGGCTTGGCGCCCGGTGCGCGGGTGGGCATCCTGCTCTCCAATCGCTGGGAGTATGCGATCGCCTATTTCGGGATCGCCAAAGCGGGTATGGTCTCGGTGCATATTCCGGCGCGCTACGAGCAAGGTGAAGTTGAACAGGCGCTCGCGTCGGTTCCGCTCGATGCGATCATCATCGACGACGCGATGCGCAATCGCATCGGCTGGGCCAGCCCGTTTCTTGCCGATGCGCGCATTATCATCGCGGCCGGGCGCACCGATGGCGAGATGCGCATGATGACGGCGATGCTCGAAATGTCGTCCGACCATCCGCCGGATATCGCGATCGACCCCGACAGCGTGTCGGCGATCCTTTTTACCAGCGGCACGACCGGCCGGCCGAAAGCCTCGCTCCAGACCCACCGGGGGCGCGTGCTGTCATCGGAGATCGCGCTTTGGGACTTTTCCCTGCAAGCCGATGATGTCATCGTGGTGGCCCTGCCGCTCTCGCACAGCGCCGGGCTGTACACCTGGTTCCAGACCGGCATCCTCGCAGGCGCGAGCACGGTTCTCTTGTCGGAATGGGACCCAGGCGTGTTGGTCGCCGCGGTGAGCACGCTTCACGTTACCGGCGTATTCGCCTCACCGGCGCAACTCGCGACCTTGATCAAGCATCCGGAATTCGATGCGCAACGACTTTCATCGCTTCGCCTCATCGTGTATGGCGGCGCACCCGCCAATCCGGTGATGATTGCAGCGGTCGAGCGTGCCCTGCCGCATGTTCGCCTCGTACAAACCTACGGACAAACCGAGGTCGGGCTGCTTTTTTCGCAGCGACCCGCTGACCGTCGTGTGAATCCAGCGGCGATCGGGCGACCCAATGGACGGGTCGACGTCGATCTGTTCGTGCGCCCTGGTCGGCGCGCCGCGGTTGGTGAGATCGGCGAGATCGCAACCCGTGGCAAGCATGTGTCGCCTGGGTACTTCGGTGACGATGACGGTACGCGGCGCGTCTATCGCGGCGGTGACGATTGGGCATGGACGGGCGATCTGGCGGTCGCGGACGAACAGGGTCAACTGACCTTGATCGGCCGCACCCACGATACGATCTTCGCAGGCGACGCGAGCGTGTATCCGGGCGAGCTCGAGCGGATTGTGCAGAGCCATCCGAATGTCGCCGACTGTGCTGCGTTCGGCATGGCCGATCCGACATGGGGCGAGTTGCCGGCGATTGCGGTCGTTCCAAAACCGCGGACACGGATCAGTCCTCGCGAGATCGAGGCGCTGTTTACCGGGGCGGAAATCGGACAGTTCAATCGCCCGCGCGCGGTGTTCATTGTCGAATCGTTGCCCTACACGCCCGACGGAAAACTCCTGCGGAGCGAGCTGAAGAAGCGCTTTCCCAGCAATTGAATCGCAAAGGATCCCACGATCATGGCTAAATCCCCGCGCATCCTCACAACCGTCGTCGGGTCGTATCCGATCCCAGACTGGCTCGTCGCCCTGCCAAGCGATCAGGCGCTTCGTGATGCCACGCGCCTGGTGATCGATACCCAGGAGCGGGCCGGCATCGATATCGTGTGCGACGGCGAGCTCTATCGGTTCGACATCAATCATCCTGAATCGAACGGCATGATCGATTACTTCATCCGACCGATGGCAGGGGTTCGCAAGCAGTTGCGGTTCGAGGAAGTGATCGACTTTCGCAGGCGCGCCGATATGCAATGGCGGCGTCTCCCCGCCGGCGTGGTGGAAGGTCCGCTCGATAGCGGATCACTCGATCTGCCCGATGCCTGTAGGCGTGCGCGTGCGATCGCCACGAAGACCTTCAAGTTCACCTTGACCGGTCCGCATATGCTCGCAAAGACCCTCGAAGACCAGCACTATCGTAATGTCCCCGCGCTGACGAACGCGATTGCTGCCGTGCTGGCGAAGCAGGTGCGGCACATCGATGCCGAGATCATCCAGGTCGATGAAGCGAATCTGCCTGGGCATCCGGAGGAATGGCCCTGGGCATTGGAGGCAATGAATCAGGTGCTCGACGCGGTGAAGACCAAAGCCGCGGTCCATTTGTGCTTTGGCAATTACGGCGGACAGCGCCCGCAGAAAGGCGCATGGGATCAACTGATGCGCTATCTCAATGGATTGCGCTGCGATCACATCGTCATGGAATGCGCGTTCCGGCCGCACGAAGCGCTTGCGGTGTTCAAGGATCTCAGACCAGAGATCGGGTTCGGCTTGGGCGTGGTCGATGTGAAACGGACGGAGATCGAATCGGCCGATGCGATTGCCCGCTCGATCGAGCGGGCCGAGGCGCTCCTGGGTGCCGGGCGCGTGCGCTACATCCACCCCGACTGCGGATTCTGGAACCTCCGTCGCAATATGGCTGACGGCAAGATTCGCGCGCTGGTCGCAGGGCGTGATCTGTTCGAAGGCATTCGCTCAGACGAACGCGCGCAAGCTCAATCTCAATCTCAATCTCAATCTAATTGATCGCTTCGACCGACAGGATCTGTTCGATGCGATGCGTCGCACCCGGTGCAATCATGACCACGTCTGCACCGGCATTCGCGACATCGAGGCAGAAATACGTGCGCCAGCCGTCATGCGGAATGTCGACGAACGTTTTGATCTTTTCCGCGTTGGGATTCCACACCACCAGCGTGCGACTGCCGCTTGAGCGCACACGGACGCGCCTTGCAAGCACCGGATCGTCGAGAACGTAGTCGCCTTGCGCATCGAGATAGATCCGATCGCATTCGGCATGCAGACGAAACGGCTCGGTCTGGACTTTCTTGGCGAAGTCGCTCGGTTTGTCGAGGTAGGCAAGGCCGGCCAGACCCGTAATGCCAATCCGCTCGGCATCACCGACGCGGAAGTAGGTGTGGAAGGCATTGGTCAGCGAGAAGGCGCCGGTGGTCGTGTTGGTCGTGGTGAGCGATTGGCTAAGCTCGCCGCCGATTCGGATCGTCTGTTCGACCCGCATCGTGTGCAGTGCCTCATCAACCGGGGCAAGCGCGAGCTCGATGTCGGTATTCGCATGCACGGTCGATCGCACGATCTTCCATGGCGTGGCGCGTACGAGACCGTGCTGCGGTGATTCGGGTGCGACCCCTTGCTTGGCGAACCACGGCCAGCAGATCGGTATCCCGCCGCGAATCGCTTTCGGCGGTCGCGCGGTCGACGGTGACACCCACAAGAGATCATCGAAGCCGGCCGGCGTGTAGGAGAGAACCTGGCCGCCGAAGAGACTGATCGCTGCATGCGCATGCGGCGTGTCGATCATCAGCGCGGGAATGCCTTGAAACGCGCCGGCGCGCACGCACGGAATGTCAGAAGGGCTCGTCATCGCTCAAGCTGTCGGTCGTTGAGCCTGCAAGGATACCTTCTCAAATGGTAAAGCCGGATCCACATGCTTTCACATGCGGATCCGGCTTTCCTGCGCGACATCTATCTCACAAGGGAGAGGACTACTTATTGTGAAGGTCGCGCTCTGTCGCTTACACCGACAACGAGAGCTTAAGCCTGGTGGCAATCGGATCATCCAACGAGAAGCGGGCGAATCGACCCGCAATTCCGGCTGGGTCGCATGGTCACGCACGGCGCGACAGTAGAAGTGCTCGCAATGTCAGCACAAGTGCGACGGGCGTAGAATTTCCGCATCCATCCCATCGAACCGATCGAATCCGCAATGACGAAGATCCTCATCGACTGCGATCCCGGCCACGACGATGCGGTCGCGATACTTTTCGCCGCGCGCAGATTCGATCTCGTGGGCATCACTACCGTGCACGGCAATTCCTCGCTTGCGAACACCACACGCAATGCCTTGTCTGTGATGGCGCTGGCCGATATCGATGTTCCACTCGCGGCCGGATGCGCCGAGCCACTGGTCACCAAACCGCATCAAGCGGCTGAGATCCATGGCAAGTCAGGCCTCGACGGTGCGACATTGCCCACACCAACACGCGCACCGATTGCCCAACACGCCGTGGATTTCATCATCGAGATGGCGCACCAGCATCGCGGAGAACTGGTCATCGCCATGATTGGGCCGCAAACCAATCTTGCGGTTGCGTTACAGCGCGAGCCGCGCCTCGCATCATGGTTGAAAGAGATCACGATCATGGGCGGCTCCACGACCTTTGGCAACATCACGCCGGCGGCCGAGTTCAATGTCTACTGCGATCCGGAGGCGGCAGCGGTGGTATTCGATTGCGGCGCACCGATCCGGATGATGGGCTACAACGTCACGCGCGCGACCGGGTTCGTGCGCGCCGATATCGAACGCCTGAAGGCCAGCGGCAAACGCGTCGCCGCCACGATCGCCGATCTCATGGCGTTTTATCTCGATCGACAGGAACGCGTGTACGGGCTCACGGTGGCGCCGATGCACGATGTATGTGCGCTCATACCGTACGCGGCGCCCGGGCTCGTCACCGACATCGCGACATCGGTCCGGGTCGAATTGACGGGGACCTATACCCGTGGCATGACCGTGTGCGATCTGCGCGGGGTTCGCGCCGGATCGACGCAGCAGATCACCGCGGCAACGAATGCGAATGCGCGCGTGGCGTTGGCCGCGGAATCCGGTGCACTGATTGATCTGGTGCTGACCACTTTGTTGGAGTACCCGTAAGCACCACGCGTGCGCATCAAGTAGGTCCGAAACACGCCTCGACCTCCGCAAGCACCGGCATGCCGGACCCCGCCCCGATTCGCTGCACGGCAATCGATCCTGCGACATTCGCAAACTTGACGGCCGCTTCGATGGTCATGCCGCGCGCAAGCGAGGCAGCGAGCGCGCCGCAGAAGCAATCCCCTGCGACGGTTGGGATCGGCACCTCGAGCTGGCACAGCACAACGTCGCCCGCATGCAGATCAAGCACGTCGATCGACCGGGTGTCGACGCTCGCATTCGCGCCCGGCACGACGACAATCGTATTCTCACCCGCGCACACCGAGATGAGTGCCGTTCCGGTCGACGCACCCGGCCGAACCAGCACGTCTTGCTTGTCCACGCCCATCGACCCGAGAAACGCGAGCATCTCTGCCCCGAAGGCGTCATCCCCTACCGCGCCCACCATCGCGGTCCGAGCGCCAAGGCGCGCCGCGGCGACGGCCTGGTTGGCGCCCTTGCCGCCTGGGAATCTGCGCAGGTCGAATCCGAGCACCGTCTCACCCGGTCGCGGGAACCGGTCGACCGCGGCCACGAGATCGACATTGATGCTGCCGACAACGATGACGCGGTTCAATCCACCTTCGCTCCAGTGTCCTTGACGACCTTGCCCCACTTCACGATCTCGACTTTCAGAAATCGTCGCCCGCCTTTCGCATGCGTTCCCACGCCTTGTACGCGGATACGCCGCAATAGCCGAGCAGCAGCAGGTGGCACACGATCCACATCACCAATGCCGCGCCCATCTTCATACTGGACCAATTGAACGGGACCAACAATACGAGGAGAAGGGTCCAGCCTGCCACGGTCGCATGGACGATCGGGATCTCGCGGATGTGCCGTAACGTCGTCCCGGACGCGAACAGCAGGATTCCCATGAACACATACCAGCTCGCGAGCGTGCGCGTCAACAGCGGGGTGAGCGGCCAGGGCCAGTTGTAGATAATCGATTGCGGGTTGAGGAACCAGACCATGCCGCTCAGCGCGACGACTGCACCGATCGCGACCGATGCACCGGCGGCAATCGCGAGGCTCTCATCCGCGGCGGGTTCGCTCGCGCGATCACGCCCCTGCAGACTCCATATGAGCGTGGCCCCGATCGGGAGCGCCACATATACAATGATCCAGAGCCAGGTGAACGGATTGCCCCATCGGAAGCGGTCGGCGTGGAGCAAAGTCGCGATGGTCATCATGACACCGATCGCAAAAAGCGCGGGCATGAAAGGCCTAATCGAGCGCCACTGATTCACGACGAACAGCCCCATACCTGCTGCGAGCGCACCGATCAAGTATCCCGCGCCCATCGCCCCGGCATTGACCGGCGGGCGGATCGCCCATGCATACCATCCCTCCGCGAGCCACGGCAGCAGATAGAGAAACAGACCGTTCGCGACCGTGAGAATGAATACCGGCCAGATCAGCCTGCGAACGAACGGTTGCAGCAGATTGGGGGCCGGCGCGCCGGGGTTGCGTTTGACAGGTGCAACCGATCGCGGCGGCACGACGGGCGCGCGCGATGCCGGGACTCGCAGGCGTGGCGGCGGCGGGTTTCTAGTGGTCATCGCAGCGTTGGAGAAAGCCTTGATTCGCCGGCAATGTGCACGCTCTGTGCACACTTGGCCGCGCAGATTCTCGGCCGCGCAGATTCCTGGCCAAGGGTATCAGCAATGACGATCGTCATGATGGAACCCCCGACTTCCGCAATTTTTCGAACCCGGGACCGCGATCAATCATCGGCAGCGGTGCCGCGCGCGCGGCGCGCATCGATTCGCGCAACGTCTCGGTCGCTTTGACATTCACACGGAGCTCGCCCTCGATCTTCGCCGCGCGCAGAATGACGCCGTAATCATCGCGAGCCGCCTTGCGCGATACCTTGCCGTGTTCGACATCAATGCGTACGCGCTCGGGCTCACGTTCGAGGGGATCGCCCCAGCCTCCGCCGCCCGTCGTGACTACGCGCATCGTCTGTCCGGCCCGAAGCGGCTCGCCATCGACCAGTCCGCCCAGGTTTTTCGCTTTGCCATGCAGATCGACCGTGACGCAAAACGGCTGACCCGCCTTGCCACCGTTGACGCCGTAGCAGCCAAGGCGCACACGATCAGCAGTCACGATGGTGTTGCAGTCGACCAGCACGCGATAGTGCTTCTCATAGCCAAGGCCGCCGCGGCGCAGGCCGGCACCGCCGGAATCCGTTCGGAGCGCGAGCTTCTCGACGATGATCGGAAACCGGTTCTCGGTGAATTCGGCCGGCTGATTGCGCGAGTCGGGAACGATATGGATCGCGTCGTTCCCATCGGCGTAAAAGCGCCCGCCCGATCCGCCACCTAACACTTCGCGCGAGAGGAACGGCACGCCATCCAGGTCCTTTCCATAGAAACCGGAATAGCGGATGGTTTCCTGATCGGCCGGCATCTTGCCGCCATTGGCGATCGCCACGGCACCGGCGAGCAGGCCGAGCGATCGGAGCAACACGAATGAGCGCGCGTTGGTCGCGGCCGGCCACACGGGGGTGATCAATGAGCCCTTCGGCGGAAAGACCACCTCGAACACGTCGCACACACCTTCGTTGACGCTGATCTCGGCGGCGCGCTCGGGCGAATCGGCGAGATTGCGCAGGATCGGTGCGATCCACTTGCAAAGGAACGCGCCGTCCGCATAGTCGGCGGGCCAGTTGATCGGGCCTGGCGACTGCGGATCGGTGCCATTGAAATCGAGAATGATCTTGCCGCCCCGCTTCGTCATCTTGAGCGCGAGCTTGTGCAAGCGGGGCGCGCTCACGCCATCGTGCTCGACATAGTCTTCCCAGGAAAATTCGCCGTCGGGAATCTTGGGCAGCAGCTCGTCGCGATAGGTGTTCGCGCATTTGTCGAGGATCGCCTGGAAGCAGGACTCCACCACGCCGGTGCCAAAGCGCGCGAACAGCTCACTCATACGCTCTGCGCCCATCACGATCGACTGCATCTCGCTGTCGAGGTCCGCCTCGAGCATCTCTGGCACACGTGTATTGCGCCGAACGATCTTCAGCGCCTCGTCGTTGCGCTTGCCTTCGCTATAGATCTTGACAGGCGGAATCGAGAGCCCTTCCTCGAAGACCGACATCGCCGTCCCAGGCATCGAGCCGGGAACGCGCCCGCCGATATCATCGTGATGACCGAAGGCCTGGATGTAGGCGACGACCACGCCATCGTTGAACACAGGCACCGTCGAGCAGACGTCGGGCAGATGGCCGATCGATCCTTCGGTGAGATAGGTGTCGTTCATCAGAAACACATCACCCGGCTTCATCGTTTCCGGCGGGTAATCGCGTACCACCGCATTCGGCATTGCGGAATAGGAACGCCCGGTGAGCTTGCGACAGTATCGATCGAACAACCCCACTCGGTAGTCATGCGCCTCGCGAATCATCGGGGAGCGCGCGGTGCGCTCGATGGCGTACTCGATCTCACGCTCGATGGAATTGATCGTGCCCTCGACGATTTGCAGGACGATCGGATCGACTTCGACCGGCTGCGTTCGAACCGGGGCGCTCGGCCAGGGATGGGTTTTCAATTTTTTCTCCAAACGCGGCTAGTGCCTGATCGCGGTTACTTTTTCGCGCACCACCATGATTCCATGCGCGTCCACTTCGAGCCATTGTCCCGGCCACACCACCGTCGTGGAGCCGAACTCCTCGACCACGCATGGCCCCTCGAGGCGATGGGCAGCGGGCAACACCGCCCGATCGTAGATCGCTGTGTCGATCCAGCCGCCGTCGAAGTAGATCTTTCGCATGCTCTTGCGCGCCGGCGTAACGCCTGGCATCGGTTCAAGTCGCGGCAACGTGGGTCGTTCGATCATGCCGAATCCTGACACGCAGTGATTTACCAGCTCCACCTTCTGTTTGCCCGCATAGTCATAGCCGAAGGCCTTGCGGTGGGCCGCATGGAAGCCTTCGACGAGACGCGCCACGAAACCCGCATCGATGTCACCGGCCGGCGCCGACACCCGCACTTCCATCGATTGGCCGACGTAGCGCAGATCAGCCTCGCGAACCGTGCGGCAGCGTGCGGGATCGATGCCATCGCGCGCCAGGGTCGCGCTCGCCTCGCGCTCCAATCGCATGAACACTTCACGCAGCGACCCGACATCGATCGCGTCTTCATGCGTGACCCTGGTCGCGATGTGATCGGTGCGCCAGTCGACCGCAAGCAGCCCGAACGCCGACAGGTTCCCGGGATTGAACGGCACGATGCAGCACGCCATGCCAAGCAATCGCATGACCGCCGGTGACTGGGCAGGCCCTGCGCCGCCAAACGAAAGCAGCGCGAAACGGCGCGGATCGATGCCCTTCTGGATCGTCATCTGCCGAATACAGTTGGACTGATTCCAGTTGGCGATCTCGATGATGCCTTCGGCGAGTTGCTCGACCGACATGCGTTGGCCCACGCGGTTTCCAAGTCGCTCGCCAAGCGCCGTGATGCCCGCGCGTGATCGCTCCACATCGAGTGCGATCCCTCCCCCGATCAGCGCCGGTGGAATGCGCCCGAGCACGAGATTCGCATCGGTGATCGTGGGCTGATCGCCGCCGTTCGGATAACACATCGGCCCGGGCACTGCGCCCGCGCTCTTGGGTCCGACCTTGAGATGGCCTTCGCGCGAGATCCACGCGATGGAGCCGCCGCCCGTGCCGATCGTTTCGATATCGATCATCGGGATGCGAACCGGAAACTGGCCGATCGAGGAACCGTTCGTGAGATGCGGACTGCCACGCTCGATGAGGCAGATGTCGGTCGAGGTACCCCCCGCATCGAGTGTGACCACATCCTCGAATCCGGCGAGCTTCGCGACGACCGAGCATCCGAGCGCACCCGCCGCCGGCCCCGACAGCGCCGTGGTGATCGGTTTGCCAACGACCTGCTCGGCGCTGATCACACCGCCCGATGACTGCATCACCAGAAACGGCTTGCCGGCAAGCTCGGCGCCCAACTCGTCTTTGATGCGGCGCAGATAGACGCTCATATGCGGTTTCACGAAAGCGTCGACCAAGGTCGTGACTGCACGCTCGTACTCGCGATATTCAGGCAGCACCTCGCACGACAGCGAGATCACCAGCTCCGGATATTCAGCGAGCAGTATCTCGCGCACACGTTGCTCATGCGCCGCATTCGCATACGAATGGATGAGGCATACGCCGATCGCCCGAACACCTTTCCGCTTGAAGAAACGCGCGGCTTTGGCGACACTCTCTTCAACAAGGGGACGCAGTTCTTCACCGCGAAAGTTGAGCCGCCCACCCACCTCGCGCACGAGATCAAGCGGCACCAGGCGATCGGGCTTCACCCAAAAATACGAGTTGCCGTATCCATCGGGGACCGCTTGCCGCGCGATCTCCAGGATGTGACGAAACCCTTCGGTGACGATGAGGCCGAGCCCTTCGATCGCGCCCTGCAACAAGGCGTTGGTAGCGACCGTCGTGCCGTGGGAAAGGGTGGCGACCGATGCGAGCGGCTCTTGGGCCATGCGCATCACCTCGTTCACGCCGTTGACCAATCCGAGGGCGGGATTGGCCGGTGTGCTCGCGACCTTCGTGACCAGCATGCGTCCGGTGCCGCCGTGCACCGCCACGATATCGGTGAACGTGCCGCCGGTGTCGATACCGATGCGCCAGGGGGAGGAAGACATTGATCGGAGTGGGTATGTTAAGGATCCGCATTGTCGGGCCGGCAAGCCTTACAAGCAACCTTCGCAAACTAGGTAGACTCCGCTCGGGAGAAAGATCGCCCCCGTACCCGGCGGATCGAGTTCTGCGTTACGAGGGCGATCCGCAGCTGATCGAGTGAAAAATTGGAGACATGCATGAAGCGAGTGTTGATGCTGGCGCTGCTCATTGCCGCGCAGAACGTGATCGCGGCGGATTATCGCTGGTTGAACGGCTGGGACCGCAATAGCCCGCAGGTGCCGCAGCATGCCGAACCGTACATGAAGGCGGTCGAGGCGGCGTCAAACGGCCGCATCAAGTTCATCGTGAGCGGACCGGAAACCGTGCCCGCGTTCGAGCAGTTGCAACCGGTGGCCTCGGGTGCATTCCAGTTCCTGTTCACCCACGGCGTCTATCACTTCGGGACCACGTCCATCCTCGGCTCGCTCGATGCGCTTGGCGGAACCCCGGACCAGCGCCGTTCCTCCGGCATCTTCGATCTGGTCGACAAGATGTATCAGCGCATCGGCATGAAGGTGCTGTCGGTGGCGTTCTCGCCCGAAGGCGGCTATCAGCTCGTCGTGCGCCAGCCACTCACCGCGGCGGGCGATCTGCAGGGCCGCAAAATCCGCGGCAACCCCGCCTACGCGGGCGTGATCCGGATGATGGGCGCCTCGGTGGTCACGATGCCGGTCGGGGAGATCTACACTGCGCTGGATAAAGGCGTGGTCGACGGCTTCGCCTATCCGACCTACGGGGTCCTTGACGCCCGCTACTATGAGGTATCGAAACATCTGGTGCGACCGGCGTTCGGGTTCGGCACGCTGCCGATTCTCGTCAACCTCGCCACCTGGAACAAGTTCAGTCCGGACGATCAGAAGATCATGATTGATGAGGCACGCAAAGCCGAGCTGCGCTGGTTCGACACGGTGAAGGGCATCATGGCCAACGAAGAGCGAGAGCTGTTGGCGAAGGGCATGACCATCGTGCAGATGGGACCCGAGCAAGCCGCAAAGGTGCAGCGCGTATTCGCCGACAGTATTTGGGAAATGGGCGCGCAGAAGCAGAAGAAAGATATCGACGAGCTGCGCGCGTTTGCAAAAACGAAGGGGCTTGATTGATCACTCCGCCCGAGGAGTGAAGACGAGCGTGGTCGCTGCTCGCTCATGCTCGCGATACTCGGGTTGCCCTTCGCAGGAAAGCGAGCTCACCGACTCCGAATATTTTGCGAGCAAAATCTCGCGTACGCGCTGCTCATGAGCGGCATTGTCGCATCCTGCGGAGCAACGCCCGATTGCGACCCTGAGCTGTCGCCGTCCGACGCACAAGCCGACAGTTGCGGCCGATGCGGCCGGTGAAGCGTGCGCTGTTGGACGCCGGGCCTGTCACGCGGTGGCCACTGCACCAGCCCGGCCAGCACAAACACGAGTAAGCACGCCGTTCAGGGGGTGTCGATTCAATGCAGCCCAATCGGCTTTGAACACCGTCGCCTGAATCTCGGCGCAGCGAGGTCCAACACTTGGCATTCCTCGCCGTGGATCGGGTTGATCAGCGTGAGCCCGACATACGGATGGTTGAGCATCCAGCGGTACCGCAGTTCAGCGAGGGAAAGCTGCTTCGTGCCCTCACCTTTCGGTAGGGCTGTGTGGCACGCACCACCAGGCGAATCAATTCGGTTCCGGAGGGGGGCAGATCACGGGTTCAGGGGCATGGTATAAACTAGTTGAAGAATGCGCGGAGCCCGAGCGATGCCAAGTAACAAGCGCAAGCCTGTGAAGTTCACGACGCCTCCGGTCGTGGAGGTTGCTTGCGGGATTGCGTTTTCACTTCCGAGCCCGCTGAAGACCGCACACGTCGGCTTGTACTGGTCCACCGTCATAAATGCGTTCCAGGTCGCGCAAGAAGCCCCGCCACTCCCGCTGACC
>JANMUI010000978.1:0-4816 GCA_031391405.1 Betaproteobacteria bacterium
CATGGCATTCTGGGCCGCCATCGGCCTCGCGTTCAATACCCGGCTGTCATCGATGATGGCCTTAGCGCTCGCGCCCACCGGTGCACTGATGACCTTCATTGCACTCTGGACGGGGGCGCTCTGGGGCCGGCCAACCTGGGGGACCTGGTGGGTGTGGGACGCGCGCCTGACCTCCGAGTTGATCCTGCTTTTTCTCTATCTCGGATTCATGGGGCTTCACGCCGCCATCGACGAGCCACGGCGCGCCGATCGTGCCGCCGCCCTGCTGGCGATCGTTGGTGTCGTCAACGTACCGATCATCTATTTTTCGGTGCAATGGTGGAACACCTTGCACCAGGGTGCATCGGTGAGTCTGACGAAGAGTCCGACTATGGCCGCGACGATGCTCGCAGGCATGCTTACCATGACCTTTGCATTCTGGATGTATTGCATCGCCACCTCGTTGATGCGCTTGCGGGCGATTATTCTGGAGCGAGAGCGCCGCTCGGAGTGGGTCGGCAATCTTGCGGAGATGCGATCATGAAATGGCAGAGCATCGAGCACTTCGTGTCGATGGGCGGCTATGGGCTCTATGTGTGGGGATCCTATGGCGTGACGGCGGTCGTCGCGTTGGTCGAGATTGCGCTGCTGCGCAAGCGGATGCGTGCGGCACTCAAACGCGCGACCGATCGCTCGCCTAGGTCTGATACGTAAAGAAAAGCGATCGACACCCCTCAAGGCACGACGCTGTCGATAACGATCGCGATATTGGTGGCGCCCACTTTCACCGTACCCGAGAAGCCTTGCAAGTCGCCGCTCCGCGGCGTTGCGTCACCGCTCCGCGAGATGCGCGCCCCCACGATCACGGCGCTCGCTCCGGATAGTTTCATGGTTGGCGCCATCGCCTGCGAATCGTCCAGATTGAATGAAAAAGGCAGGTCCTTCACCTGCCGCTTCACGATCGCCAACGGCATGCGCGGCCCTTCGGCGGCGCGCGCGAAGATATACATCGTATCCTCACGATCCACTTTACTCGCCAGCGCAGGAGCAAGCTTCACGGTGCCGGTAATGCGGCCGGTGCCAGGCGCCGGTGCAATGCCTTTGTCGCCCTTCTCTGACGACTTGATGCCGCCCAGCTCTCGCGCCTCGGCAATGTTCGCCGCGATCATTTCCCCGAAAGCCGAGTCAGCGCGAATGCGCTCCCAGAAGCCGATCGCTGACCGGTAGTCCTTACGTTCGAACGCTTCGGTCCCGGCCAATGCCAGTGCCTTCGGATGCGTCGGGTCGAGGGCGATGGCCCGTTGCACGAGCTCGATCGGCTTGCCCGATAGCTTTCCTTCTTGCGCGACGGCCAGCGCGTCGGCATAGTCTGAAAGAAGATTCGGGTCCTGCATGAGCATTGCCCCGGCACGGCCGAAAGCGCGCGCGGCGTCCGCATAGCGGCGCTGGGCATAGTAGCTGCGCGCCAACATGACAAATCCTGCCTCATCGGGCTGTTGTTCGAGTTTCGCCGCGAGCTTGGCGATGAGCTCATTCAATCGATCCTGCGTGATCGCTTCACCCGGCGGTACCGATCGGGATGCCACTAATCCATCAGGGTTCCCGAGTTGGAGGTAGAGGCCGACCGCGGCGATACTGATGCCGATACCGAGTCCTGCCGCGGTCCAACGCCCCCCCAATGCAGTGAGCGAACGTTGCGGCGCCGGTGCAGCTTCATCGAGCACGCGTCGCTCGATCTCGCGACGTGCTTCGTCATGCTGCGCCGTCGTAATGGTGCCGGCCGCGAGATCACCTTCGATCTCAGCGATCTGATCGCGCAGGATGTTGAGGTTCGAGGCGGCCGGATCGATCCCTTCACCGCCCCGTCGACGCACGAGCGGAACGATGATCCAGGCAAGCGCGACCAGCAAGAGCATCGCCGCTATGACCGCGAATCCGGTCATGTTCGATCCTGCCTGCCACCACCCGAAAGAAGCTTCGCGGCCACCATTCGTTGCTCATCGCTGAGCGGCACATCGCTTTGGAGGCGAGCGCGGCGCGCCCGAATCACCCGAACCAGCAGCGCTATCCCGCCGAGGATAAACAGCCCTGGTCCGAACCAAAGCAACACGGTTGCCGACTTGAGCGGTGGGCGGTAGAGCACGAAGTCGCCATAACGCGTCACCATGAAATCGATGATGTCCGTGTCGGTCTTGCCGGCAGCGATCTGAACATTGATTTCGCGGCGCAGATCGACCGCGAGCTCGGCATTGGAATCGGCAATCGTTTGATTTTGACAGACCAGACAGCGGAGCTCCGCGGCGAGCGCGACCGCACGTGCTTTGGCAACAGGGTCGAGATCAGTGGGCGCTGCTTCCTTGGCTTGCACAAACAGCGGCGCGGCCGCGATCAGCAGCAGCATGACGGCGCGAATCATGATTTTTCCAACTCACGGATGAGCGGAAGGATTTTCTTTTCCCAGGAGTCGCGCGTGACCGGACCGATGTGTTTGAAGCGAATGATGCCGCGCCGGTCGATCAGAAAAGTCTCCGGCACGCCATAGACACCGTAGTCGATGCCGATGCGCCCGTCGGTATCCATGACTGAAACGTTGTAGGGATCACCGAACTGCTTGAGCCAGGCCTTCGCCTGGTCCTCTTTGTCTTTGTAATTGAGACCGACAATCGGGATCGTGTCCTGCTTGGCGACTTCGACGAAGAGCGGATGCTCGTCGCGACACGCCACACACCACGAGGCCCAGACATTGAGCAGCCACACCTTGCCTGCCATCTCCCTGCTGGCGAATCGGTTGTCGGCCGCATGGAGTTTCGCCAACTCGAACGCGGGCGCCGGCTTGCCGATAAATGGCGACGGCACCTCGCGCGGATTCAAACCCAACCCGACCAGAAGAAACGCGCAGATTGCGATAAATCCGCCGAGTGGGATGAAGTACCTGCTCATGCGATCAGCAACAAAAATCCGCTGCGGAGGGGATCAACAAGGGGGCGGGGCTCACTTGTTCCTTTGGGGGATATACAAGGGGTCCTGCTCCCCTTGTTCGTACAGAATCTTTGGGTGATTGGCCATGATTCGAAGCGCCGCGGAGGATCATTGCTAATCACGTTTGCTCATGTTGCGGTGGCGGTTGATGCCGGCGCAATGGCAGCACCGCGCGGGGCGCGCAATCGATAACGGCGATCCGTCAGGGCGAGTAATCCGCCGAGTGCCATCAACACGCAACCACCCCAGATCCAGGTAATGAACGGCTTGGAATACACCCGGACGCTCCAAGCGCCTCCACCGACCGGCTCGCCAAGCGAGACATAGAGATCGCCGAGGATTCCTGTATCGATGTCTGCTTCGGTCATCGTGCTTTGCTGCACCGGATAGTGGCGTTTCTCAGGATAGAGTTTGCGCACCGGTTTGCCATCCCGGATCACCGCCACCGTGCCGCGCGCCGCGCTGTAATTGGGACCCGCCACATCGTTCACGCCTTCGAACTTGAACGTGTATCCGCCGACCTCGACCGTGTCACCCACCTCCATGCGCACATCACGCTCGACTTCATACCCTTTTACCGTCGTGACGCCAACGATGAATACGCCGACACCGACATGCGCCGCGATCATTCCCCAGTAGCCTCGCGGCTGTTGGCGAAGCTTCGACCAATCAAGGCCGGCACCAGTAGTGAGGCGTTCGCGAATCGATGTGATCGAGGCGGCAAATACCCAGAACGCGAGCAGATATCCAAAGCTCTTCATCGGGGTCCATTGACCCGCGATCATCGGCACGAGAATGGCACTGACAATCGCGATTGCGGCCGCCCAACGCAACCGCATCGCAAGCTCTGGAAGTCGCGCTGCCTTCCAGCGTGCGAGCGGCCCGACGCCCATCAAGAACACTGCGGGTGCCATGAGCGGCGCGAATACGCTATCGAAGTACGGTGGGCCGACCGAAATTTTGCCGAGATTGAGCGCATCGAGAAACAGCGGATAGAGCGTGCCGAGCAGCACCGATCCGCCTGCCGCCGCGAGCAAGACGTTGTTACCGAGCAACAGCGATTCGCGCGACACGGGCTCGAATTGGCCGCCCAGCCCCACCTTCGGCGCGCGCACTGCGAACAGCGCGAGTGATCCGCCCGTCACGATGACCAGGAAGACGAGAATGAAGACCCCGCGCTTCGGATCCGTGGCAAACGCGTGCACCGATGTGAGCACGCCGGAACGCACGAGGAATGTTCCGAGCAACGAGAGCGAGAAGGCCAGGATCGCAAGCAGCACCGTCCAGCTCTTGAAGGCGCCGCGCTTTTCGGTAACGGCCAGCGAATGGATCAAGGCCGTGCCGACCAGCCAGGGCATGAAGGACGCGTTCTCCACCGGATCCCAAAACCACCAGCCGCCCCAGCCGAGCTCATAGTAGGCCCACCAGCTGCCGAGCATGATGCCCACCGTCAGAAAGCACCACGCAGCGGTCGTCCATGGACGCGACCAGCGTGCCCAGGTCGAGTCGAGCTTGCCGCCGAGTAACGCGGCGATCGCAAACGCATACGCGACTGAAAAGCCAACGTACCCCATATAGAGCATTGGTGGATGAATCACCATACCGGGGTCCTGCAGCAAGGGATTGAGGTCACGACCATCGAGGGCGGGCGGCAGTAACCGGTCGAACGGATTCGATGTGATCAACATGAAGAGTAGAAAGCCCGTGCTCACCAGACCCATGATCCCTAGCACGCGCGCCACCATCTCGTCCGGCAATCGACGGCTCGCGACGGAAACCGCTACCGACCATGCCGCGAGCATCAGCACCCACAACAACATGGAGCCCTCGTGCGAGCCCCAGCTCGCCGCGAAACGAT
>JANMUI010001014.1:0-12932 GCA_031391405.1 Betaproteobacteria bacterium
GCGGTGACGATTTTCCTGCATCGCCACCAGACGCATCACGCGCTCGATATGCATCCGGTTATTAAAGAAGCCAGCAAGCCCGAGACGCTCGAGCGCTACGACCACGGCGCGCCCGATGACTGGCTCGAACGCAATCTCTACTCGCGGCACCCGATCGTTGGTCTGGTATTGATGGGCGTCATCGATTTCGTCCTGTCCGGTGCGGTGCCGGGCGCGCTCGTACGCGTGACGCTGTCGCTACGATGTGCTGGCGAAGTACACGCAGTCGCTCAAGCGCGTCTATGCCGATGAAATGAGGAAACTGCGGGAGGTGTCGCCGCAGCATGCGCGCATGTTGCGCAGTTTCAAGCGCTGGCTGAATCGCGACGAAAAAATGGTCCCCGAGTCCGAGCGGCAAAAGCTCGCGAGAGTGTTGCCGAAATCACGCGTGCTCACGACCATGATAACAATGCGCCGCGAGCTCGCTGCCATCTGGGGACGCTCGTCTGCAACGCGCGAACAGCTCGTCGCACAGTTGCAGAACTGGTGCCAGCGCGCCGAGGCGAGTGGCATCCGGCCATTGGTGGAGTTCTCGGAGCGATTGCGTCGATATGCATGATGGGCACCTTCAGCGACGCCGTCTGCGTGGCAACTGTGGGAAGAAGCAAGGCGGCGGCTGACATCCCGCATACGAGGAGCGGTTCACCGAACATGCTTACATGGGTCGATCACCACGAGGCCGAACGATTGCTCCAGCAGTTCGCGTCGCTTGCCTTTTGGCAGCAGCCTGGCGCCAAGCATCATCTCGGCTTGCGTTACGGCGCTGACAAACAGGCTCTCCGATGGCTGCTTACCGAACCAAGCCAACACGTTTGCATCGGGCTGAACGCGAAGCAACTCTGACAGGACGTTCGTATCGAGCAGCGTGCTCATGCACGCTGACTGCGCCGCGATCGCTTCGCGGGCGCCGACGAACGTGAAACTGTCGGGTCCTTACCAAAGATAGGCGGCGGTCGCACCGGTTCCCGCTCGGCAATGCCCAATTGCACATCGCCCAGGCCCGCAAATCGGGCCCGGATGCGAGAGGCAAGATCAACGCTCGAGACGGACGGCTGCTCGAGCCCGGCGCGCAAAATTTGGCGCGCCTCCTCTTCCATCGACCGATTTCGACTGGCGGCGCGGATTCGCAGGCTTCGCTTGAGCGTCTCGTCAAGGCCGCGGATGGTGAGCGTGGCCATGGAGCATTCTCCGGTACGGAAATGCATTGTAGTCATTGCTATCATTGCTTGCAATGCGCGTGTCCATGGTGCCGTCAAGTCTTCGGGGCAGGACCACGGGCAATCGCAGGTTCATCTCATGAAGGATCAATCCGGTGGACCGGATAACGCTCGGCGATGGCTTCGAATTCGGACAGCGGCGCACCGGCTGCAACCGGAAAGTGGTGGCGGCCGCTCGTCGGGACGCGCACGTACCCGCGTAGCATGGGTGCCCTCTCTTCAGGCGACACCTGCGGTTGGGGACAGCCCCTGCCTCACAATGTGTACCGATATCAATGTGTACCGATATCGTTGCGATGGCAGTGCGCGACTTGGAATGGCCGCTGACCGCAGCTCAATTGCTGGTAGATCGTCAGAAATTCGGGGCTTGACGACAACAGTGTTCAAGCATCGATATATTCACGCGCTATTGGAAGCGGCATGCGCCGGATGGGGCCCGTCAGACGTCGATCTTGAACGGGCCGGTGCTCACCATCACGGTCACGCCCGCGATGGAGAATACGAAGCGGATGTCGATGGTGGGCGGGCTGTCGATTTGGGGCGGTGCGTGGCCGCGTCTTCGTCATCGGCGCGCCCCTGCACCAGTTCGTAATACGACCATGTGTTCTCCAGGCCCCACTTCATGTCGACTTTCTGCGCGATGGACGCATCGGTCATGGACGCGATAGCAGCGAAGCCGAGTGTGGCCAGCCAGTACCGTGACATGTGACTATTCTCGTTGCTCACGCATGGCGCCGAACCGGTCCAGCTTCGGAATCGTGATGACGCTGCGCTTCGTGGCCGACCACAGCGGCGGCACGACGACGGGATCGAGCGCACCGAGCTCATCTTCGGGCCCGTTCACTTCCCGATACGCGATCGATCTCGTCCCCACCCGCAGCGCGAGGCAGATCTCGGTCGCCACCTGCTCGTCTTCTGACGCATGCGACAGGAAGACCTTCATTACGTTGCCTCGTCGAACGGACACCCGTTGGACATTCGCACGATTCACGCACCAATCGGCCGGTCCGACCTTGATATTGCGCAACCAAGCGGTAGCACGTGTTGCTACCTGAATAGTCTGCGCTTGCAGCGTTCTAATGGCGGCAAGTGAGCCCGGCGCAGCAGCAGGCCCTGTTCGAGAACACCGCACGCTCGATCGCAGAGGCGCCGGGCGAGATCCAGTTGCGCCACATCCGGCATTGCCTGAAGGCTGATCCGGAATACGGCGCCGGCACTACCAAGGCGTTGGGCATTCCGATGAACGAAGCCGGCTGAAGCGGTTCACGACAGAGACCGACCGTGGACTGCTACACGCTGTGAGCGAAGCCGCGCGCTCGGATTTCCAGCGCCGCCGAGAGTGAGCAATCAAGACAAACCCCGCCTCAGCGGGGTCTGTCTCTTGACGATTCAACTGCACGTGGCGGAATGCTCGACATCTCAGACGGCCACTTTGATTGCCCGGTCGATACAATTCGCGCCATTCGAAGCGCAGCTCAATGCACAGTGAGCCTTTTCGCCGCCGCTACGGATTTCTTCGGCAGCGTGAGCTCCAGCACGCCGTCGTTGTACCTGGCTTGGGCGGTCGCTTCGTCGACCTCCTGACTGAGCGCGAACGCGCGCTGGATCTTTCCGTAATAGCGTTCCGCGTGCAGCACCGTCTCGCCGTTCTTGACGTTTTTTTCCTGCTTCACTTCGGCGGATACCGAAACTTCGTTGCCGTTAATCGTTACGCTGATCTCTTCCTTGCTTACGCCGGGCAATTCGGCCCGTACTTGATACGCCTTGTCGTTTTCGGTTACGTCCATGCGGAACTGTATCGGCGTGGGCGCGCGCGTCTCAGCGTTACGCAGCCAAACAGGGGCGCCGCGGAGCAAGTTCTCGAATGCATCCTCGATGGGACTAAAGCGTGTGATATTTACCATTGCGTTTTCCTATGAAAATACGAACCAATTTGGACCAACCGGCGGTGCATGACTTCGCATCCGTTGCCATTCATATATGGGGGCACCACCGTGACTATCAAGTCTGCGAGACGAAGTCTTCTCATGATGCGAGCCGGAATATCGTTGGGCGGATCCGGTGTGCGGCGCCCTGCATGACCCCTCGTCGGAGACTGCTACCGCGTCGGGGGCCGCTCGCGCGATGTGATCGGCGTGGTCCGCTTCCATGCGGGCGAGCCGCTCGAAGGTCTCGGCGACGGCGAGGTTGTTATGTGTTTCCATCTGTTGCGCGAGATCCTGATACCGATGTGCCGCTTCACGCTCGATCGCGAGCGCGTGCGCGTAGAAGTCGCGAAGCGATGTGAAGGCATGCGCCGCTGCCTCGCCGCCCCGGACCTGCGGTCCGAATAGCTTGGAAAAGCTACCGAAATAGCCGGTATGCGCGGCGACCTCCAATAACACCGCGCCCAATGTCATGACGCCCGCCCCGCCGGATCCGACGATTGCGATGGAATACGCTTGATGCGCCGCATCGGACATGGCCAGGTTCATAGCGATCAGAGATGCCCCAACCAGCGCCAATATGTGAGAGAGAAAAGGAGCACGAGTCCGTACCCGACGATGGTGATTACAACGCCGGTCCGCACGAAATCGCGCGCGGTGAACGTGTCAGTGCCGTAGGCGACCATGTTCTGCGGCGCATTTACGGGCAGGATGAATCCGAAGCTCACCACGAACGGCAGGGTCATCGCCGCGCCGACGATCTGATGCGCGGGCACCTGCAGCTGTTGCAATACGCTGATCATGATCGGAATCATCGCGGAGGCCAGTGCGGTGACGCTCGCGAATCCCAGGTGAACCACGATCAGAAAGAGCGACAACAACGCAAGCACCGCAAACAGCGATGCGCCTTCCAACCCCATTCCAGTGACGATAATGTTGGCGCCGGCATCATGCGGGTCATGATGAAGTAGAGCGCGATGGTCATGAGCACCGGAAATGGCGCGGCCGCCACGAACCACTCACCCCATGAGATGGTGTGATTGAGGGTCTTTTCGATAAAGCCCACAGCGACCATGTTCTGTGCCGCGGCGGACTTGATGCCGACGCTCCACACGCTTGCCGTCTGCGCTCCGTTCCCTAAGCGTCGCTCGAAGCCGCGACGAATAGCGTCACTCTGAGTCGGTTGCACTGCCTCCTGCTTGATCCCCGTCAAACGGCGAGAAATCGTCGCAGCGAAGATGGCCTCAACATCCGACATCCGCGCGCCAGCGTCTGCCCATCGTCCAACCATGAACGAGGACTACCGCATCGCCTTCCAATTCGGCCTGAGCCTTGCGATCGGACTGTTGATCGGTCTCGAGCGTGAAAGGCGACCGGAGGCGAAAGCCGGTGTTCGCACGTTTCCGCTGATCGCGCTGCTCGGCACGGCGAGCGCACTTCTGGCCGAGCAGCTTCAGTCGCCGTGGATCATCGCGGTCACCATCGGACTGGTTGGCGCCTCCCTGATCGTCGCGTACGCGGTTGATCGCACTTCTTCGGCGGACGCCGGCACGACCACGGTGGTGGCCGCTCTCGTATGCTTCTCGCTCGGGGCGATGCTTTGGAAGGGTCACTCCGGTCTCGCGCTGAGTCTTGCGATCGTCACCACGACCCTTCTTCACTTCAAGACGGAGCTCGAAGGCTTCTCCCACAAGCTCACGCCAAAAGATGTCGTGAGCACCTTGCAATTCGCGGCGCTGTCATTCGTCGTCCTGCCGCTCTTGCCCGACGTAGGGAGCGGACCGGGCGGCGCCCTGAACCCGCGTCACATCTGGTGGATGGTCGTGCTCGTCTCGGGCGTGAGCTGGGCAGGCTATGTGGTCTGGCGCCTCGCCGGACCGCAGCACGGCCCGGCACTGGTCGGCTTGCTGGGCGGCCTGGTGTCATCGACCGCGACGACGCTCGTCTTTACCCGGCGCGCGGCGAAGGAACCCCTCACCGCGCCCGGCGCCGCCTTGGCGATTCTGGTCGCGAGTCTCGTCATTTATTTTCGTGTGCTCGTGGTCACCTTCGCGGTTTCACCTGCAGTGCTTCTCACGCTCGCTATCCCGTTGGGCGGCGCGCTCCTCTTTTCGATCCCCATGGTCGCCTTGCGCTGGTGGTCGCACACACGCGCCGGCACGATGGCGATTCCCGAGTTTTCCAATCCGACCAATCTTAGCGTCGCGCTCGTGTTCGGCGCGGGCTATGCGATCGTCTTGCTGGCGGCGTCCTGGGCATCCGACATCGCGGGCCAGAGCGCGTTGTACGGCCTTGCGTTCGTATCGGGTCTGACTGACGTCGATGCCATTACCCTCTCGAGCCTGCGCCTGGTCGGGGTCGGTTCGATCAATCCAACGACCGCGACGAATGCGATAGGCATCGCATTGCTATCCAACCTGCTTGTAAAGGTGATCGTTTCGTTCGCGCTTGGCGGCAAAGCGTTCGGCCGACGATGTGCCACAACGTTCGGCATGACCGCGATCGGACTCGTTGCGGGACTTGCGATCGTCAACGCGACCTGAACCTTCGCACCGCCGCCGTGCGCGATCGCTGAAGCCACGAGTGCGACTTCGATTCAATACGAAGCTCACCAGGAAACGCTGGTCGACATGGACTGGAACGGCCATGATGTTTCGATCCGGATCGGACGGTAATACTCGCCGATCCGGTGCAGCACATCGATCACGGCACAAAGCTCGCGGTTTGGTCAAAGCGTTCATCTCATGCGGCTCAGCTCATGTGATGTACGTAAGCCTACGTATTGCCCGCTTTCGCCGACACATGTACAACTGGGCTTGCGGGGCGCGATAATGCCCGCCCGAAACAAGACGTGGAGGCGATATGAAACTCATCGAAGCGATCATATTGGTGACCGTGGCACTCGCGTGTGCCGTACCGCCGGCCGCCGCACAAGCACCACTCGAGGGGCGGAAGTTCAACACCGAAGCCGGCTACACCGGCAAGCCAGCGCACGTGAAGGAAGACATCCTTACCTTCGCGAGCGGCAAATTCCATTCCTCCGATTGCGACCAGTACGGCTACAACAAGGGGGACTACCGGACAACCGCGCAGGGCGATGCGATTGCATTCGAAGCGGAAACCGTGAGCCAGGAGTACGGGCGCAACGTCTGGAAGGGCGTCGTCAAGGGCGACGCCATCGAGGGAACGATGGTCTTTTTCCGCAAGCCGACCTGGTGGCGATCCAACCCCGAACCGCTCGAACACTGGTTCAGGGGAAAATTTGTGCAATGAATCCAAAGACTTGGTCGGGGCTCTATCGAACGTGATTTCGGCCGCTCCTTCAGGGCGGCTCTGTTGCGGTGAACTGCCTCCAAAGCTTGCCCAGCCGGCGCACGTCCTCCCTCGTGCTGGCGCAAGGGAATCCCCTTGCGAATGACGCGTCACGCGCCAGCTCGGGGTTGCCTCCCTCGATCTCCCGCAGCTGTCGGTCAGCGACGGCTGCATCATTGAGCGCGCCAAGCGCGTCCTGAAGCGCCTCCAGGATCTTGAGGTAGTGCTTGACGCGTCCTCCCGAATGCAGCGACTGGAAGAACTCCGTCGCATAACGCGCCTTTTTGGCGGCGAAACGCACCCGATGGCGCTCCTCGGGCGTCCCATCCTCCAGTCGGTGGTGCTGCCCCGCTGCCGTGTCGCCGCCTGCCGTGAGGGTCTCGATCCATACCGGGCCCGCGCGCCGCACGCACAACGCCATCCCGTGCGCTTTGACGTGCAATTCGGGCGTGTCGAAATAGGTGCCGCTCAGGCGGTGCGAGCGCGCCTGTGGGGCGCTGATCGACGAATTGTGGGCCTTGCGCAAGGCCATGCTCGACGAAGAAGCCCGGCTGGGTCCCTGGTTGCGCGAGGCCCATCCCGCGCACGCGGCAAGTGCCGTCAGCAAGTGCCGTCAATTTGGTGCACTACCTGGCCATGCGGCGATTCGACATGCTGCGTCTACAGGAACGGCTCGCGGGGATCGGCGTGTCCTCGCTCGGCCGTGCCGAAGCGCATGTGCTGGCGAACCTGGACAAGGTAATCGGGATCCTCCATCGGCTCGCAGGACGCAGCTGGACGCCAATGAAGCAAGATGAACCGACCGGCCGTCGGCGGGGCCGTGCGCTGCTCGCGCAGCATGCGAAAGAATTGTTCGGCCCGCCACCGCCCGAGCGCGGCGTGCGCATCATGGTGACACTGCCCAGCGAAGCGGCCTTTGACGATGCGCTCGTCGAGGGCCTGATCACGGCCGGCATGGACATCACGCGCATCAACTGCGCGCATGACAGTGCCACCGAGTGGGTGACCATGGCCGAGCGCGTGCGCGAGGCCGCGCGCCGGGCGGGCCGGCCAGTGCGTGTGCTGATGGACTTGGCCGGCCCGAAACTGCGTACCGGGCCTGTCGCGGTCGGCCCGGCGGTCCTCAAGCTCAAGCCCCAACGCGATGCCTTTGGACGTGTCATCGCCCCGGCACGCCTCGCCCTGCGGCCGATCGGTTCGTCAACCGCGGCGCAGGGCTGCACTGCACAGTTGGGGGTTGACGCCGAATGGCTGGAGCGTCTGGAGGAGGGCGACCGAATTGACCTCGTCGATGCACGCTCGGCCCATCGAAAGTTGACCGTCGTCACACGCTTGCCCGACGTTGTCCTGGTCGAATGCGCGCGCACCGCGTATCTTTCCGTTGAGACCCGCCTGCGATTGCATCAGCGTGGTCACGGCGTACACGAGACGGCGCTCGGCGAGTTACCTGTACAGCCGGGGCGAATTCGCCTCCAGCGGGGCGAAACCTTACGCCTGGTCGCGAAGGGTCTCGGACACGGTGCGAGCGTCGGCTCACCGCGCCAGCGTCCACGCCACGCGACAATCGCCTGCACGCTGCCGGAAGTGCTGACCCAGGTGCGCAAGAGTGAACGAATCTACTTCGACGACGGACGAATCGGCGGCGTCGTGCGCAGCGAGGGGACCCGTGCGATCGAGGTGGAAATCACCCAAGCGCGCGAAGGCGGCGAGACACTGGTGGCAGACAAGGGCATCAACCTGCCGGACACCCGGCTCGAACTGCCCGCCTTGACGACGAAAGACATCGAGGACCTCGCGGTGGTGGCGCGGCATGCCGATCTGGTGGGCCTCTCGTTCGCCCAATCCGCCGCCGACGTGAAGGCCTTGCGCCGGCGTCTGGTCGATCTCGGCGCAGCGCACCTGGGGCTGATCCTTAAGATCGAGACACGCCGCGGCTTCGAGCAACTGCCAGAGATGCTGTTCGCGGCAATGGCATGCCCGGCGGCGGGCGTGATGATCGCACGCGGCGACCTCGCCGTGGAGTGCGGCTACGAGCGTATGGCCGAGGTGCAGGAAGAGATCCTCTGGGCCTGCGAGGCTGCGCACACGCCGGCGGTGTGGGCGACGCAGGTGCTGGAAACGCTGGCCAAGACCGGCCTTCCGTCACGCGCCGAGATCACGGACGCGGCGATGGGCGAGCGGGCGGAATGCGTGATGTTGAACAAGGGGCCGCACATCCTCGACGCGATGCGAGCCCTCGACGACATCTTGCGCCGGATGCAGGCTCACCAGTCGAAGAAGCGGCCCTTGATGCGTGCCCTCAAGGCATGGTCGGGATCAATGGAATTGCCCGAACGCACCTCATCCGCGCGGCCAGTCGAGCGAAAGACTATTCCTTGAATGCGTCAACGCAGCGCGTTGGCTACACCTACGCCCACCGGTCGCGGCGACAGGAGCCACCTTGCCGCCGGACTCGGCCAGACGATGCTCGAGGCGCGCTGCGAGTCCTGCGGCGCCCGCGCTGCGTGTTGCCCCACCGGTGCGATCGAGGACCGCGGCGCCGAAGCGGCAGGCGGCCCGGAGACGCTCGTTACGACGACGGAATGCCGCGGCTCACGTCGCGACGCGGCGAGCTCGTCGCCCGCGCCTGGGTGACCGACCGCGTACCCGACGGCGTTGTATTCGGCAACTTCCACTTTCCCGGCGAGGGTAACGTCAACAACCTGACGATCCTCGCGGTCGACCCGGTGGCGAAGATCCCCGAGTACAAGGTCTGCGCGGTGCGCGCAACCCGCGACAGAGGAACCTAGGATTCTCCCGCTACCCCCTCTTTCTTCCGCCGCTTCCTATCGCGGCACCTCACACGCCATCGCACGCAGCTCCCGCTCCAACGCATCGATACGCTCGATGAACGCGTGCGCCAACGCGAGGCCGGGTGGCTGCAGCTCGAAGGCTTTCTGCAATCGGGCGAGCCGACGCCCGATCACGAGCGCACTGCCTTCGAATCGCCATTCTTCGATCTTGACACCGACTGGATGAAACACGCCATAGTCGATCAGCTCGCGCACGTCTTCCTCGGTGAGACCGGATGCTTCGACCAACTGCTGCATCCGCAGGTCGTCCAAGTGAGCAAGAATCTCGATGATTTCGTCCACCTTACTCATTCTGATGTCCTTTCCGAATCAGCCGCTGCGCCTTGCACGAAGTGTCCGCGCGGATTGAAGTTGGAGGCACGCTGCAGTTCCTCGTACAGTGTGCGCTCATGGGCAGTCAACGTCGCCGGAACATCAATCCGTATTACGCAATAGAGATCCCCGTGCCCGCCGTGTGGGGCCGGCAACCCGCGCCCGGCCACTCTCAGTTTCTGGCCGGCCCGCGCGCCCGGACGAACATTAACGCGTACCCTGCCTCCCATGGTGGGAACTTCGACCTCGGCCCCCAACGCGGCCTCCCACGGTGCAAGCGGCACCTCGATATACAAATCGCGACCGGACGTCTTGAACAGTGGATGCGGATGTACCGCGATATTCAAGTAGAGATCCCCGGCCGCGGCACCACCGGCGCCCGGACCGCCTTTACCCCGTACACGCAGGCGCTCGCCATCCGTCACGCCTTTCGGCACGCGCACATTGACCGGTCGGGTGACGCGACGGAAGGAGCCGTCGAGGTCGGGCTCCATTAGCGCCAACTCGAGCGAAAGCTCGGTGCCCCGATAAGCGTCGTCCAGGGAAATATGCGCGGTCACCTCGAAATCCTGGCCGGATGCGACGTGCGGCGATCCGCTGCGACGGCCCCGATGGCCGAAGTGTTCGAAGAGATCGCCCAGATTGCCGATGTCATGCACGTCGAAATTGCCAAACTCCCTCGCGAACTCCCGTTCCCAGTCGCGTGAAGGCTCAAACTCTTCTCCCGCGCGGCGCTTGCCCAACGAATCGTAGGCAGCGCGCTTTTCCGCGTCCTTCAGCGTCTCGTACGCTTCGGCGACCTCCTTGAAATGCTCCTCGGCATTCTTTTCCTTGGAGACGTCGGGATGGTACTTCCGGGCCAACTTGCGGAAGGCCTTCTTGATCTCGACTTCGGTCGCGGTCCGCTCGACCCCGAGAATTGCGTAGTAGTCTTTGAATTTCATGTTGCACCCGCAAGATTTGGAATCGCGGGCCGCGTGGTTGATTCAGGCACGAGGCCGCGGGAGAGCTCGCGCAACGGTGCTTCTTCGAGGGTTTCGTCCGCGAGGAGCCGTCCGGCACAGGCATCGAGAATCGACCGATTGGCCGCGAGAATTGCGTCGGCTCGCTCGAATGCTTTTTCGATCAGTCGCTTGACTGCATGGTCAATCCGTGCGGCGGTGGCTTCACTGTAGCGGCGTTCGAAATAGGTCGTCGTCTCGGTCTGTCCGAGAAAGGTCGCCCGGTCAGCGTCGTAGCTTACAGAGCCGAGCTCTTCGTCCATCCCGTACCGCGCCACCATGCTGCGCGCGATGTCGGTCGCCTTCGCGAGATCGTCGGCCGCTCCGGTCGACAACTCGTTGAACACCAGCCTTTCCGCGGCGCGCCCACCCAGCAACACCACGATCTTGTTGGCGAGCTCCCGCTCGGTCATCAGATAGCGGTCCTCGGTGGGGCGCTGAATCGTATAGCCCAACGCGCCGACACCCCGTGGAATGATTGAGACCTTGTGGACGGTGTCAGTCCCCGGCAACGCCAGCGCAGCGAGCGCATGCCCCATCTCGTGATAGGCGACGATCTCCCGCTCTTTCGGAATGAGCAATCGATTCTTCTTCTCCAGGCCCGCGACGATCCGCTCGATCGCGCGCGTGAAGTCCCCCAATGTGACCTGCTCGGCGCGACGGCGCGTCGCGAGCAGCGCCGCCTCATTGACGAGGTTGGCCAGGTCCGCGCCGGAAAATCCCGGTGTCAGCGCGGCGATCTTCTCTTCGTCAAGGTCGGGCGCGAGGGTGACCTTGCGTGCATGCACCTTCAGAATCGCGATGCGCCCGCGCTTGTCGGGTCGATCGACGAGGACTTGCCGATCGAAGCGCCCCGCGCGCAGCAACGCAGGATCAAGGATCTCGGGTCGGTTCGTCGCCGCCAACAGCACCACGCCTTCCCGCGGATCGAAGCCGTCCAACTCCGCGAGAAGCTGGTTGAGCGTCTGCTCGCGCTCATCATGCCCACCCATGATGTTGGAGGCGCCGCGCGCCCTGCCGAGTGCATCCAGCTCATCGATGAAAATGATGGCTGGAGCCTGTTTCTTCGCCTGCTCGAACAGATCGCGAACGCGCGCCGCACCCACACCAACGAACATCTCGACGAACTCCGATCCGGATATCGAGAAGAACCGTACGCCCGCTTCCCCAGCCACCGCCCTCGCAAGCAGGGTCTTCCCCGTTCCCGGCGGCCCCACCAGCAACACGCCTTTTGGAATACGGGCACCGAGCCGACCGTACTCTTTCGGATTCTTGAGGAAGTCGACGATCTCGATGAGCTCCTCTTTCGCTTCGTCCACCCCGGCCACGTCCGCGAAAGTCACTTTCACGTCCGTCTCGACGAAGACCTTCGCGCGGCTCTTGCCGATCGAAAGAAATCCGCCGGACCCCATCCGATCGGCGAATTTGCGGATCATGAAGAACCAGATGGCGAAAAAGACCACGATCGGCACGATCCAGGACAGCAGATCGCGAATGATCGTGCTCTCTATCGCCCCCGCGAACTCCACTCCGCTTTGCTTCAACTTTTCCGCAAGATCGGTATCCACCCGGTTCGTGAGAAAGGACACCTTGCCGTTGCGTGGCTCTCGATACTTCCCGGATATGTGCTGATCCGTGATGCGGATGCTCTGAATATGGCCGCCCTCGATGAGTAGCTGAAACTCACTGTATGGAATGATCTCGGAGGCAGGAATCGCACGCCACATCTGCTGCGCAACGAGCATCACGATGAACGCGAGCACAACGTACCCGATGTCGAGCTTCGTTGCTTTCATGACGCTTCCCCCAATGCTGTTTGGATCGTGTGGCGCGCGGCGTTGCGCAGTTGCATGGCCTCTTCCCATCCCGCCCCGCGCGGTGCAATCGGCTCCCCGACCACGATTCGCACCTTACCTCGGCGCGGCAGCCATGTCTGCGCAGGCAGCAGCGCCCGCGTGCCAAGGAGGGTCACGGGGACGATCGGCAGTCCGCTTTCCGCGCTGGCAACGAAGGCACCCATCCTGAATGGGAGCAGCGCGGATTCGGGCGTGAACGTCCCTTCCGGAAACACTGCAAGCGTGCGGCCGCTTCTCGCTGCCCTGGTCACTTCACGGGCGCCTTCGATGCCCGCTGCACTGTCGAACCGCTCGACGAATACCGTATCGACCGATTCGAGAAAGCGCCGCATCGGCCAGTAACGCCTGAATTCCGCTTTGGCGACGAATGCCGCCTCCAACGGAAGCGCCGCCGCCAGCACGATTGCATCCACATAGC
>JANMUI010001018.1:0-12844 GCA_031391405.1 Betaproteobacteria bacterium
TCCATGTCGATCAGCGATTGCTTGATCTCGCGATAGACATGGACAAGATGTTTCGGCTGCTGGAAGAGAATCGTGAGGTCGCGGATTCGCCCGGCGCGCAGGCACTCGTCACTGACAGTCCGCAGATCCGGTTCGAAGGCGTGAACTTCAGCTACGAGTCGAAGCGGCAGATTCTTTTCAACGTGGGCTTCGAGATCGGCGCGGGCAAGACGGTCGCGGTGGTCGGGCATTCAGGGTCGGGCAAATCGACCTTGGCGCGACTCTTCTACCGCTTCTACGACGTGTCGGCCGGGCGGATCACGATCGATGGAAAGGATATTCGCGACGTCACGCAGTCGACGCTGCGCGGCGCGATCAGCATCGTTCCGCAGGATACGGTGCTCTTCAACGACACGATCCTCTACAACATTCAATATGGGCGTCCGACCGCTTCGGCGGAAGAAGTCATCGAGGCCGCACGCGCGGCGCATATCCACGACTTCATCGAGAGTCTTCCCGACCGGTACGCGACCGGTGTGGGCGAGCGCGGCTTGAAGCTATCGGGCGGCGAGAAGCAACGGGTCGCGATCGCCCGGGCGCTCCTCAAGAATCCGCAGATCCTCATCTTCGACGAGGCGACCTCCGCGCTCGACTCGAAATCGGAGAAGGCCATTCAGGCGGAGCTCGACCGGATCTCGGAAGGCCGCACGACGCTCACGATCGCCCATCGGCTCTCGACGGTGATGGGTGCGGATCAGATCCTGGTGATGGATCAGGGCCGCATCGTGGAGCGCGGGACGCATCGGGAATTACTGGAAGCAGGCGGGGCATACGCGCAGATGTGGGCGTTGCAACAGGAGGAGGAGGAGGAGGCGGAGCCCACTTAGGCAAGCAAGGGCTGGTTCACCACAGAGGACGCAGAGGACACAGAGGAAAAGCAAGAAGGGATACGGGAAACGGAGAAGGCCAAGCTCCTCCCGCCTTCCCTCTGTGTCCTCCGCGTCCCCTGTGGTAAAGCTTTTCGGCGGTCCTTAATACAAACTCGCCAGAAAATGCGCCAGGTTCTCGATGTCCTCGTCTGACAGCGTCTTTGATACGCTTGCCATATTGCCCGCATCGTTCGTTCGTTTGCCGGTCTTGAAGTCCTTCATCTGCTTCACGACGTATTCGTACTGCTGACCCGCCACCCGCGGGATTTCGTTCTGTCCCTTGAATCCGCCTAGGTGGCACATCGTGCAAAGCACTTCCTCGGCCTTCACCTTGCCCTTGGCGACCTTCTTCTCGTCGGGTTTCAGCTTCGCGCCGGCCGGGCGTTGCGCGGCGAAAAACGCGGAGAGGTCGAACATGTCTTCGCGCGTCAGATCCTTCAGGAACGGGTCCATCGTCGGCTCCGCGCGACGGCCTTCCTTGAAGTCCTTCAACTGAAGATAGATGTATCGGGCGGTCTGAGCGGCGAGGATCGGGAACTGGGGCACCAGTGAATTGCCGTTCGGCCCGTGGCAGGCAACGCAGGCTTCAGCCTTCTTGCGACCGCGCTCGACGTCCTGCGCCGTCGCGCCGGCGCCCCATATCGCGGCGCCGATCGCGAGCAGCCAAGTAAGCAGTGTGCGAGCGAACGTGCAACGCGCCATCAGAATTTCTCCAAGAGGGTCGGGTCGTCAATGAAACGGGGCCGCATCGCGCGGCCCCGCATGCTACATAGCAACGGATCGGCGCGGCGGACCGCGCGGATTCCTAGTCGACGGCAAATACAAACATGCTGTTGCCGCGTTTGAAGTCGAGCTGCGTGTTGCCGCCGCAACCCATCGCGATGTACTGCTTCCCG
Organism: Betaproteobacteria bacterium; assembly: GCA_031391405.1. Classification (GTDB taxonomy): domain Bacteria; phylum Pseudomonadota; class Gammaproteobacteria; order Burkholderiales; family SG8-39; genus SHXR01. The sequence goes on from JANMUI010001018.1 coordinate 1,805, forward strand.
CCGACCATGTAGGACACCGGCATCGCGTTCGCGCCGGCGCCGCAGTTGAAGCTCCAGAGCTTCTTGCCGCTGCGCGAATCGAGTGCGTTGAAGCTGCCGTTGCCTTCGCCGAAGAAGTAAAGGTTGCCTGACGTCGCCAAACCACCGCCGATCAGCGGCTGCTCGGTGTCGTGCTTCCATACGATTTTGCCGGTATCGACGCTGACCGCCGCGACACGACCCCACTGCTTCTCACCGGGGATCGCTTTGAATGCGCCACCCAACCAGAGCTTGGACCCACCCGGGTATTTGGACGGTTCGACATGGTAGGTCATCGGCTGATGCAGGTTGAGCGCAATAGCGAGACGGCTCTTCGGATCGAACGCCATCGGCGACCATTCCACACCGCCATTCGCACCGGGCAGCATGCGCGCGCCTTGCGCCGTCGGCAGCACCCACATGCCCTCCTGCGGAATCATCGCCTCCGAGAAGCGAATCAGGTTGCAGTTGGAACGGTCATGCACATAGACGTGTCCCGTCTTGCCGCCGTGGATCACTGCGGGAATCATCTTGCCGTTCTTGTCTTTCGCGTCGACCAGGATCGGCGGGCTGACCGCGTCGAGATCCCACACATCGTGCGCGATGTACTGGAAGTGGCACTTGTAGCTGCCGGTATCGAGATCGACCGCGACGATGGAGTTGGTGTAGAGGTTGTCGCCTGGCCGCTCGTCGCCGTACAGGTCAGGCGAGGGGTTACCCGCCACGAACCACACGGCCTTGTTCTTGAGATCGACCGCCGGGTTCATCCACACGCCACCGCCCAAGGTCTGCCAGAACGAGCTGTCCTTCGCAAAGGCCTCCTTCTCCTTGGCGATGTCCCGTTTCATGTCACGGCCGGTGGCATCTTTCGGATCCCACTTGCCCTCGTGGCCTTTCTCGGGAATCGTATAAAACGTCCAGAGCAGCTTGCCGTCGTCCGCATTGAACGCTTTCACGAAGCCGCGCACGCCGTATTCGCCGCCGTTGGTGCCGATGAGCACCTTGTTGTCGACGACGGTGGGTGCCATCGTTTCGCTATAGCCCTTTTCGGGATCGGCGATCTGGATTTCCCACAGCAGCTTGCCGGTCTTCGCATCGAGCGCCACGAGCTTTGCGTCGAGCGTGCCCATGAACAGCTTGCCACCCGAGATTGCGACGCCGCGATTGTTCGGCCCGCAGCAGAAGGTGGTCACCGGCCCCATCTTGTGTTTGAAGTGCCAGAACTCCTTGCCGGTGACCGCATCGAGCGCATAGACGTGATTGTGCGATGTGGTCATATACATGACTCCATCGATCACGATCGGCGCCGTTTGCATCGATTCGACCACTTCGGTCTGGAACACGAAGGCGGGGCGCAGCCGCTTCACATTCTCGGTATTGATCTGGCTGCCCGGATAGAACCGCATCTGATCGTAGCTGCCGTTCGTGTGCAGCCAGTTGCGGGTTTGGCGACCGGCTTCGTTCAACATCTTCTGGGAAACGTCGGTGGCTTTGCCGACATCTGCCGCAGCCTGCTTCTTGACGTTCTGGACTTCCTGCGCGTGAATCGAAAACGTGCACGCCGCGAGGGCGGTGGCCGCGAGCGCGCGAAGCGCGATATTGGGACGCATATTGGGATGCATATCCCCTCCTTCTCGTTGGTAGGGCAGCGAGCTCTCTTGATACCTCCACGAGAGAGAGTGTCAAGACACCAGCCGGCGCGTCTACGGCGCGAGTCAAGATTGTCCCTGCGGGTATTATATATTCGACATGCGACGCGATGAGCAAGCGTTCCATGGTCCGGTTCCAACAATCGACGATCCCTGAATGGTCCCTATGCTGAACATCATCATTCGCACGCTTGCTGTCGTTGGCGTATCAGCCATTGCGGGCACCGCAATGGCGCAGCGCAATATCAACTTCGAGATGCTGCAGGCGGCGCGACAGGGCAGCATCGCGACGGTCACTTCGCTGCTCGGTCAAGGCGCGGATCCGAATTCGCGCAACCGGTTGGGTGACACCGCGCTCAACATGGCGGCCCAACAGGGCAATGTCACCCTTGCGAAGCTGATGCTCGAGCGCGGCGCCATTGTGAATCAGGCGAATTTGGCGCGCGTAACGCCGTTGATGTCTGCGGCGTTCGGCGGGCATGTCGAGATTCTGCGGCTGCTGCTGGCCGCCAAAGCCGATATTGAACCGCGTGATCGGGTATTGAAGACCGCGATGATTTACGCAGCGGGCAATGGTTGTACGGATTGCGTGGCGGCGCTCCTCGAAGCAGGCGCGACCGTCAACACCCGCTATGCGAACGATGCCACGGCATTGCACTGGGCAGCGGGCTTCGGCAAGACCGACGTCGTCAAATACCTGCTCGATCGCGGTGCGGAGGTGAATGCCCGCGACAATCGCACCAAGACGGCCTTGGCAATCGCCGTCGAAGAAAAACATGTCGATGTCGCGAAGCTGCTGGAATCGGCGGGCGCCAAGGAATGAAACGGGACAGCGAAGAAGAGCGCGATGATGGGCGCTGTCGAATCGACAAATGGCTTTGGGCCGCCCGCTTCTATAAGACCCGTTCGCTTGCCGCGCAGGCCGTCGATGGCGGCAAGGTACGGTTGCAGGGCGAGCGCACCAAGCCGGCAAAAGAACTGAAGCCGGGTGATCGGCTCCTGATCACGGTCGGTGAGTACGAATGGGACATCGAGGTGAAGGTGCTGGAGACGCGCCGTGGCTCGGCGACCATCGCGCAAGGGTTGTACGAGGAAACGCCTGAGAGCATCGAGAAGCGTGCGCTGCGGGTCGCGCAGAGAAAGCTTGCAAACGATCCGTCCCGCATGCTGCAAGGCCGGCCGACCAAGCGCGATCGGCGCGATCTTGACCGCTGGAAGCGGGGATAGCAACGCTCAAACTGTCGGGTACGCCGCGCTTTCGTTCGCCGTGAGCCCTTCGACATGGTCACGACAGGCCTGTCGCGCGCGCGAACGCAGGCGGGCGTGCGGCGCGGCGCGAATGAGAAGTTTCCACTCGTGCGCGTTCATCCTTCGACGGGCTCAGGACGAACGGGCAGGTCGACTCAATCCTTCGACGGGCTCGGGACGAACCGGGATCCCGACTCGATTGTGCGGTGCGGCAACCGCTGGTGTAAAATTCACGCGACGGAATCGAATCAAGCGCTTTCGCGCCGCGCAAGAATGCTCAAGGATCGATTCCCCCGCTTCAATCGGCAGGTGATCCTGCCCACATTACCGACCTGTCGCTATCGTGCCTTTCCCCTCTCCGGCTGTCCTCGCGCTCGCAGACGGCACGGTATTTCGGGGTGAGTCCATCGGCGCGACCGGCCTTGCGGCGGGCGAGGTGGTATTCAATACGGCCATGACGGGCTACCAGGAAATCCTGACCGACCCGTCCTACGCGCGCCAGATCATTACGCTCACCTATCCGCATATCGGCAATACGGGCGTCAATCCGGAGGATGAGGAATCAAGCCGGATTCATGCGGCGGGTCTGGTGATTCGCGATGTATCCCCGGTCGTGTCGAACTGGCGATCGACCGAAAGTATCGAGTCCTATCTGCGGCGGCAAGGGGTCGTCGCGATCGCCAACATCGATACGCGCCGTCTGACGCGATTGCTGCGCGAACGCGGCGTGCAAAACGGCGCGCTGGTGGCTGGTGACATCGACGAGCGCGCGGCGATCGACGCGGCGCGTGCGTTTCCGGGATTGGGCGGCATGGATCTCGCGCAAGTAGTCACCACCGCAGAACCCTATGCATGGACAGAGCGCTCGTGGCGTCTTGGCGTCGGGCATGCCGCACAGTCCGAGGCGCGCCACCATGTCGTTGCTTATGACTTCGGGGTGAAGCGAAACATTCTGCGTCTGCTTGCCGATCGCGGCTGTAAAACGACGGTCGTGCCCGCCAGGACGACCGCGGACCAGGTGATGCGGCTCGCGCCTGACGGGATTTTTCTGTCGAACGGCCCCGGTGATCCCGAGCCTTGCGACTATGCGATTCGGGCCATCAAAGCGATGCTCGACGAGACCCGCATACCGGTGTTCGGGATTTGTCTTGGCCACCAGTTGATGGCGCTCGCCTCAGGTGGCCGGACGCTGAAGATGAAGCTCGGTCATCACGGCGCGAACCATCCGGTGAAAGATCTCGACACCGGCCGCGTCGTGATCACCAGCCAGAATCATGGGTTTGCCGTGAATCCGGAAGGCCTGCCCGCCTCGATGCGGGTGACCCATGTGTCGCTTTTCGATGGCAGCATCCAAGGACTTGCACGCACGGATCGGCCGGCATTCTGTTTTCAAGGTCACCCGGAGGCGAGCCCCGGACCGCGCGATATCGGCTACCTGTTCGATCGCTTCGTGAAAATGATGGGTTGACATGCCGAAGCGTACCGACATTCATTCGATCCTGATCATCGGCGCCGGACCGATCGTCATCGGCCAGGCGTGCGAGTTCGACTACTCGGGTGCGCAAGCCTGCAAGGCGCTGCGTGCCGAGGGGTATCGGGTGGTGCTGGTGAATTCGAATCCGGCGACGATCATGACGGATCCCGAAATGGCCGACGTGACCTACATCGAGCCGATCACCTGGCAGACCGTCGAGGCGATCATCGCACGCGAGCAACCCGATGCACTGTTGCCCACGATGGGTGGGCAGACCGCGCTCAATTGCGCGCTCGATCTCGCCCGGGAAGGCGTGCTCGAGAAGCATCATGTCGAATTGATCGGTGCCAAGCGCGAAGCGATCGACAAGGCCGAAGATCGCGAAAAATTCAAACGCGCGATGGCGCATATCGGGCTCGCCTGCCCGCGCTCGGGTAGCGCGCACAGCATCGAGGAAGCCTTCCAGGTGCAGGGCGGGATCGGCTTTCCGGTCGTCATTCGTCCCTCGTTCACGATGGGCGGATCGGGCGGTGGCATCGCCTATAACCGCGAAGAATTCATTTCGATCTGCGAGCGGGGATTGGAAGCGTCGCCGACGCGCGAATTGCTCATCGAAGAGTCGGTCCTCGGTTGGAAGGAATTCGAGATGGAGGTTGTTCGCGACACTGCGGACAATTGCATCATCGTGTGTGCCATCGAGAACATCGATCCGATGGGCGTCCACACCGGCGATTCGATCACCGTGGCGCCCGCGCAGACGCTCACGGATAAGGAATATCAGTTGATGCGCGACGCGTCGATCGCGGTGCTGCGCGAAATCGGGGTCGATACCGGCGGATCGAATGTCCAGTTCGCGATCAACCCGGCCGATGGCCAGATGATCGTGATCGAGATGAATCCGCGCGTCTCGCGATCGTCCGCGCTCGCTTCGAAGGCCACCGGCTTTCCCATCGCGAAGATCGCGGCCAAGCTTGCTGTCGGCTACACGCTGGATGAGCTATCGAATGACATCACGGGCGGTGCCACGCCTGCATCGTTCGAGCCTGCGATCGATTACGTCGTGACGAAGATTCCGCGATTCGCTTTCGAGAAATTCCCGCACGCCGACCAGCGCCTGACGACGCAGATGAAATCGGTGGGCGAGGTGATGGCGATCGGGCGTTCGTTCCAGGAATCGTTCCAGAAGGCATTGCGGGGTCTGGAAATGGGCGCCGATGGACTGGACGAGAAGACCACGGATCCAGATGTACTGGACCACGAGCTTGCGGTGACCGGACCCGACCGGATCTGGTACGTCGCCGATGCATTTCGATGCGGCAGAACGCTCGCGCAGATTCACGAATCCACGAAGATCGATCCATGGTTCCTTGCGCAGATCGACGATCTGATCCGGCGCGAGCAACGCGTGATTGGGCGCCCGGTCGCGACAATCGAGCGCGCCGAGCTCTTCGATCTGAAACGGCGCGGATTCTCGGACGCGCGGATCGCCAAGCTCTGCGGCACGCAAGCGTCCGATGTGCGCGAGCACCGCCATACGCTCGGCATCCGCCCTGTATACAAGCGCGTCGATACCTGCGCCGGCGAATTCGCCACGCAGACTGCGTATCTCTATTCGACCTACGACGAGGAATGCGAAGCGGCACCGACCGATCGGCGCAAGATCATGGTGCTGGGCGGCGGGCCCAACCGGATCGGCCAGGGGATCGAGTTCGATTACTGCTGCGTGCATGCTGCAATCGCGCTCAGGCAGGACGGCTTCGAGACCATCATGGTCAATTGCAATCCGGAAACCGTCTCGACCGATTACGACACCTCGGATCGGTTGTACTTCGAGCCGGTGACGCTCGAGGACGTGCTCGAGATCGTCGACAAAGAGCGCCCCGAGGGCGTGATCGTTCAATATGGCGGGCAGACGCCGCTCAAGCTGGCGCGCGAGCTCGAGCGGGCGGGCGTGCCGATCATCGGGACCACGCCGGACATGATCGATGTCGCCGAGGATCGGGAACGTTTCCAAAAGCTCTTGAAGGCGGTGGATCTGCGACAGCCGCCGAACCGCACGGCACGCACCGAGGCGCAGGCGCTGGCAGCGGCAGAGGAAATCGGCTATCCACTGGTGGTGCGGCCGAGTTATGTGCTCGGTGGCCGCGCGATGGAGATCGTGCACCGGCAGTCCGACCTCGAGCGGTACATGCGGGAAGCCGTCAAGGTTTCCAACGATTCGCCGGTCCTGCTCGATCGATTTCTGAATGATGCGATCGAAGTGGACGTCGATGCGCTCGCCGACGGCAAGGAGGTCGTGATCGGCGGCATCATGGAGCACATCGAACAGGCCGGCGTCCATTCGGGTGATTCAGCGTGCTCCTTGCCGCCGTACTCGATTCCCTCGCATATCGAGCGGGAGCTCAGGCGCCAGACGGTGGTGCTGGCCCGTGCGCTCAATGTGGTTGGACTGATGAATGTCCAGTTTGCGATCCAGCGCGACACGGTGTTCGTGTTGGAGGTGAATCCACGTGCGTCCCGCACCGTGCCCTTCGTGTCGAAAGCCACCGGGCGGCCGCTCGCGATGATTGCGGCACGCTGCATGGCCGGCCGGTCGCTTGCCGAGCAGGGCATCGCAGGCGAAATCGTCCCGCCATTCTTCTCGGTGAAGGAAGCGGTGTTTCCCTTCATCAAGTTCCCCGGGGTCGATACGATCCTTGGGCCGGAAATGAAATCGACCGGCGAAGTGATGGGCGTCGGCGATACCTTCGGCGAGGCCTTCATCAAGTCGCAGATCGCGGCGGGAACGCGTTTTCCCAAGAGCGGTCGTATCTTCATCAGCGTGCGCGATGCCGACAAGCCGGCCGCGATGGAGATCGGACAAGCCTTCCACGATCTTGGTTTCGACCTCGTCGCGACGATGGGCACGGGCCAAGCGCTGATCGCTCGCGGCCTGCCGGTTTCGATCGTCAGGAAGGTGGGGGAGGGACGCCCGAATATCGTCGACATGATGAAGAACGGCGATATCTGCCTGATCGTGAATACGGTGGACGCGCGGCGCATGAGCATTCTCGATTCGCGCTCGATCCGCACCTCCGCAGTACAAAGCCGGATCCCCTGCTTTACCACCGTCGCGGGCGCGCGAGCAGCCTGCACGGGGATGCGCTATCTGCATGCATTGATACCGCACGATTTGCAAACCTTGCACCAGCGCCTGCGGGCGGTCGCCTAGCGGATTGCCGCCTCTTCTGCCTGCGTTTTTCCCACAATGCGCAGGATGGTGGCATCATTCGGGGTGCAATCCAGTCCCCGGCGCGTGCCGGGGTTCGTTTTTGAGCGCGACCTGCACGCGCCCGCCGCGATGCTTCGAGTGGCGAGCCGAACGTTAGCGCCTGCACCCATGCGGCGCATTGTTTCGCGCAGTGTTTCGCGCAGTGTTTCGTTGACCGAGCGAGGGCGCCATTGCAATGACTAAGTACCCGTTGACCGTTGCCGGCGCGGAAAAACTCCGGGCCGAGTTGCACCGCCTGAAGACAGTCGATCGGCCGTCGGTCATTCAAGCGATCGCGGAGGCGCGCGCGCACGGAGACCTGTCCGAGAACGCCGAATACGACGCGGCCAAAGAGCGCCAGGGATTCATCGAGGGGCGGATCGCCGAGGTTGAGTCCAAGCTCGCAAGCTCGGTGGTGGTCGATCCAAAGCAGCTCGATGCGGACGGGCGCTGCGTGTTCGGTGCAACAGTCGAGCTGGCGATTATGGAATCGGGCGATCGAGTCACCTATCAGATCGTGGGCGAAGATGAGGCGGACATCAAGGTCGGAAAAATTTCGGTCGGTTCACCCGCCGCTCGCGCCGTCATCGGCAAATCGGTCGGTGATGTCGTGGAAGTGCATGCGCCGGGCGGACGCAGGGAAATGGAGATCCTCGCAATTCGGTACGAATAGCGAGAAGGGAGAAGGGAGAAGGGTGAAAAGGCTCCTTCTCCCCCGCCACCGGGGGAGAAAGCTGCGAGTGAGACGAGGGTTTCGGGGAGCATGCTCTCCGCTCGTCGAACGGCATCCCGATGCAACGGGATGCGCACCCTGCAAGGGAGGGGGCTCACCCTTCCCCCTTCTCCCTTCCCTCTTCCCAATTCACGGTTTTCTCGCGGTACACAACGAGAATCTTGCCGATGTGTTGAACCGGCGCCGCACCGGTGCGAGCGCAGATTTGTTCGAGAAGCGCTTGGCGCGCGGGTCGATCGGCGTCGAGCACCCGGATCTTGATGAGCGCGTGGTGGTTGAGCGAGCGGTCGATTTCCGCGAGCACGGCATCGCTCAATCCGTTGGCGCTGATCATCACGACCGGATCGAGAATATGGGCACGCGCCCGCAACGCGCTGCGGGCCGCGGTCGTGAGCGGTATTTCGATCGCTGCTGCTGCCGGGCGTGACGGCGCCGGCGATTTCTTGTTTGCAATTTGCATGGTGGAAGGTGGAAGGTCGATGGCGCGCCAGGGCGGGCGAATGGTTCGGGGCGGTGTACGCTGGATGGACGAGCATGTCAACGATCCGTTCGTCCGTCGAGCGCGGGCCGAAGGGTTCCGATCGCGTGCTGCATACAAGTTGATCGAGCTCGATCAGCGCGATCGACTGTTCGCGCCGAAACAACTCGTCGTCGATCTCGGGGCCGCGCCCGGTAGCTGGTCGCAGGTCGCGGCGGCGCGGGTCGGGGCCCAGGGGCGAATCATCGCGGTCGATTTGTTGCCGGTGCAGCCGCTGCCGGCGGTAACCGTGATCGAAGGGGATTTCACGTCCGATGCGGTGCTCGATTCGATCACGTCCGCGCTCGGTGGTGCGCGCGCCGATGTCGTCCTGTCGGACATGTCGCCCAACCTCTCCGGTATCGCGATCGCGGATCAGGCCCGGGCCACGTTGCTCGCCGAGTTGGCGCTCGACTTTGCAATGGCCAATTTGAAACCGAACGGAGTTCTTGTAGTCAAAGCCTTTCAGGGCGTGGGCTTTCCGGCGTTGTTGGCGTCCATGCGCAGCCGCTTCGGATCGGTCGTGTCGCGAAAGCCCGAGGCGTCCCGTGACCGGTCGGCCGAGATGTATATCGTTGCGCGGGGCTACCGCCTGTCGGATAGAACTTGAGTCGCGTCGCTTCGACCCAAGATCCGTGGCAGACGGAAACGTGAAGGGGCTCTGGGCGACACCCTTTGGGTTTAGAATTGGCATCATTCATTGTCCGCGCGCATTTTTATCAGGATCGCATTTGTGAAGTGCCTCGGTTTAGGGCGCCATATCGGCCTGCCACCCTGGTGGATCCTCGTGCACACTGGACCTCAATACTGAAGCTTCCCTCGCGCGCACGCAGCAAGTGCCCGGACTTCGAGGGTACCAAGGAGAGCGCTTGAACAATCTCGTCAAGAATCTTGTCATCTGGCTGGTCATCGGGCTGGTACTGATGACGGTGTTCAACCAGTTCAATCAGCGCGAACCGCGCGGCCAATCGATCCCATATTCCCAACTCATCGACGAGGCGCGCGCTGGGCGATTGAAGCGCGTGAGCATCGAAGGGCGCGTTCTCAAGGCGGAGACCAACGAGGGCCGCACCATCATGTCGTATTCGCCCGGGCTCATCGGCGACATCTGGATGGTGGGCGATCTCATGAAGGCGGGCGTCGTCGTCGAGGCGCCCAAGCCCCAGGAAGAGCAATCGACCCTGATGCAGATCTTCATTTCCTGGTTCCCGATGCTGCTCTTGATCGGCGTGTGGATCTTCTTCATGCGGCAGATGCAAGGGGGCGGGCGGGGTGGCGCATTCTCGTTCGGCAAGTCCCGGGCGCGTATGCTCGATGAGTCGAACAACAGCGTCACGTTTGCCGACGTCGCCGGTTGCGACGAAGCGAAGGAAGAAGTCTCCGAGCTGGTCGATTTTCTGCGCGATCCGTCCAAGTTCCAGAAACTCGGCGGCCGCATCCCCAAGGGCGTGCTGATGGTCGGCAACCCCGGAACCGGCAAGACCTTGCTCGCGCGGGCCATCGCCGGTGAAGCGAAAGTCCCATTCTTCTCGATTTCAGGCTCTGATTTCGTCGAGATGTTCGTTGGCGTCGGCGCCGCCCGCGTGCGCGACATGTTCGATCAGGCGAAGAAGCATTCGCCGTGCATCGTATTCATTGACGAGATCGACGCGGTCGGCCGCCAGCGCGGGGCGGGTCTCGGTGGCGGCAACGATGAGCGCGAGCAGACGCTCAATCAGTTGCTCGTCGAAATGGACGGCTTCGAGGCGACGTCCGGAGTGATCGTGATCGCCGCAACCAATCGTCCGGACGTGCTCGATCCGGCGTTGCTGCGTCCCGGGCGGTTCGATCGTCAGGTCGTGGTGCCGCTCCCCGATATCCGTGGGCGCGAGCAGATTCTTCTGGTCCATATGCGCAAGGTTCCGCTCGCACCCGATGTGAAGGCGGAAATCATCGCCCGCGGAACGCCTGGATTCTCGGGCGCCGATCTGGCGAATCTCGTCAACGAGGCGGCGTTGTTCGCCGCGCGCCAGACGAAGCGGCTGGTCGACATGGAAGACTTCGAGCGAGCCAAAGACAAGATCATGATGGGCGCGGTAGGTCGCTCGATGGTGATGAGCGATGAAGAGAAGCGCAACACCGCGTACCACGAATCCGGTCATGCGGTCGTCG
>JANMUI010000036.1:0-7124 GCA_031391405.1 Betaproteobacteria bacterium
GCCGCCTTTACCTTGTCGATTGCCCTGGCGGCCCGCCCAAGTGTTCGCCCCACGCGCTTCGCCGTCGCCACAAGCCTGCCGTCGGTTGCCTTCTTCGCCATACCACCTCCGTTTGACGCACCAGTCATAGCACCCGCTGGGGCTGGCCGCCGTGCGATTAGGCACATGGCCCACGCCGATGGGCCGCGCGGCCGTCCAACACGACTTCTGGCAACGCCCTGCTAAAAGGGGCCCGTGTCGCAAATAGCACAGACGACGCGAGATCCCAACAGGCGTTGCGCCGAGCGCGGCGACGAACTCGCGGATGGTGGGCGATGAGAACCGAATGCGCATCCCCCTTCATGTCCTCGACGGTGCGTATCGCTTTCTTGGTCGTGAAGATCTGTCCCGGCTGATGCGTCATGTACAGCAGTATCCTTACACCCTTGTGCTCGGGATCAAGGTACTTCGTGCGAAGCTCCGGTTCGTTCAGTACCTTCGCGCCGATCTCGCCGCTGCCGACCAGGTACGGCAGGTTGATGAGCTCGGTAATCGGGAAACGCCCAGGCGTGCCGCCGCTCAGAAAGAACACCACCTCGGCCTGCCCGTTACGTGCCAGATCGTAGTAGACCGGCGGTGGGCCCATCTGACCACCCGGGAAGTATTTGGACTCGATACGTCCGCCGGAATTCTTGGCCATATCTTCGGCCCAGCGCTCGATCCACTTGGCAACCGGATGCGGTGCAGGAATAAAGTGGGCGACCTTCATTTCAATCTTCTGCTGGGCCAGCGCGATCGATGCGAACGACAGCGCAATCGCAGAGCCGACGACGACCCGAATGGTCTTGCGAAACATGGTGCCTCCTCCTCGAAGGTGGATATTACGCCGTGGCCGGCTGTTCGTGCTTGACCGGCATCTTCGCGATCCATGCGTCAACCATTTCTGGATCGTCGAACAGGGTCGACAGCTCGGCGCGAATCTCCCCTTCGGTCTGCAGTACCGATGGGACCACACCCAGCTCGGCCGGCGCTTTGCTGGTCGCGATTTCCAATCGAATGCCGTTCGGATCGTAGAAGTACGCCGACCAGAAGCGGCCCCCAAGCGACACCGGACCGATCACGGTTACGTCGCATGACTTCACATGATCGATCATCGCATCGAACCGATGAAACGGCACATGGAACGCGATGTGTTGCATGCCGCCCGGCAGATCGCGATTCTGTTTGGCAAGCCCCTTGGGATACTCGAAGAACGCGAGCAGCGAATCGCCGCCCATGTTGAAGAAGTAATGGCGCAGGTTGTCGTACGGCGGCTGCCCGCGATCGCGCTCGAACGGCACGCGGCGCACATGCACGAGTTGCATGCCGAGTACGCGCGTGTAGAAATCCATGGTCGCGGGCAGATCATCGGTGACGAACGCCAAATGATCGATGCCGCGTGTTGGCACCGGCTTCAGGTCAGGCAGCATGGACATGTCAGGATTCCGCGCGGCGGGCCGCGCGGAATCCTCAGGCTGACGCGATCGTTCATTCGATTGAGTTGTCGCCGAAGTAGGTTGTTTCATTTTTGCTTCCTTCGTCCGCGTTTGGCGTGTTTGCGTTCATTACAGTCCAGAGCGTCAGCTGTTAGGAATCTACGCGGTCGGCCGCGCAGATTCCTCCAGGGAGGCAATGAACGGGTTGATCGCGGCGAGAAATCCGGCGTGGTTTTCTACCGCAATGTTGTGCCCGGCATCCACCTCGACGACGCGCAGGCGGGAATTCGCCGCTTTCATCTTGTCGGCGGTCTCGACCGCATACATATCCGAGCGCGTGCCGCGCACTGACAGGATCGGGCACCGGATCCGGCCGATCACTTGCCACATGTCGACACCCAACTTCGGCCGCTCACCTTGATCGCGCACCCGGCGAAACTGATCGCGAAAGAACAGATCGCGCTTGAGTTGTACGCCGCCTGGCACCGGCTTCAGATACGCCTCAAAGCGCGCGCGCTTGGCCTCGCCTTGCGGCGTGGTCGGATCGATACCGAAATAACGCATGCCGTCGTCGACAGACTCGAAGACGTCGGGCTGGCCCGCCACGGAATCGGTTACGCGCTTCGATCCGGCCGGCGCGTTTTCCGGGGTGTAGTCGATGAGCGCAAGGCCCGTTACGCGGTCCGGACGGTTAGCGGCGGCGAGCGACGTTGCCCGCCCGCTCATCGAGTGGCCGATGACGATCGCTTCGCGCCAGTTGAGCGCATCGAGGATCGTGATGATGTCGTTCGCAAGCGTGGGGACTGAATAATCTTTCGACGGGCTCCAATCGGAATCGCCGAATCCGCGCGTGTCGGCAGCCACCACCATGCGATCGGTGGAGAGCGCGTTGCCCACCTCTATCCAGTCGTAGGAAAAATAGGACAGTCCGTGGGCAATGAAAATCGGCGTCTTGCCGGCGCGGCCGAAGGGGCGGTAGTGCAACTCGACGTCGCCTGATCGGACGCGTCCGGAGTCGTGGAAGAGGGCGGCCATCAAGGGGTCCTTTCGTTCCGTATGGATGGGCGACAGATCATTCTAGCTGTGCCGGATAGGGCGGGCGACGCAGGAGAGGGGTGCCCGCCGCCCTCGCCGATCGCATTTTCCCGCCGTTCCTCTGCATAATAGCGCTCACGTACCGAACCGCGAGTGGCCGGTACGCGGGCAGTGATTCAAGGATCCGGCAAGACTCCTAGAACGAGGAGGCGCGGTCGCCATGTCGGTCTTCAAGCAGGACATCCGGTTTACCCACTCCGCTGACGGAACACGGCTCGCTTACGCTTCGTTCGGTGAGGGCTATCCGGTGGTGCGGGCAGCGCACTGGTTTACCAACATCGAATACGACTGGCAGACCCCGATGTTCCGGGCGTGGTTCGATGCGTTCGGAAGCCGCTATCGCTACTACCGTTACGATGGTCGTGGGACCGGACTTTCAGAGCATGGCGATGTCGAAATTTCTCTTGATCGGCTGGTTGCCGATCTCGAAGCAGTAATCGATGCCGCCGGACTCGACAAGTTCGCGCTGTGGGGACAATCTCAAGGCGGCGCGGTCTCGATAGCCTACGCGGCCAGACATCCGGAGCGCGTGAGTCATCTCGTTCTACTTGGCGCATTTTCGCGCGGCGCAATGCGCCGTAATCCGACGCCCAGGCAGATCCAGGCAATGCAGGCGCAAGTCAAATTGATAGAAGTGGGCTGGGGCCAGGAGCACGAAGCTTTCTTGCAGTTGTTCACTTCGCAGATCTTTCCGAACGCCACCGTTGAACAGCAGCATTCGTTCAACGAGTTGCAGCGGCGCTGCTGTTCGCCCGAACACGCAGCGCGATTTGTAACCGCCTATTACCACATTGATGCGTCCGCACATCTCGCGCGAGTTCAATGCCCGGCCCTGGTCTTGCATTGCCGTGGCGACATGCGTGCGCCGTTCGAAGAGGAAGGCCTGTTCATCGCTTCTTCAATTCCGAACGCGCGAATGGTTCCACTGGAAGTGCCCGGGCACATTCCGGTTCCGGGCGAGCCAGCCTTTGATCTGGTGTTCGACGAGCTTGACGTCTTTCTGCCGCGCCGCGCCGCCGCAGTGTCCGACATGGTCTTCGACAAGCTGACCCCGCGCGAACAAGGCATCCTCGATCTCATCGCCCGCGGTCTCGACAACCTCCAGGTCGCAGCGCATCTCGCCATTTCGGAGAAGACGGTGCGCAACAACATCACCAGCATCTTCGACAAGCTGGCGGTGGAAAACCGCGGGCAGGCGATCGTGAAGGCGCGGGAGGCGGGGATGGGACGCACATGATCAAGACCTTCAAACAGGAAATCCGTTTCGCACGGACGAGCGACGGCGTGCGGCTTGGCTACGCAGTGTCGGGTCGTGGTTACCCGGTCGTGCGCAGCGCGCACTGGATGACCAACATCGAGTCGGACTGGCGTTCGCTGATCCTAGGTTCCTGGATCGCGGGGTTATCCAGCCGGTATCATTTATATCGCTACGACCAGCGGGGCTCCGGCATGTCGGAGGGCGAGGGGCTGCCGCTTTCCGTCGATGCCTATGTGCACGATCTCGAGGCGGTCGTCGATGCCGCGAAGCTGGAGCGCTTCGCGCTGGTCGGGCCGTCGGGTGGGGGACTTGCCGCGATCGTATATGCAGCGCGCTATCCGGATCGCGTCTCACACCTCGTGCTGTCCGGGGCGTTCGCCCAAGGCGCACTGCGGCGAAACATCTCCTCAGAAGCGCGTGAGCTCTTTCTTGCAGGCGTTACGATGATCGAGCACGGATGGGGTTCCGGCGACGAGTCGTTCCTCCAGCTCTTTACTTCTCAGTTCTGGCCGGATGCGAGCGTCGAATATCAGCACTCGTTCAATGTGCTCCAGCGTGAATCCCAATCGCCCAAGCAGGCTGCCGCAGTTGCCATGGCCAATGGCAGCGCCGATGTCTCGGAGTTTCTCGAACGCGTGCAGTGTCCGACCCTGGTGCTGCATTGTCGCGGCGACGTTCGCATTCCGGTGGAGCAGGGGCGATTGATCGCCTCGAGGATTCCGAACGCACGATTCGTCCCGCTCGAATCACGGAATCACGTTCCGATGCCCTCAGAGGACGAGTTTCAGCGGATGTTCGAAGAGATCCACGCTTTTCTTCCGCAGGCAGAGCACATCGACCTTGCCCACGATTCATTCCCCGACCTATCACCCCGTGAGCGCGGCGTGCTCAATCTTCTCGCGCGCGGTCTTGACAACCTGCAGATCGCCGCCCACCTCGCGATCTCGGAGAAGACGGTTCGCAATAACATCACCGGGATTTTCGACAAGCTTGCTGTGGAGAATCGAGGGCAGGCAATCGTGAAGGCGCGGGAGGCGGGGCTGGGGCGGGTGTGACGCGGGCCCATCGGCATGCGCGTTCACTCGGACGGCAATGATTCGAGAAACAACGTCGCACGCCAGACGCCGCCGGGAAGCTTACGAGGGCGCCCAACGCCCGCCATGAATCAGGCCCAGGCTTTTCGCGGCGTACGAAGCTCGCGTGCCCAGCCGACGACGTGCCGCCAGATTTGCTTCGGTGGCACCTGCGATCGCTTGGCCGCCTCCTCGACTTCCGAAATAACCAGCGAAAGCGGCACCTCATCCAGCAGCGTCGCGATGTGGGGAATGAGGGCGGACGGCAAATTGCCCGTCGCGAGGGACTGCGCCAATTGACCCGCTTCCAACCGCGTCTTGTAGCTCACGCTCGCGGCGCGGCTCGCCATCAACAGCGCGCGACGCGAGGTAGATCTGGCGTTGGCCTCGAGTCGCAGTCCCAATAAGTCAAGCAGCGCCCCGAGCTTGGCGACGCCAAGATCTTGAATGGATCCTGTCTCGAGTTGGTTGACCGTCGCACGGGAAAGCCCCGCGAGCTTCGCCAAGCGGTCCTGGGAGAGGCCGAGCGCCAATCTGCGCTCGCGCACACGGATGCCAATCTCGTCGAGGAGCACGTCGGTGATTTAGGGTAAGGGGGAAAGGCAACGCTGCATTGAATATTGTCAAATATACTCGACGATAAATGCGCCAGGCAATGGATCTTTAGACGATATCTTGCCCCGGGCCAATCGCTCCCGCTGGAAATGAGACTGGGCCCGTGCCGCGGCCCGCGCCGACGATTAACGCCGGAGGGTAACCCGACGTTAATCGAGGCACTTGGCATCCGCCATCAGAAATCTGGGCGGTCTCCCGCGCAGGTTTCTAAGGCCGTGCCTCGAACACGATGTTGAACGGCGTCTCGGTGGCTCGCCGGAATCGCTTGAAGCCGCCTGACGTCACGACATCGCGCAGTCGCGCTTCACCCGCCTGCGCACCCAAACACAATCCCACTTCCTGCGACCGCGAACAGGGTGTGCAGAGCAACGTCGATCCGCCGTAGTAGACGCGTCCGACCGGATTCAGATTGTCGGCGAGGTCGTCGTGGGCGAACGGTTCGACGATCATCCAGGTGCCGTCGTTCTTGAGCGTCGACAGCACATGCCGGGCGGCACCGGCCGGATCGCCCATATCGTGCAGGCAATCGAACACCGCCACGAAATCGTAGTTCTTGCCGGGGTATTCCTTGGCTTTGGCCACCTGGAATTGCACGCGATCGGCAACGCCTGCACGCGATGCCGCCGCGCGCGCCGCGACGATCGAACCCTCGTGATAGTCGAAGGCGGTGAATGTTGATTTGGGATACGCCTTGGCCATGAGAATCGTCGAGGCACCGTGACCGCAGCCCACATCGGCCACATTCGCGCCCGCCTTGAGCTTCGCTTCGACGCCCTCCAGCGCCGGAATCCAGGAGGCGACGAGATTTGCCGCGTAGCCTGGGCGGAAGAATTTCTCGCAGCCATGAAACACACCCTCGTGATGCTCATGCCATCCCATGCCTGCGCCGGTGCGAAACCCTTCGGTGATGCGCGGCACCGCCATGAGCGAGCCCAACGCCAATTCGAACGCGCCCGGAACGTACGCTGGACTATCTTCATTGGCGAGCGCGAACGCCTGCTCTTCGGTGAGGCTGAAGCGACTCGTCGCGGCATCAAAGGTGACGTAACCGCCCGCGGCCTGATTGCTCAGCCATTCACGCACGTAACGCTCGTCGGTCTTCGTCGCGTGCGCCAGCTCGGCCGGGCTCATCGGTCCGTTGGCGAGCGCCTTGTAGAGACCGAGCTTTTCGCCGATCACTACGAGTCCCGCACCGAATGTGGCGCCGAGATCGCCGACGAATCGACCGATGAATGCATTGAGCTTATCCATATCGACAGCCATGATCGTCCTCCATGCCCCGCGTGTGCGCCGCAGACGGGATGTCTCAGGAACGCGGCGGAACGAAGGGAGTGTGTCGAGCGGGTTGATGCTGAGCGAGGGACTCGCGTCCCGACGCGAGCCGGGAAGCGGTGCGTTTGGTGCGGGAATAGCGGGACGTACGTCCCGAACAGCGAGTATTGGGGCCGACATTTGGTTTGACGATCTTCTCCATCCGACTTTCAAGGCCCAATAGGGAAACAGCACTGGCCAAAGTAGTTCAGGCGGGTGCATCTAAAACAGATCACCTTGATCCGACTTGGCAATGTCATTCCACAGCTTTTCGGCGAGGCGATGCCGCATCAGAAACATCATCCTGTACAGCGGACC
>JANMUI010000084.1:0-10035 GCA_031391405.1 Betaproteobacteria bacterium
TCGCGTCGTTGGAAGCGGCTCACGAAGCCCTGAGCGCGCGTGCGCATTCTGCTTGATGAGCAGCTTCCTCGGCAGCTAGCGCCGTACTTGGTCGGCCACGACGTTCGTACTGTCCAGCAGGAATCGTGGGCAGGTCTCAAGAACGGCGCATTGCTTACTCATGCCGAGGACGCTGGGTTCTCGGTGTTCGTGACCGGCGACCAGAATCTCGAGTTTCAGCAGAACATCTCGAGCCGGCGTCTTGGCGTGGTCGTACTCTGCGCTACGAGCAATGCGCTCGAAGACCTGCTGCCTCTCGTTTCCGCTGGCTTGACCGCGATCGCGACCGTCCGACCTGGGCAGTTGGTTCGTGTTGAGGCATAACCGGCCCATCGAGGCGGACCTTCGCAAGCGGGCTTCGGCCGCTCGCTTGGCCCCTCAATTGCGGCGTTCGGCGGCTTCGTATTTCGAGCACCAAAGATGTATCGCTGTTCCACGAGCGCTTCAAATGAATTGACGGTCAACCGAGCCAAAAGGAGGCAGCCGTGCACGTACAAGCAAACGGAATTCGCATGTGGGCCGAGCGCGTCGGCAGCGGCCCGGCAGTAGTGTTCATACACGGCATGACGAACGATCACACGCTTTTCGGCGCGCAGCGCGACGCGTTCTCAAAAGCCTATACATTTATCGCATACGACGTACGCGGCTATGGTCAAACGGATCGGGCCTACGAACCGCCCTACGATATCGATTTGCTAGCCGCCGACTTGCTGGCGTTGCTCACTTCGCTGGGGATTGCGCGTGCAACCCTTGTCGGGGTTTCTCTCGGCGGTCTGATTGCGCAGCAATTCGCCCTCAAGCATCCCTCGATGGTCGCCGCGCTCGTGATCGCGGATTCCGTAGGCCAGTTCTCTCCGGAATCCCGAGCGATGTTTGCGGAACGTGCGCGAATCGTCGAGGCAGAGGGAACTCAACCGCTGGTCGATGGCATTCTCACCCGCTGGTTCACGCCTGAGTTTGCTGCACAAAATCCGGCACGGATCGCCGGTTTCCGAGAGCAGATACTCGCGAACGATCCGGCCACGGTTGCCGCGACCTGCCGGATCGCGACGACCTTCAATCTGCTGGATCAATTGCCCTCGATTGCCGCGCCGACGCTCGTTCTTGTTGGTGAGCACGATCGGGGCAATCCTCTCCCAAAGGCTCGCGAGATCCAGGAGCGAATACCGGGCGCAGAACTGGCCGTGATTCCCGGGGCAGCACACTTCGGCCCGGTGGAACAGCCCGAGACGTTTAATCGGTTGGTGCTGGCGTTTCTCGACCGAGCCGGGGTGCGGGGTCGAGAGGCGAGCGTTCCGTAACATTCCTCACTGATTGTAGCCGTCGCAACAAAGCCCCCGAACCAGCCATTCGTGGGGGACTTGCGCAAACGGGCTTCGCACGCTCGCTCGGACCCTCACTGGCGGCAGGTTTCACAATACATCACCGATGCTCTCGCTCTACAAGATCAGGCTTGGCCCTCCGCTCCTCGCGCAGGCCAAATGGCTGCGTCGCGCAACCATTCGGCTGCCCGAACCCCATGGCCCACGCGCAGGAGAGTCGCCAATGTCACGTTTTGGTCCGGGAGGGACTGAGAGAAGCCGAGGAACGCGGCGCGGGCCTATGTCAAAGGCATCCACCGTCGCGACGTCTTCGCGCTGTTGAAACTCATTGACCACTGCCGCGACGCGTTTCTCGGCCGACGATCGGATGATCAGCGTTCGTTGCGCTGATCGATATCAAACTATGGTGCGTCCGCTATTTTCCGTGGAAAGACGCTCGTATCGGAATATCGGTTGGGCCTTGGTCGTACTCTGCGCGCTTTGCATGGTGGGCGCATGGTCAGCCGAACAGGTCTGGCCCATCGTCGTACTTGCTCTGTTTGGACTGGCGGGTCTCTACATGGTCCTTGGCGCCGGCAGGTTCGATTTCGACGCCGACGGCATTCGTCACCAATCGCAATTGGGTGCCTGGGCAATCAAGTGGGACGACATCACCCATGTCGAAATCAGCGAAATCGACGGCACCTTGGTTCTGGCCGGCGGCAACAAGCGCTTCATACTTTCTCCGGCGGCTTGGTGGACTGGCAGCGATTCGGGCAGCGCGCTTGAATTCGTCGTTCAACAACTTGAACGCCGCAATCTGCCACCTCGGCCGAGCCGCACCGCCACTTACAAGATGATGAAGAATACGCGGGCGGCAAGTAGTTTGGAGGACTCAACGTGACCAACCGCTGCTCCGTGTTCATTGCCACGAGTCTCGATGGCTTCATTTCGCGAATCGATGGAAGCATCGACTGGCTTCATGCAGCAAATGCCGTTGTACCGCAGGGCGAGGACTGCGGCTATGCCACATTCATGTCCACGATCGACGCTCTCGTCATGGGGCGCAACACATTCGAACAAGCCCTGTCATTCGACGATTGATCGCCCAGATGACCATCACCGTCATTCCCATCTTGCTTGGCACCGGCAAGTCGCTATTCGGGCCGCTGCACGGCGACGTGCATCTGGATCTCATTTCCAGCAAGGCGTACCCATTCGGTTTCGTGCAAAGCAAATACATGCTGAACCCTAGCGCCCCGCCGGCGGCTTCCGGCACCGATACCGCTCAGCAGGCGAACATAGTCCCTGCTTCACATGAAGGCCCGCCGCGCTGATGAAAGAGTTGCACAAGGGCATGCCGTCGCAAGAAGTCGCATCCGTCAAGATGCTCTCGCCTGCTGGCGCCATCACGCCTACCGGACCGTGGAGCCTCGGCACCCGTGCGGGTGATTTCGTGTTTGTGGCCGGCATGCGCGGCATTGATCCGGCGACGAACGCGCTCGTGGAAGGAGACGAAGCGCGTGTGATGCAAGCCTTCCGAAATATGGAATTGATCGCGCAGTCCGAAGGGGCGACGCTTCGGGATACGGTCCGTCTCGTGGTGTATGTGACCGATATGGTGCGCCATCGGCCGATCGTCAACCATGTGCAAATGCAGTTGTGGGGCATGGGTCCTTATCCGCCACGCACCCTCGTTGAAGTGGCGCGACTCAATCAGGATGACATCGTTGAGATCGAGGGCACGTTCTACGCACCGGTAAAGCGCTAGGCGTACCGGACCCGGGCATGGCAAGTACCGTGCTCGGCCTTGCACGCGTGGGACAGACTTGCAGCAGGAGCATGATCGATGGATTTGCACGTGATCTTCGGCACCGGCCCCCTCGGCTAGTCAGTAATGCGCGAGTTGTTGTTGCGCGGAAAGCGCGTGCGCATGGTCAACACGCGTGGACAGGCATCCGTTCCGGCCGATCGCGCCAATCGGTTGCGCGTTGCAATCGGGCGTGGCTCGGACTTCTTCGGGCCTGGTGTGATGAGTGCGGCGATTGGGGAACGCGCCATCTACCCCGCACTCGCCGGCAAGGCCGCGCAAATGATCGGCAACCTCGACGTTCCGCATTCGTTCACCTACATCGATGATTTCGGCAAGGCGCTCGTCACACTCGGCGAGCGGGACGAGGCCTTGGGGCAGGCCTGGCATGTACCGAATCATCAACCAGCCTTGACCCAGCGCCAGATGATGACGCTGTTTTTCGAGGCGATCGGCACGCCACCGAAAATGGTCTCGATGGGGCGGACCATGATGGGGATCCTGGGTGTCGTCATTCCGGCGGTACGCGAGATGAAGGAGATGATGTACGCCCTCGAGAAACCGTATTTCGTCGACAGCGCGAAATTCGAGCGGGCGTTCGGGATCAACGCCACGCCGATTCATACCGCAGTACAGCGCACGCTGGAGTGGTTTCGCGCGCATCCGCGACGGGCGTGAATCGCCCGAGGAACTTTGCTGTCGATAGGTGGTCGAATTCGGCATTGTCCAACCTGCTTTACTTCAGCCGGAGGTCGACGCAATGAGCACACACATCTCTCATCCCGAGGATCACCCCAACGAAGATGCCGGGACGCAGGCTTCATCGCCCGTACCGGAGAAGTGGATCCCCTGGGTCATTGTCGCACTTGCGGCCGGGTTGATCTTCGTCGGCTTTGGGATCCCAGCGGGAACGTTCCTCGCGAGATAAGCCGGCGCCGTCGCGACAAGGCGTAAGGGTTGAAATCGAGCCGCCTATACGGGGCTCTCTGGATCGAACCTGGGCTTGCGCTTCTCGCGGTGTGAGGCGAGGCCTTCACGCGGCTCGTTGCCGGTAAAGCCCAGAAACTCGAGCGCGAGCGACGTATCGAAGGTCGGGCCGGCCATGCGCAACCAGTTGTTAAGCGCGTACTTGGTCCAGCGGATCGCACTCGGTGCGCCTTCGGCCAGACGAGTCGCGATTTCGAGCGCCTTGGCGTCGAGATCGGCATCATCGACCGCAAGCGATATGAGCCCGATCCGTTCGGCCTCGGCGCCACTGACCGGATCGCACAGCAACAGGTAGTACTTCGCCTTGGCCATCCCGCAAAGGAGCGGCCAGATGATCGCCGCATGATCGCCTGCCGCGACACCAAGGCGGGTGTGACCATCGATGATGCGGGCGTCTTTCGAGGCGATCGAGATGTCCGCGAGGAGCCCGGCGACCAGCCCCGCGCCGACTGCCGGTCCGCGCATGGCGCTGACGATCGGCTTCGAACAATTGATGACGTTGTAGACGAGATCCCGGGCTTCTTTCCAGTTGCGGGCGCGGGCCTTGGGATCGTTCATGATGGTCTCGATCATGTCGAAGTCACCCCCCGCGGAAAACGCTTTGCCCGCGCCGGTGAGGATGACGGCGTTGACATCCGGATCCGCATCGATATCACGCCAGATACTGCCGAGCTCGGCATGCATCTCCTGGTCAGCCGCGTTGAGGCGCTCCGGCCGATTCATGGTGACCCGCAATACGCGATCATGCGGTTGATCGAAGCGTAGGCGGGTATAGCGGGCGTAGCGCTCATTCATTGAATGCTCCTTGGGAAGTCAGGTGTTGTGAGGCGCAGCATATCGCGCATCCCCCGGCGGAGCTTTTGGACGGCGCTGATGCCCCGAGCATCGCGTCGGGGAGCGCGGCCGAGACTTCGATCCGGCGTTGGTATGCCTTCTGATCACGCCGATCCGTCAATGGAGCTCGCTCGCCGCGGCCGATCGACGTACGGTAAAACCCGTCAAGCAGTCAAGGCTTTCGACTGCTTGACCGGTGTATCAGATCCGTCTTACTTATCGGCAAGTGGCGGCTTATGCACAGCCACCGAGCCGACGGTCCCCGCCTCACCAATCGCTCTCGGAGATCTCAATAAAGAGCGGGCCTCGTTGATACCGGTCTGGGGAACGCGCGGAACATAGCCGCGTGCCGGGCGTACGAACAATGATGGGTGCTTCAGCGCCTGTCATACGGGGGCGTGTGAGCGTCATGAAGCTGCGTGTGTTGGTGGTGTACGACCGCGGGTCACATCGCGGATATGGAGAATCAGGGGTCACCGATCTAGAAGCGTCGCTCCGGCGGGCCGGGCACGCGGTCGAGCTCTTCCCTGGGCAGCGCCACGATCCGGCGCAATTGAGCCGCGGCGTGCGCTTGGCGCAGCCGTTGTGGTGGCTTGAGACGCTTGACCGGCTTCGTGAACGGGTCACGCGGTTCCAGCCGACCATCATTCATATGCTCGACTGGAACGCGCAGCTTTCCCCAAGCGTGTATCGCGTCGCGCGTCAGTTCGACATTCCATTGGTGCAATCAGCGCTCGACTTCCAGCTTCACTGTCTCAAGGGCACCTATTTTCGCGAGCAGAAGCGGTGCGAGGACTGCCTCGGCCACGGGCGATTGAAGGGTGTCGTCAGGAAATGCAAAGGCGAGACGCTTAGCGCCTCGGCCGGGCTTGCCGCGACATTGGCGATCCAAGAATTGATGGGCCATTTCTCGCGGACAGTGACGCTCTTTCTGGCCCCCACGTACTACGCAAGGCGCAAGCTGATCGATGGTGGACTGCCGCGCGAAAAGGTCATCGTGCGGGCACCTTATATCGACATCCCGCTTCCTGATGACCGTTCACGTGCCAATGCGCTGTTTGCCGGCCCCTTGAACGAGGCAAGCGGGTTTGTCACGTTGATGCAGGCCGCACACGAATTGAGCGACGTACTGGTCGATATTGCGGGCTATGGGGATGACACGGTCCTGGCCCGGCAAATCCCCGCATTCAATCTTCTTGGACCGTTGGGCGACGCCGAATTGGCCGATCGAATGACGCGCGCCTGCTTTCTCGTCGCACCGGCCCCGAGCTATACCGGATTTCCCGACATCATCATCAAGGCGTTCGGCGCACGGCTGCCGGTGATTGCCAGTGCGATCGGCGGGTTCGATGAGATCGTGGAAGATGGTCGCACGGGTCTTTTGTTCCAGCCCGGTAATGCAAAAGAGCTCGAGCGCAAGATGCAGTGGGCCAATACGCATCCCGAGGCGATGATCGAGATGGGACACAACGCCCGCAACATGTACCAGGAGCGCTACTCATCGATGCGCGGCGCCCGCCAGCTCGTGGACGCCTATGCGCTCGCAAGACAGTTGGCGCGCGGCCCGCAACTGGAGCACGAACAGATGACTGCTTCGGAAATGAAGTAACCCTCACCACCGTTCGCCCTGAGCTCGTCGAAGGGCCGCACTCATCACGTCCGTTCGCCGTGCGCCAGTCGAAGGGCTGCGCTGGTCACGCCCGTTCGCCCTGAGCATGTCGAAGGGCTGAGGACGGGCCCTTCGACAGGCTCAGGACAGGCCTTTTGAATGGCTACATGCGTTCGGACTTCGACAGGCTCAGCCCGAACGGATTCTCGATCTCCGGGCCATCCCGGACAGATGCTCAATCCTCGGGCCATTCCGAACGGATGCTTAATCCTCGGACCATTCCGAACGGATGCTCAATCCCAGGATCATCCCGCCCGGATTCCTAAGACAGCCAGCGCTTGCGGCGCCGGTACCGCTTCACGTCGCGGTATGACTTGCGCGCGCCGCCTTCGTTCAACCCGAGGTAGAACTCCTTGATATCGGAATTCTCCCGGAGCGAATCGGCCGACCCCTCGAGCACGATCCGGCCGTTCTCGATGACGTAACCGTGGTCGGCGAGATCGAGGGCGAGCGCCGCATTTTGTTCGACCAGTAGCACGGCGATTTTTTCGCTCTGCACGAGACGGCGCACGATGCCGAATATCTCTTCGACCAGCATCGGCGCCAGGCCGAGCGACGGTTCATCGAGCATCATCAGCTTGGGCCGTGACATCAGCGCGCGCCCGATCACAAGCATCTGCTGCTCACCACCGGAAAGATACCCGGCGTCCTGCCCGCGGCGTTCCTTCAGGCGTGGAAAGTAGGTATAGACGAGATCGATCCCGTCGCGAACGGTCTTCAGGTCGACCACGGTATGACCGCCCGCGACGAGGTTCTCCTCGACGGTAAGATGCTCGAAGACGCGGCGGCCTTCGAACACCTGGACGATGCCGCGGCTCACGATGTCATGCGGTGGAAACCGATCGATTCGCTCGCCGCGCAACTCGATTGAACCCTTCACCACTTCGCCCCGCTCCGCCCGCAACACGCCTGAAATTGCTTTGAGCGTGGTGGTCTTGCCCGCGCCGTTGGCACCGAGCAAGGTCGTGATCTTGGCGTCGGGCACCTCGATGGAGACACCCTTCAAGACCAGGATGACGCCGTCATAGACGACTTCGATGTTATTGAGGGCGAGCATCAGTATTTCCTAACCCTGCATGATGAACCGCAGGGGACACAGAGGACGCGGTGAAGGATCAATTGTTCGCCCACTATTTGTTCGGCAATTGTCGGTTGCGAAATTGCTAAGCAATCCTCTTACTTCGTTGGGCTTTCCTCTGCGTCCCCTGCGTCCCCTGCGGTTCACATAAGGCTACTGCCCCAGATGCTTCTTCAGCACCTCAGGATACGCACGGAACCATTCGGAGGCCTTCACCCACTTCCCGCCCTTCGCCTGGAACACCTGGATCCATCCCCCGCCTTCATGATCTGCAGCGTTGATTTCAAGAGGTGGAACCAAACCGCCCAATGTGAAGCCTTTGATCTTCTCGAACCCGAGCTTGACGTCTTCGGGGGTGATGTTCGCATTGCCTTTGGCTTTGATCGCGTTGCGCACCGCTTCCACGTGAATGGCCGCAATCAGCACGCCGCGGTTGTAGAACACGGTGGAGCTCATCTCCCTGGGTACCGGCTTGCCTTGCGCCTTGTACATGTCCGCGATCTCCTTGAGAACCGGATAGTCGCCACCGACACCGGCGAACTGGATGCCATAGTAGCCTTCCGCGACGCCCCAGCCGCCGGCCGCCTCGATGTCCGCTTCCGAGGCACCCCACACCAGTGAGATCACCTTCGAGAGCGGGTAGCCGACGCGCTTCAATTCCTTGATCGACACTGACGGCGACCGGCCGAACAGATGTGCAATCACGAAATCGGCACGAAAGCGCTGCGTGATATCGAGGGCCTGTGCGCCCATTTCGACGCCGGGCGGCGGCACCGCGAACGAACGGAGCTCGAAGCCTTCCTGCTTGGCGAGATCCTCGATGATCGGCAGCGGCTCTTTGCCCGCAGGATTGTCGAAATAGAGATACGCGATCTTCTTGCCTTTCAGGTTGTTGCCGAGGCGCTCCTTCACAAAGTGCACGGCGCCTGCGACCTGCGACCAATACGTCGCGGCAATCGGAAATATGTAGGGATACTTCTTGCCGTCAGCGGCCGCCGCCGAGCCGAATCCGGGTGATGTGCCCGCGATCTTGTCTTCGGTGAGCTTTTGCGTGAGCGCCATGGTTTGCGGGGTGCCGTACAGGCTGATCAGGATCGCGCCGTCTTTCTTGTGGCGCTCATACGCTTCGACCGCCTGCGGCACCTTGTACTCATGGTCGATCTCGAGAACCTTCATCTTGTTGCCCTCGACGCCGCCTTTCGAGTTCACCAGCGCGATGTAGTCGTGATAGCCAGGGCAAAGAAACACACCCACGGTCTGCGTAGCGCCGGTTCGATCGCACTGGAGCCCCAGCACGATCTCTTTTTGCGCGAGGGACGCGCCGCTCGCCAGCATCGCCAGCACGCCGATGGCGGCCGAACCCATCCATCTACCCAGTATCGTCATTGTTGCTCTCCTTCGAAAATCAATCACACGGACACCCACTGCGCACTAATACGAAAACGGCCAGACGCGGAAATAATTGCGGATATTGCGCCACAACCGGTTGAGGCCCTCCGGCTCCAGGACCAGGAACAGGATGATCAATCCCCCGAAAATGATAAGGCGAGCATTCGGAATGATGTTGTTGACGTCGGCCCCCGCGAAGAGGAACGCACCGAAGTTCTCCATGAAAAGGCGGATCACGATCGGGAGCAAGGTGACGAAGATCGCACCGAAAATGGACCCGAGCACCGAGCCCAGTCCACCGATGATGATCATCGCCAGGTAGTCGATCGAGGTGACGATCTGGAACTGCTCGTAGTTGGCGATGCCAAGATAATACGTATAGAGAACACCCGTTACGCCGGCATAGAACGAGCTGATCGCAAACGCGAGCAGTTTGTAGCGAAAGATGTTGATCCCGATGATTTCGGCGGCGATGTCGTGATCGCGGATGGCGATGAAGGCGCGCCCGATGCGGCTCCTCACCAGATTGAGCGTGCCCACGATCGCGATGACCGCGAACACCAGCAGGAACCAGTAGAGCTGCGTCTGGCTTTTCAGCTGCGTGCCGAATAGGGTCGGACGCGGTACTTCGATCGATGCCTGCACGCCGCCCGAAATCCACGGCACATGATTGATCGTCCACTCGATGATGAGCTGGGCCGCCAAGGTGACGATGGCCAGATACAGCCCCTTGATCCGGAGCGACGGGATGCCGACCAGCGCGCCGACTGCGGCCGCCATCAGGCCACCCGCCGGCAACGTAATCCAGAACGGCAGGTCGAGGCGCGTCGCCAGAACGAACTCGCCGCCCAGGTGGTGCGCGAGTCACTCCGGCGCGCCAAGGTGTCGGGCGAAGAAGTCGGCCATGTGGTATTTGGCCATGTCGTCA
>JANMUI010000094.1:0-2925 GCA_031391405.1 Betaproteobacteria bacterium
CGACGACATCGGCGACCTTGCGGCGGGCGCATACGGTCCGAATCTACGACGGCTGCAATCGATCAAGGCGCGTTACGACCCGACCAATTTTTTCCGGATCAATCAGAACATCAAGCCGCTAGGATTCAGTGCGCCGTAGCACCCAGGATCCTTTAGCAGAGGCCATCGTTGCGTTGGTTTCTCCAATGCGCGCGAATGTCGATCGGCTCTCGACATTTGCCAACATCAATCCGCGCGGTGCGCCGCGCGGATTCGCGCCTTGCCGTTATTGAGCACGACCGTGTCGCGTGCCGGCACCGTTGCACGGAATGAAATGGTCTCCCCGTCTTGCCACAGCTCGGTGCGAATGGTTTCGCCTGGAAACACCGGTGCAGAGAAGCGGCCTTCCATCGCGACCAACCGGATCGGATCGTAGTCGCAGCAGGTTTTCAGGATCGCATGGCCCACCACACCGAAGGTGCACCGTCCATGCAGGATGGGTTGGTCGTAGCCGCCGCGTTTTGCATACGCGGGATCCGCATGCAGCGGGTTGTAGTCGCCCGATAGCCGGTAGATCAATGCTGCTTGCGGAAGCGTCGCGATGTCGCACACGCGCTCGGCCGCTGTCCTGGGTACGCTGTGGGACGGCGGGACGGGGCCGGTGGGGCCACCGAATCCGCCGTCGGCGCGGCAGAACGTCGACGACGTTAGCGTTGCAAGCGGCGCATCGTTCCCAGCTTGCCGAATGACGGTCTCGGTGTAGACGAGTGCGCCGCGCCCTTCGCCTTTGTCGACGACGCCGGTCACGCGCGTCTTGCCGGTCACCTTGCCTGACACCGGCAACGCACGATGAATGACAAAGCCTTGTTCACCATGGACGACGTGGGTGTGCGTGATCCCGGTGTCGCCGAACCGGCTGAGCGGGCCCGCGTAACCGAGCACGATCGCCATGGTCGGCAGCATGCGCAGATCCTTCTCATACACATACTGTAGTTGGCGCGCATCGAGCGGATCACTGCCAAGACCGATGCCGAGCGCGTAGAGAATGATGTCGCGCGCATCGAGTGTCTGCTCGACGGGGGGAATGTCGAGCTTCGTCAGAACGTCGAGATTGAGAGCCATGCGGGAATCGCTCCATTTCTATTCAAACCTCATCAAACATCATCAAGCCTCAACAAGCCTCAGAAATTCACCACGGAGGACACGGAGGAAAAGGAGGAAATGCAGAAAACGGAGCTACTGAACAGCAATGAATTGATCGCCACGAACTCGCCATTGCTCACCCTCTTGCCTTTCCTCTGCGTCCTCCGCGTCCTCCGTGGTCAATTTCTGAGTGGCCTCCGTGGTGAATTTCTGAGTGGCTTTGCGCAGATTTTCTGAGTGGCTTTGCGCAGTATCGCTGCTCAGTCATCTATTCGAACTTCATGCCCGCCGTCACCCGCGCCCAATGATCGTACGTCGCCTTCACTTTCGCGCCGTACTCCTCCGGCGTGCCGGGAGCGAGATCATAACCGCCGTCGATCAATCGTTTCGCGATGTCCGGATCGGCGAGCGCCTCTCTCATTGCGGCGTTGAGACGCGCGACGATCGGTGCGGGAAGTCCGGGCGGCCCTTCGAATCCATAGAAATTCGGCACCTCGAAGTTCGTGATGCCGGCCTCGGCCATGGTCGGGATATCGGGTAACGCCCGGCTTCGCGTGGGGGATGCCACAGCAAGCACGCGCACTCGTCCGCTCTTGGCCGTCGAAGCAGCCGTGCTGATCGCGTCGAACATCAATGCGATCTTGCCGCCCATGACATCGGCCATCGACGGCGCATTCCCTTTGTACGGTATGTGCACCATGCGTGTGTCCGTAACTTTCTGCAGGAGCTCGGCCGAGAGATGGTTCGATGCGCCGATCCCTGCCGAACCGAATGTGACGCGTTCCGGATTTGCGCGGGCAATGGCAATCAGCTCTGCGACGGACCGTGCGGGATAGTCCTGCCCGACCACCAGCGCATTCGATGCATTCACGACGAGTGAGATCGGCGTGTAGTCCTTGAGCGCATCGAACGGCATGGTTTTCTGCACATGCGGATTGATTGCGCGCGTGGCGCTCGCCGAGAAGAATAGTGTGTAGCCATCGGGCGCGGACTTCGCGACGTGATCGGCGCCGACGGTGCCCGAAGCGCCGCCACGATTGTCGATGACAACCGGTTGTCCGAGATTCTTCTGCAAGCCGGGGACGATGAATCGGGCGGTCACGTCAACCGGGCCACCAGCCGGGTAGCCCACGACGATGCGGACGGGCCGGCTTGGGTAAGCCTGCGCTTCCGCGCGAGAGGGCGCCAGCACGGTGCAGGCGAACGCTATCGTTACCCATGCAGCCCATCTGTTCGATCGAGGGAAGATCATGGCAAGCTCCATCTATATCGCGTCCCATGAGAACACCTGACGCGTGCGTTCGAGCGGTGTCAGAACGGGCTTCAGCGCCGGCAGCACAATTTCGGCGACGCGCGCCGGTGTCCAACCTTCGCCGTGATGCACGGTGCGAATCGGGCGTGGCTGATTGTAGAGATAGATCTCGTTGCCGCGCGCACCAAAGATCTGTCCGCTCACCTCGCGTGCGGCGTCGGAACACAGAAACACGGCAAGCGGCGCAATCTGATCAGGCCGGGTCTTCGCCTTGCGCATCGCGATGAACCGCGCATGTTCTTCTGGCGATTGCCCCGGAATGCTCTCGATCATGCGACTGAATGCGCTGGGTGCAATACAGTTGGAGCGCACATTGAATCGCTGCATGTCCATTGCGATGGAGCGCGACAACCCGACAATCCCCATCTTCGCCGCGGCGTAGTTGGCCTGCCCGATCGAACCGATGAGGCCGGAGGTGGAGGTCATGTGCACGAGCGCGCCGCCGTTCTGTTCGCGGAAGCGGATCGCCGCGGCGCGACTCATATAGAACG
>JANMUI010000145.1:0-1879 GCA_031391405.1 Betaproteobacteria bacterium
GACTGCCTCCTGAGCCTCGCTCCCACTGATGCGCGCGGTATCGCGTCTCGCGCAATGAGCTCGCCCACGTTCGACTACATCATCGTCGGGGCCGGCTCGGCCGGCTGCGCGCTTGCCGCGCGCCTCACCGAGAGTGGTCGACATTCCGTCTTTCTACTCGAAGCGGGGGAAGACGATCCGTGGGTCTGAATCCGCATTCCCACCGGCATTGCGAAGATCGTCGTCGGCAATCGCGCGCTCTGGCGCTTCACCACCGAAGTGGAACCAGGGCTGGGCAACCGGCCACTCTTCTGGCCGCGCGGCAAGGTGTTCGGCGGGACATCGAGCGTCAATGGGATGTTTTGGGTGCGCGGCGATCCGCTCGAATACGATCACTGGCGCGACCTCGGCAATCCGGGATGGGGATATGCGGATCTTCTCCCCATCTTCCGGCGCATGGAGTCGTACGCAAAAGGCAATCCATTGGTACGCGGACATGACGGACCCAATGTGATTACTGAGTGCGGTCCGCGCGACGTACTCACGGACACCTTTCTGCGTGCCTGTGCGCAAGCCGGCATCGCTGAGAACGCGGATTACAACAGTGGCCGTTATGAAGGCGCCGGGCTCATGCAGTTCACCATCCGTCGCGGCTTGCGGTGGAGCGCACGGGAGGCCTATCTTCGTCCGGCGATGCGCCGGCCAAATCTGCGTGTCGAAGCACTTGCGCAGGCAACCCGCATCCTTTTCGAGGGAGCGCGCGCGGTCGGCATCGAATACCTAGTGGGCGAGACGCGCTCAGAAGCACGCGCAGGATGCGAGGTGATTCTCTCTGCCGGAACGATCCAATCACCGCAACTGCTCGAGCTTTCCGGCATCGGCAATGCGCAGTCGCTTCGTGACCACGGGATTTCTGTGCGAAAGCACTTGCCGGGTGTCGGCGAGAATCTGCGCGATCATCTCCATGCCCGCTTGATGATGGAAGTGAGGGGTCTTCGAACGCTCAACGAGACGCTGCGCAGTCCTTGGGCCAAAACGAAGATGGCACTTCGCTGGGCGCTCTTTCGGGACGGCATGATGAGCGTCCCTGGTGTCACCGCGCACGCCTACGTTCGCACCGATCCCACACACCGACAACCAGACCTCAAACTCCAATTGCACCACCTCACCAGTCCGGACGAGCGCAACCCGAACCGCATCGTGCTGGATGAACAGCCGGGCTTTTCGATCGGCATCGTGCATCAGCAACCGTCATCACGCGGCTCGATCCACATTCGATCCGCGGATCCATTTGCGGCACCTGTGATCCGCGCCAGCTATCTTTCCCATCCGGACGACATGCGCGCCTTCATTCGCGGCATGCGGGTCGCGCGCAATGTCGCGGGGCAACCGGCGTTCGCACCCCACATCGTGCGTGAGCTGCGGCCAGGCAAGGACTTTTCGTCGGATGAGTCGATTGCGGAATATCTGGTGAAGACGATCTTTTCCTCCTATCATCCAGTCGGCACTTGCAAGATGGGTAACGATGCATCGGCGGTCGTTGATGCCGAGCTTCGCGTGCACGGCGTACCCGGCCTTCGCGTTGCCGACGCCTCGATTATGCCGACGATCCCCGCTTCGAATACCAACGCCGCGGCAATCGCGATCGGCGAAAAGGCCGCCGATCTCTTGCTGGCCTCGGCCCGGGCCCAGTAAGGGGCGCAAGGATTCAACGCTTCGACGCTCAAAGCGACCTCGAACGATGGGAGAACATCATCAACGCATCCAGCGCAAATGTTCGCTTAGGCTTTGGCGATTGACCGTTCGCCCTGAGCCTGTCGATGGGTGAACGCCGGGGAATCCTTGCGCGGACCACCGCACACCGCCGACACGCCTGCGTTACCCTTCGACAGGCTCAGGG
>JANMUI010000160.1:0-2887 GCA_031391405.1 Betaproteobacteria bacterium
TTCGTTGCTGCCCGCGGCGCGGACGCCGGAATTTCGCCTCCTTGTCAGAGGGGGTGGCTGAATGCAATGTGCCGGGGGATCTGAGAGGCCTCCGTGAATATGAATCCGCCGCCACGCTTCGCTCAGGCACCCCCTTTGTCAAGGGGCCAAGCCCGCAACGCTTCGCTCAAGCCCACCATTAAGCGGCGCGTCGTGCCGGCCGAAGCACCATGAGCGGCGGTCTCGGTCTCGTCGTCTTGCTGTTGATGGCGGCGGTGCTGGTTGTCGTGGTATTTCGCCTCTTGCATCTTCCGGCTCTGATCGGCTATTTGCTGATTGGAATCGCGGTCGGTCCGAGCGGATTCGGCTTGGCGACATCAACGCGGGAATCGCAATACCTCGCCGAGTTCGGCGTCGTGTTCCTCATGTTCACGATCGGGCTGGAGTTCAGCCTACCGCGACTGTTCCAGATGCGGCGCGTGGTCCTTGGCCTTGGCGGACTGCAAGTGTCGATCACCATCGCACTCACTACGCTCCTATGTGTGGCGGCGGGATACGGGTGGAAGGTCGGGTTCGCTCTCGGCGGAATATTCGCGATGTCCTCGACGGCGATCGTCATTCGTCTGCTTGCCGATCGTCGTGAGCTCGATTCGCCGCACGGCAAGGAAGCATTTGGCGTGCTGCTCTTCCAGGACTTGGCGGTGGTGCCTTTGCTTATCATCATTCCAGCGCTCGGCGGGGACGAGGGTCAACTGCTGCCGCAAATCGGCTGGGCGGCCGTCAAGGCGGTGGTCGTGTTGGCTGTGATCCTCTTCGTTGGGCAGCGCCTGATGAGAGGATGGTTCCATCTGGTTGCAGCGCGACGCTCCAATGAGCTGTTTATTCTGAATGTCCTTCTCATCACACTGGGACTGGCGTGGATCACGGAGTTTGCCGGCCTTTCCCTTGCGCTCGGTGCGTTCCTCGCAGGAATGCTGATCTCGGAAACGGAATATCGCCATCAGGTGGAACAAGACATCAAGCCGTTCCGGGATGTCTTGCTCGGGCTGTTTTTCATATCGGTCGGGATGCAATTGGATGGGAGAATTCTCGTCGACAACGCAGTGAGTGTCGGCGTGTTTCTCGTCTTGGCGATATCGCTCAAGTTCGTTGTGGTCGCGCTCCTGTCGATGCTATTCGGCAGTCCGCGTGGAACGGCGACGCGTACCGCCCTCGCCTTGGCGCAAGGCGGGGAATTCGGACTGGTGCTCGCGGCACAAGTGGCCGATACCACGATCATGCCCCCTGAGCTATTGCAGGCCGTGCTCGCAAGCGTACTTGTGTCGATGATGGCCGGCCCGATCTGGATTCATTACAGCGATCGGCTCGTGTTGCGCTTCGTGAAGTCTGAATGGATGGCGCAGTCTCTTGCATTACACAAGCTCGCCGTTCGCTCGTTCGCGAATGATCGGCACGTCGTGTTGTGCGGATACGGGCGCACGGGGCAATCGATTGCGCGGATCCTCGACCAATCGGGCATCAAGTACATCGCGCTTGACCTCGACCCCGGACGGGTGCGGGAGGCCGACGCGGCGGGCGAACCCGTGGTCTACGGCGATGCGGCGAGGCGCGAGTTGATGATCGCCGCGGGACTCAATCGCGCAAGCGCGGTGATGATCACCTATACGGATACGGCATCGTCGCTTGCAGTGTTGTCGCATGTGCGTGCATTACGGCCGGACGTGCCTGTCATCGTGAGAACAATCGACGATTCGAAGCTCGATGTGCTCACCGCCGCGGGTGCGACGGAGGTGGTGCCCGATACGTTCGAGTCGAGCCTGATGCTCGCCTCACATGCGCTGATGTTGATCGGCGTACCGGTGCGATCCGTCCTGCATCAAATCCGCATGGTACGAGACGGTCGCTACACGTTGCTTCGCGGCTTCTATCACGGGCAGAGCGATGCGGGTGAACTCATGGAAGAAGCGAACCAGCCTCGCCTGCATTCCGTGTCGCTTGGCAACGGCGCATTTGCGATCGGCCGCACCTTGGCGGAGATGGAGTTTCAGCGTTATCAGACGATGGTCAGGACCATTCGTCGTAACCAGCAGCGCATCGAGAAGCTCGATGGCGCGCTCAGATTCGAGTCGGGTGACGTCGTTGTGCTGATGGGTGATGCGGAAGGTGTTGCGGCGGCGGAGCTTCGGTTGATGCAGGGGGTGGAGTAGAAAAATTTCCGCCGGCATCAAGTGAGCTGAAGCGCACGGCAAAGAACGTATCGACTCGAGCCGTCTTCGATGTAGTTGGGGACAGCGTTTGTCGCCGCGAGCGCCGGGCTGTCATCGTTGAGGTTTTGCCGGCGGCCGCGCACGTAGCCTGTATTAGGGCTCTGGTCATCGAGTTGCGTGTCGATCATTGGGGCGATCCGTTCGGGAACGTTGCTCACGCATGCCATTAGACCGGTAAAGAGATTCGGATCGTTGGATTGCACACCTAGGATGCCTCCAACCGGCATTGCGGGCGGCGCCGCCGAGCCCGGCCCAGTCAAGGGCCCCA
The DNA here is from genome assembly GCA_031391405.1 of Betaproteobacteria bacterium. Classification (GTDB taxonomy): domain Bacteria; phylum Pseudomonadota; class Gammaproteobacteria; order Burkholderiales; family SG8-39; genus SHXR01. Next base: position 2,515 of record JANMUI010000160.1, read on the forward strand.
TGACGAATCCCGAGATCCGCAGGTGCGACCAGAACTTCAACGATTCATTGGCAGGTCCATCAACAAAGGTTGAGGGGTCTCCCGAGAACAGGTCTTTGTAGTTGCCGCTGACGACACCATCCCCATTGCCGCTCCGCGCATTGAAAACTGACCATCGTCCGAGTGCGCCGCCGGCATTCCCATCATCGCCGGGCCAGGCTCTGTAGCGGTCGTAGTACTGCAACGTGGCGATGTTGACCGCCGTCAAATCGTTAATGACCCACTTCGCGCGGGCCTGCCCGACGATCTCGTGGCCCTTCAATACGCCAGAAACGATCATTCCGGAAATCAACAGAATGATGGCTGTTTCCAGCAGTGTGAACCCCCGTGATCG
>JANMUI010000566.1:0-5052 GCA_031391405.1 Betaproteobacteria bacterium
GCACCAGCGACGACGATCAGCTCGTACGCGCCACCTTGGGCCGGCTGCTCTTCTCGGGGGATGAGACCAAGAAATCGGTCAAGGTGATCTCGGGTGGCGAGGAGCGGCGGATGATCTTCTGCAAGCTCACCTTGCAGCAGCCGAACGTGATGCTGATGGACGAGCCGACCAACCACCTGGACATGGAATCGATCGAGTCGCTCAATACCGCACTCGAGAAATACAAGGGCACGCTGATTTTCGTGAGCCACGACCGAGAGTTCGTATCATCGCTCGCCACGCGAATCATCGATATGCAGCCTGCCGTTCTGACCGGCAAGAAGAATGAAGCGTCGGCTCGCATCATCGATTTTCGTGGCACGTACGAGGAGTACCTGAGCAGTCAGGGCGTGGAGTAGCGCAGGACGGGATCGGCGCTCGGGATCGTGCTATGGTCATCGTGACAGGCGCCCAATGAGCATGACGGACACACGCCCTTGCACCGCCGATGAGCTTCTAGAAATCCCCGACTGTGGCATTCGTCGCCAAAGCAAAAGTCGACGCAGTCGGCGATGTGACGGGCTACTGGCCTGGCGCACCCGATCTGGCCATCGAGGTGCTATCGCCAAGCGACCGATATTCGGACGTCGAGGAAAAGGTGTTCGAGTGGCTCGATGCCGGAACGAAACTGGTGCTCGTCGTCAACCCGCGCAAGCGCACGGTCACTGCATACCGGTCGCGCTCGAGCGTTCGAGTGTATGCAGAGAATGAAATGCTCGATGCAAGTGATGCGGTGCCCGGCTGGATCCTTACCGTCGCACGGGTGTTTGCCTAAGAATCCGGGCGGCGGCATCGTAGGTCGGGTTTGCGAAGCGTAACCCGACCTACCAGACTTCCGCCGTCAACAACGCGCCGCGCGCGACGCCAAGACTCCAAGTACCCCCGCAGAAGGCAGCACCTCGATCTACGGCAATTTACTCGCGTCATGCCAATGGCAGTGCTCGTACCCGCGCGGCGACGGCATCGATGGATATGATTGCCCCCGCTCCGAGCTCCGCTGCAAATTTGTGCAGGACCTGAAGCAGCATTGAACCTACGACGAGCGGATCAAGGTCCGGGGTCCGAATCTGCACGACGCTCGGTCTGGCACCTTTGGTATAGGCAAGAATGGCGCCGAAGTCCAGATCGTTTGTGAAAATGACGCATCCATGCTCCCGCGCCCACCTCATGACGTCCTCGTCGGGAGCGTTGGGTAGCCCGATCGTGCCCCAGTGTTCCGCCTCGACACCGCCCGCCCGGAGCGTCTGCACCCATCGGGGCGACAGATTCATGTCGACGATGATTTTCACTTTCCGATAAGCGTGACTTCGCGTTCTTCTGTGCGCCAGGCGGCATAGCGAAGCGCTTGGAGGACGTCTTCCCGCTCCAGATAGGGGTAGTCGGCAAGCACTGCGTCAATGCAATGTCCGCATCCAATCAACCCGACGATCGTGCCGACCGTCACGCGCATCCCACGAATCGTAGGCGTACCACCCATGACGCGCGGGTCATGGGTAATGCGGTTCAGGGCTTCCATGCGGCCTCCACCAACAGATTAGGCTAAGCGTATCGTCGGGCTGAAGCGAAGTCCAGCGGCTTGATTTGGACTTAGTCTGCCGCTGTGCCAGGAATCGGCGTGGCAGCAGGTCGGGTTAGCCAAGCTCAACCCGACCTACCGGACTTCCCCCGCTCACTACGCATCCCGCGGCCGCCGCTATAGGTCGCCTCGATCAACTGCTCGAGGCAGTCAAGCGCGGTGGACTGCATACGGTCGCCCAGTAGAAATTTCTGGCTGCGAGGGAAATGTTCGACGATGGGCACCAGCCACAACGCGAACCGGAACATCGCCTCCAAGGCCGGACCGGTCTTGCGTGCATTGGATTTCTCGGTCGCCACGGTGAAGGTCAGCCCTCAAAAAAATCGCGCCGAAAACCGCAAGGGGCTTTGCCCCCTGCACCCCCAAGAGGTAAAGAGGCGAAGAGGCAGGAGGTCAGAAATCGGTCCTGGCAACACGAAAACCGAAGTTGTTGTACCGGAACGCGGTGACGATCATCCAACTGCGGGCGGCAGCGCGCGCGAGCCCGGGATTGCCGCTCCAGGCGCCACCGCGCAGCACGCGTAGGTCGCAATTCCCGCTCGTCCAAGCGCTTCCATCATGAGGGCCCCCGTTGTACGACGCGTTCCAGCAATCTTCGGTCCACTCCCAAACATTGCCGATCATGTCATGCAGACCGAACTTGTTGGCCTCGAAGCTCCCGACCGGCGCGGTTTGCTTGGCGCTCCACTGGCTTCCCGAGCTTTCGAAGTTTGCCCGATTCTGACCCGCATCGTTCCCCCAGGGGTAGCGGGTCTCACTGCCAGCTCGTGCGGCGTATTCCCCCTCCGCTTCGGTCAACAATCGATAGGTCTTGCTGGTCTTACTCGACAGCCACTTCGCGTATTCCTTGGCGTCGTTCCAATTAAAGTTCATCACTGGACGGGTGGCCTTGCCCCAGCCGCTATCCTCGGGACGATGCTGACAGCCGCCGGCCGCCACGCACGCTTCCCACTCGGCAAACGTCACTTCGAACTTGCCCACCGCAATGGCGCGTGAAATCGTGACTTCGTGTTGCGGACCTTCGTTGTTAGAGCGACCCTCTTCACTCGCGGGCGAATCCATGACAAAGCGCCCCGGCGGGATCACCACCATCTCGGGGCAGCCCTCGCAATCTCGAAAGACTGTCCCGCGTTGCATGCTCTGAAGGGATGCCCTCGACGGCGCGGTCGGTGGCCGCGCCTGCGGAGTGGCGGGAGGCGCGGCCGGTACGCCACTGGCCACTTGGGCGGGCGGCACCTTGGGCGCCTCGGCACTCTTCAAGCGGGCGCGTGCCAGCCCCGCGAACCGGCCGTTCGGGTATTGATCGAGATAGGCGTTGAGCTCATGAGGATCACGGCTGTTTTGGATGCTGGTCCAGAACACGAGCTCGGCGTCCTGAGACGAGGGTGTGGTCATTGATGGCGTACTCGCGGGCGTCGTACCCGCTGGCGTACTCGCTGACGCTTCTGGCGGCGCTCGGAACGAGAACTCGCCTATGAGAGACGATGCATCCCACGGCGTTTGCTTGCCGGCCGTCTCGCGCACCACCGCGGCCCGCGTGCGATTGAAGACTTTCGAGGTATCGGTATCGTGCTGGCGCAAGCTGTCGAGCAAATGTTTCGTGAAGACGCCGTTGCGGCCTTTGACGTCTGCCGCCTGCGTCCCGGGCGCGGTGGCGAATGCGATGAAGCTACCGGTCGCCGCCTGCATTTGCGCCAGGCCGCGGCTCGCCGAACGAAAGGTACGGGCGAACGGATTGTCGCGGCAGGCATCGAGAACCAGAATGCTCACCTTCGCCTGCGCTTCTTCCATGGTGCTAAGCGCATAGTTGGCGTCAACGGCGTCGATTTCGACGTCGGCCTCGGATTTGATCTCGGCGCCCACTGGAATGAGGTAATTGTTGCCACGCACCTGCACGCCGTGTCCGGCGAAATAGAAGAGACCCACTTGCGCCCGGCGCAACGCCGTGGCGAACTCGTCAAACGCCTCGCGCATTTCGCGCCTGTTCGCGTTGTGCCGGGCGATGACACGAAAACCCGCAGTACGGAGGGCCAAGGCCATGTCTGTTGCGTCGTTGACCGGGTTGGCGAGGGGCGACTGCTTGTAGGCCGCGTTACCGATGACCAGCGCGACCCGCTCGGCCGAGGGCGCATTCGCGGCGGGCTTGCCCTGGCCCTGGGCAATGCTAGCCTCGAGCGCTAGAAGCGTCGCGACGCAAAAGGCAGCTGCGTGCCCAATCTTCGAATGATTCATCGCTCGATCGCCCTCCCGAGGACGTCGCCCTTGGGGGACGATTGTAGCAATCGTCGTGAAGGATTCGCGCGAGGCGATCGCGTCGGCGACAAGTATTGAAATCCTACAGCCTCAACATGCGAGGTACGCGGGAGACAACAGCCGCCGCCAGAAGTGGATAATAAACACGCCACGTAGTTCGGCCGGCGGCTGTTGGCTCTCCACATGCGCGAAAGGTGAGGTTCGCTTGCTGGTCTCATGGAATTTTCTGCCCGGGCTGAATGGCAGCGATCAGGCGAGTGGGAACATAGGTGTTTCGTCGAACCTCCCACTGCGCTGCTCCTGCACCAACAGGGTAAGCGCTGCCGGCATGCCATGGCTGCCCACCGGGTGTCAGCGTGTAGCCCCGCGTTTCAAACTCGTCGGCAGTTGGTAGACGCAAGAATTCGTAGAGATAGGCCCCGGCCGTCAGTTCGCCTTGGCGCAGCCCAAGTATTCGCTCGACTTCTGCAAGGCTGCGGCCAGCGATGAATTTGTGACACGTGATGTAGCCTTCACTCCAGAACATAGGCGCGCGCGAGAAACTGGTTACCTTTACCGGCCTGTTGCGCGCACCCTGTTGCCAATAAGCGATTGCGTTCCTCTTCAGTACAGCTTGGTCGAGGGTGCTGGTCATGCGAGGCCTCCCGTGAGGTTGATTCTTCCGGAATCTGTAGCGTGCGCCGCGCAGATTCCCGCTCAATCCGCCTTCATCCCCGTCTCTTTCACGACCCGCGCCCACTTCTCCGTTTCATTCCTGACGTAGCTCGCGAATTCCGTTCGCGACAAGGCGAGCGGATCCATCGCTTGCCCCGCGAACTGCGCTTTAAGCTCGCCATTGGCGAGCACCTGATTCATCGCCGCGCTCAGCCGTTCAACGATCTCATTCGGCAATCCCACCGGGCCGAACAAACCGAACCAGACGTTCGTCTCGAACCCGGTTAGGCCGCCTTCGATGACGGTGGGCAGATCGGGCGCGGCAGCGGTCCGTCCGCGTCCGGTCGTTCCCAGCGCCCGCAAGCTCCCGGCCTTGATGTGGGTGAGCACCGTCGACGCCGGCGAGAACATCAGAGCAACGCGCCCCGCGAGCAAATCCGTGACCGCTTGCGGGCTGCCCTTGTACGGGACGTGAACAAGCTTCGTCCCGGTCATCAGATTAAAGAGCTCGGCCGAGAGGTGAGCGGACG
>JANMUI010000216.1:0-9097 GCA_031391405.1 Betaproteobacteria bacterium
GCAACTGATTGGGCAGGAACGGAAAGCTATCCATGCTCCTCAATCAATCGCCACGCTGATGGGGTGGACGCGCATATAGTTAGAGTTAGGATTCGCGACGGCCGTGATCCCGATCGCGGACTTTCCAAACGCCGGCAGGCGCGAATGCCTGCGCCATTGATCGACTCGAATGCGTATCAGGACGCGCACGCAGGCATCGCTCATGATCGAGATCAGGGTTTTTCCGAAGGCGCGGGAGGCGCAGCAGGGCGGTAGTTTATCCGCTTCGCTCCCGCGCGAGAAATAAGACGACCGAAGGCGACGCCGTTGCGTCGAGCGCACTGGGGTAGATAGCAGAACGCAGGCCACCCGCCGTATCGCGTTTCCCGTTTCCCGTTTCCCGTTTCCCGCCATCCATTGACGGGTCGCGCGGCGCATGCTCTGATGGCGGCTTAACCCTATCACTGTGAGGAGGATTCCATGATCTACCGGCGCACAGCGCTGGCGGCATCCGCGATAGCTGTTGCATTCGCGGGCCATGCGATTGCTCAGCAACCGCCCGCCGCACCACGCGTACTCAAAATGCAATCGTCATGGCCGGCGAGCCTGACGATCCAGGACCACTTCAAACACATCGCGAGTCAGGTTGACAAGCTCACCGGTGGGCAGCTCAAAATCGAAACGATGGCGGCGGGCCAGATCGTGCCTCCGTTCGAAGTCCTCGATGCGACCCACAAAAAGGTCATCGATGGCATGCATTCGATCGCCTATTACTGGGTGGGCAAGAATAAGGCCGCAGCATTGTTTTCGGGGCCTCCCGGCGGTCCATTCGGTATGGACCACATGGACTACCTCGGCTGGATGTACCACGGCGGCGGGCACGAGCTCTACATCGATTTCTATCAGAACACGTTGAATCTCAATGTGATGCCGTTCCCAGCGCATCCTTCGAGCCCGCAGGCCCTGGGGTGGTTCAAGAAGCCGCTCATGAGCGTTGCCGACTTCAAGGGCCTCAAGTGTCGGCAGACAGGGCTGAATGCGGACGTTTATGCCAAGCTCGGACAAGCAGTCGTCAACCTGCCCGGCGGCGAGATTGTACCGGCAGCGCAACGCGGCGTGATCGACTGCGCCGAATGGGTCGGGGGCATCGAAGATCTGCGGCTTGGCCTGCCGCAAGTCTTCAAGTATCACTACACGCCGGGCATGCACGAGAACAACTCGATCGGCGAATTCGTGATCAACCTCGATATCTGGAAAAGCCTGACGCCGCCGCAGCAGGAAGCCATCAGGTCTTCGATCAAGGACGCATTTATTACCTGGATCACCGGCTGGCAAAAACAGAACGCGGATGCACTGGAAGAGATGGTGAAGAAACACGGCACCATCATCCTGCGCACGCCGCCCGACATCCTGACCGCGACGCTCAAGGCATGGGATGAAGTCGCGAAGGAAGAGTCGGAAAAGAATCCCGTATTCAAGAAGATCTACGAGTCGCAACGCGAGTACGCAGCGAAAGTAGTGCCCGCCAAGCGCTACATGTTCCCGCCCTACTCGTTCGCGGCGAATTACTATTTCCCGGATTCCGCATCGAAACCGGCGGCCAAGGCGCCGGCGAAACACTGACATGCTTACGCAGCGTTGATCGCTGCTGCCGAGTAAAACCGGGCCTCGCGCCCGGTTTTTTTTCGTCGAGCGCGTATCGAAGGACCGCGCCCAGTTGAAAACAGGGCTTCGACAAGGCGTGTCCCGAGCCTACCAAAGGGCCTGTCCTGCGCTTGTCGAAGAGCTCAACCCGAACAGACTTTTGGGCTGGCTGGAAGATCAACGTCCCGCGCGCCGCGTTCGAATACGGGGACGAGAGGGCGAGCAATTTATCGATAGAGCAATCGACGACCAACGCTGATACACCTCTATAAACCGGTTACCACATATAGAGACCAGCGTATGAATCTAGAAACTTTAGAAACCGGTTACTAGTATTGGAGAGATTTATCATCCCGTTCACTGCTAGTTGGCCGCTTGAATACTATGCGTCCGCCTGAAAACTCTGCCGTCTTCCTGCGCCCCGCCTCTCTCAACGAGCGGCGAAGAGCCTATGAATGGCTTGCTGCCTCAGACGCCACTCCCATGATGATGGGGCCGCCGCAGTTCCCGGATCACCCCATTCCAACATGGGGGGAGTTCTGCGCAGACTATGCAGACCAGTTTTTTCGCCTGGAAGGGGATGGATTCGGTCGGCTGTTTGTCATCTGCGCGAAGCAACGAGATATCGGCTGTATTAGTTACGACGGATTGGACGACTGGCACGGCATCGCGGAATTGGATATCTGGATTGCATCCTCAGTCGATTGGGGTCACGGGTGGGGCTCCCTGGCGATCCGTGAATTGTCCAGCCGCCTACTGAGCTATCCGACGGTTGGGTCTCTGATACTTCGCCCATCGCGCCGGAACTCGCAAGCCATTGCGGCATACCGAAAGGCTGGTTTTGTCTTTTATGATGCTGCTTTGCATCAACTGCCGGAGTCGGTGTTGAGCACAGGTCTTGATTACGCCGATTCAGTAGTCTTGGCGCAAACACAAGCGGCCCAACCATACCTTGCAGCGGACGCGCCGCTGAAAGCAACGTTGGGCGACAAATCGTAAGGCCATCACGGATGCACCATTCTGAATACCGGAACCCGCTCGTACCCGAGTTGACAGTTAGGGCTGTTACTGACTCGCTGCACTTCTACACCCTACTTGGACGGGGTGTGAATTTCCAAGTCGACGTTCCCAACTTGAAGTCAGTCGCTGAGCTTCTCCTCGCGGGTGGATACGCTTTGTTCGAAGAACCGAATGAACGTTGGTACGCCACACCTGAGTCTCATGAGGAGCGCCAGATCGAATTGTTGGTTCAAGATCCTGACGGATACCTACTGAGGTTCGTCGAGGCACTTGGTTCGCGAGGGACAACGCCCAACCCTTCGGACGAGCCGACTGCTTCCGGCCTGCGACCTCCAGGGGCAGCTCACCTCAATCGTTGGGCACCGCAAGAATGACATTTCGAGAGGATTTCGGTGTCATCGCTTGTCGATGCGTACTAAAAGGCGACAAGCCCGTGCTGTTTGTGTCGCACGCTGGAGGCGATTGGCAAATGTATTGCCACGACAAGAACCATGACTTCGATGACCCAAAGGCGATGGAAAAGGAAATCGTGCTGGCTCATGCGGCACACCTAGTGTCTCGCGATCCCACACTGAATGCCGTAGCAGATCTTCCAGTCGATATGGGTGCTGAAAAGAGACGACGTAGGTGCAGAATGGTCGCGGTTTCGCGATGCAGATGATGATTAGACAACCAGTTGGTGCCCAACAAGGCGCTCAACCCGGACGCGCACGAGCGGCGCGCCGGTAAGCTTGGCGTTCGGCGTCAGAAATGTACTGCCCACGCGATCAGCAGGTCCTACGACCTGAGGTCGGCGCAGTCTTGCCGGTGCAGCGCTGCGGGCGCTGCGCAGGAGCCTTTCTAGGCCCCGACGCATTTCAAGCTGCCCTTCGTTCGGCCAACCCGAACCTCAAAGAAGGAGCAATTCTTTCCCCTCTGGTCTTCGATGAAGACGGCGAAATACTAGTATGTCCCTACGATCACGGGCACATGAGGCGTGCCCAATCGAGTGAGTTCGAGTGCTTCGTTTGTCCTAGCTAGCGAACACTCCCACGCAAACTGAGCGAGGCGAGAGCCGAGCCGATCAGTGGACAGGAGTCTGCAGAGGGCGTATTAGGTGGCGCAAGTCACAGAAGGCCCGAACGGTGCCCCGCGAGGGGCTTGAAAGAGAGGAGTGCTTGCCTGCCAAGGAACAGCGATATCGCATCCGTCGAGTCCATAGGGCGAAAGCCTGGTTGCTGGGATCAAATCGCTGTTGGCGCGGCCAGAGACGAGGCTTCGGTTGACGTGCGGGCTTCGGTTCATCAGGACCGGTGCACGCACGTAGACCCAATCTGCCGAATCGCCGTGTACGCGACGCGTACGCACGGTGGTGTGGGAGGGGGCACCGTGAGGTGTCCTCCTATCCCGATTGGGCGTCAAGATGGCCGGCGTTATCATGCCGGCTCTAGCGGTCTCAACCACACTGAGGAGAATGGTCATGACGTCATTGCGTTTCGCGGCTGTACTGGCTACCGCAACAATGGTCACCGCTCTGGCCACCTCCGCGCTTGCGGTCGATGGATTGGTTACGAAGCCAAGTGCTCACTCGGTCAACGCGACCATCGAAAAATTTGAAGCCGCAGTAAAGAAACGGGGGTTCATCGTCTTCACGCGATTGGACCATGCAGCTGCCGCGGAATCGGTCGGGCTGAAAATGCCCCGGGCGACGGTCATCGTCTTCGGCAATCCACGTTAGGGTACCCCAGTCTTCCTGAAGACCCCAACAGTTGCCATCGATCTGCCGCCGAAGGCGATGGTATGGGAAGACTCGAATGGAAAAGTATTCTTGAGCTACAACTCCGCGCAGTTTCTCTACGGATCGATATATGTTCGACACGGAGTGGAGTCTGACAAAGCAGTGGCCGAGAAGGTCGAAGCCACACTTGCGGCGATCGCTGAGGAGGCGCTGAATTAAGTGCGGTTAGTTGTCGTGAGATTGACGGCCAACAAACATTTCGAGCCAACAGTCTCAAACGCGCTTCGCTGGCTTGCGATGCCCTCGTCGCTACGCTCCTCGGCTGCCGCTCAAATGTGGCGTTGGGCGTCATGAAACCAGCAGCGAAGCACCCTGACGGAACGGTATGCCCAGAGGGAACTCGCAAGGTTCCGCGAGGCTATGCTCCGTGTTGCGAGCTGTTCGCCGGGCACACAAGCAATTGCTACTTCGACGTCCGCTACGAGTGGTGGCCAAAGCGCAAGAAGTGGTTCATTGCCATCGCAGAGTCGGCTGGCGGAGGGGGAATTGAAATTTCGTTTTGCCCGCACTGCGGTGCTGCCCTCAGGTAACCTCCCCGCCCAGTCACCAGCTTGGAGCCAACGATCAAGCAACAGGAGAATCGTGCTCACCTTTGGAACCAATACAAATCACTGGAAATTGCTCACCGCGGCTTGCTGCCCCAAGCGCCAACAGGTTTCTCGCCTTCGTGCGCGTCTGCGGCCACTGTTTCCAGTAGCACATACGCGCGCGCCGACACCGCCACTCATCCAGTTCCGGAATCGGTCGGTAGTACTGCGAGATGCCAAAGTAGCCCATCCAACCGCGCACGGACTGCGCGCGCTTGTCGAACCGGTATTGCCTCGAGACCCTTGCAGGGCGCGCACTCGCCTGCACGCCGTTGCCGTTTTGCGGGCGGGCGATATATCGCCCGAAACCTCGGCTCAATCCCCAACTCCGTCCGGTGAAACGTCGAACGTGATGCTTGAAGTCCTTGAACGCAGCATCCGACCAACGCAGCTTGCCCCGGCGAAGCGTGAAGCCCGGGAACACGCACGCATCGATCAGCGCCACCCGACTCTTCTGCTCGTTGCCGGGCAACTGCAGGCGCCGATCCAAGTGCCGCGTCAGACTGGCTTTGACCCGCTGGCCCGCCCGATCGGTCTTGACCGGAACGATGAGACCGTCGGCGTACCACGCGAAGCGGTGACCCCGTCTCTCCAATTCCCGATCCAGACCATCGAGCAGGATGTTAGCCGGCAAGGGCGAGATCGGCCCCCTTGCAGGGCGCGTCCGGCCAGAGGCTCAACCCTTCGCCGGGCACACGAAAAAGGTGGCCATGGTCAAGAGTGACCGAGAAGAACTCGAGGAACGCCTGCGCGGTGATCGCGACGCCCACACGAAAGCGAGTGCGGGGGCTGGTATTGAGTGGGGGCTTACCACTCAGCCGAATGCAACCCAGTCCACGCTTACGCGCCTTCGCATCGGTCCCCAGGGTCCAAACTCTGCTCAGCCGTTGTCAGCGGGTAGCCTGTTCGGTCAGACGGCGGCCGAGGGAGAGCGCATAGGGTGTCGCTCGGGCCAGCAGCACCGGATCCTTCGACGGCTTGATGCCGGCGGGCAGCACCAGCGGGTTGTAGGTCATCTTGTCGCACGCGCCACTGGCACCCGGCGCCACCGCATCGATCACCAGTCGGCCAGCCGTGATGGTTTGCCGGCTGTCGGGCCACGCCTGCGTCGGGTCCTCGAGCGGATCGCCCTGGGCCGCGAGCTGGAACTGGAAATTGAACGTTACCGGTTTGGCCTGCACCCGCTGGCGCAGCTCGTCGGCCAGAAAATCATCAGGCTTGATCTTCAACTCATCGTCGGTCAGACCCACCGTACCGCCCTCGGGCACGAACTGCCAGCGCACGAACCGCGACTCGTTGCGCGCGTTGACCAATTCGAACGCGTTGGTGCTCCAGTATTGAGCCGTGCCATAGCTGGCCGGTACCGGTGCCTTGGCGAGGTACGCGCCCTGACGCAAGGTCTCAGGGTTGGCGTCGTTGAAGGCCTTGAGCTTCTCAGGATTCGGCTTGCCGGTTGCCGGATCAGCGCTGCGCGCTTGCAGGAACGGTGCGAACTGCTCCGGTTTGGCCACGAAGAAAACCGGGGCCGAAATATTGGCCATCTGCCACTGCTGCCCAGTGGGAAGCGTCATCGCCACCGCCAATCCGCGCACGGATCGGCCTTTGTCGCTGGCCTTGGGATTGCCGCCGCCTATGGAGAAACGGGCCACCACCGGCACGCGCGCGCCACTGAAAACCACCGCACTGCTCAGCGCCTGACCCTGATCGTTGCCGATGAAGTAACCGCTCGCGCACACGCCCTTGGCACCCGAGCGCCTGAAGGTCGGCTGGACGCCAAACAATCCTTCCAGGGCATCCACCTGAGCCTGTGGCATGGCCACCTGGGCCTGCGCGTTCGGCACGGCAATGCCGAGACCAAGCAACGCGGCGGAAGAAACAGCGCACTTCCAGAGCGAAGGAAACTGCATGGGAAGCTCCACGAATGAATGCATCGGCACTACACGCGGAATTGCGTGTCGATGGCGTCAGCCACCGTTAGTACGTTCGAACCTCCGGTGCGGTTGCACTCCGTCAGAAAAATAGACGTTCAGTTGCGATGGCCCGAAGGATTGGCGTGGAGCTTGTCGGTGGCACTTGCAATGGACGCACCCGACATCGAAGACGACGACTATGGCCCGAAAGTCCTGGATGACTTCAGAGCCACTGGCGCCGCATTGCAGACGCGAATGAACGGCGCTCTACTTGGATGGATCAATAAGAGATCGACCCGGTGAGCGCACCAAATGCCATTCCAGGGCAGCCGAACGGCTCACCAACAAGCGTCGACACCGAGCAATCGCATCGTCTGTTAAGCTAACTCGCGCTCAACGCGACATACCGTCCGGTTCCAGCCGGCCGCTGTGCATTGCATGCGCGACGGGAGTGCCGTCTGCGTTCACCGGTGGATTACCCGCGATAGAACCGAACACGGCTGTGCCCAGCACCGCCAGGACGAAGAGTGTATTTGCCAGCACCTTCTTGACGCTTCGTTGCGTCATGACGCGCGTTGCGTCATGACGCGCACTCGTTATGTCGACCGACGCACCGCGGATGATTCGATCCGCCTGCTGCGCGTGGCGGGTGCTCCGCCAGCATCGCAGCAGCGCGGGATGACGTATCAATTCGGCGAATAGTCGGTGAGAAACCGATAGTCGTGCCGCCCGGCGTAGGTGCTCGATGACGGTGTCACATAGCTGGTCGTCTCGACAGGTCGCTTGAACCACCCGAGCTCCAAGGGCTTGGGTTGCAGCTCGGGCTGCGCTTCATCGGCGAACGCGGTCGACGCCACACCCAAGAGCACTGCGACGGCGGCGACACTGAGGACATTGCGTTTCATGTTTCGACTCCTAGATTGGATATTGCTTGCGTGGATGATTGCTCTGCGGCGACGCAAGCTCACGCCGGTCGGAAACCTGATCGGTTGAATTCGGATGCCTCACACGGCCACTCGGCGGTCTTGTACCCGGCCGTCCGCAAGGTGCATCGCGCGTTCACCATGGATGCAGATTACGCGGGCTGCGTAATCGACTGATATCCGGCGCGGATCGATTTGTATCGCTGTGTATCGCCGGTCAGGCGGTTCGCCCTACCGATCCGCGCGTGAGGAATCACGTCGTGGTTTGACTGCCGAGCGACCGGGTCAGTTGCCGCACCGTAGCGTCACCGGCAATCATCGAGATCTTGAATCCGAGCGAGCGCGCAAGGAATAGCATCTCCTTGTTTCCTGCGAGGGTCATGCCGCCAAGCGCCGTGATACCGGAACGCTCGGCACAGTTGATCAAGGTTTGCAGCAGTCGCTTGCCAAGGCCACGACCTTGCCACGCATCGGCGATGACGATCGCGAATTCCGCGATCGTCGAATCCTTGTCTCGCACGTAACGCGCCACGCCGATTTGTTGCTCGATGGAATCGATGACGATCGTGGCAACGATTGCCGATTCATGGTCGCGGTCGATGCGCGTAAGGCGCTCGAGCTCGCCGGGCAGCAGTTTTCGGGTCGTGAGCAATCGTTGGTAGAGCGACTGCACCGAGAGCCCCTCGAGAAATTCGCGCTCGCGCGCCAGATCGTCAGGCCGTATCGGCCGAAAGGTCACCGGCGTGCCATCGGCGGCCTGCCATTGGCCAATATTCGCGCACTCCGCGCCGACCGGCGGCGCGTCCGATGTGCCGGGAGTGTCAGGCACCGGGCTCAAGGTGCAAACGCGTCCTCATCGAGCTCGTCGCTATCAGCAAAGAGCTCCTCGCTGAGCTCGGTCGCGAGCGCGTCGTCTTCCAGCTCGCGCGCCTCGAGGACCGCCTCGATCGCGCTTTCCGGGCTGAGGAATACATCGCCGTAATCGTTGAACCCCATGATGCGTCTCCTTTTGCTGGTGGGCCTTTCTGCGGAAGTCATATTCAGGAGCTACGATTACAGGGTAATGACGCATGGTAATCGTGGATGTTCGGTTCTGTATCCTTTTGTATCGGCGTGCAACGCGTACCGGACTCGCCGGCATATAGTTTCCGTGCACCCACCATGGAGCCCTGAGCGCCATGAGCACCGGACACGTATTGATTGTCGATGACGACCCCGATTTGCGCGAGCTGCGTGCGCGCCTGAAGAACGTAATGC
>JANMUI010000573.1:0-1292 GCA_031391405.1 Betaproteobacteria bacterium
TCATCGCCGCAGTCGCAACCGCGCGAAATTCGATACAGTTCTACCTCGCGGACGTCGCGGGTTGACGCACCGGCTTTCGATTGCAGGGGCATGCGGGGTTGGCCTTGCATCGTCCACGCTTCTTACTTGGTCATTGGGACAATGCGCATGAAATGCTTGGCAGTCGTCACAGGATTGGCGCTATCCATTGCGGTAACAGTGGTAGCTAATGCACAGCCCGCGAGCTATCCCTCCAAACCCTCGCGCATGGTGATTCCGTTCGGGCCGGGCGGTGGCAACGATATCGTCGCGCGGCTCTTGTCGGTGAAGCTCGCCGAGAGCTTCGGGCAACCGGTCATCGTCGATAACAAACCGGGCGCGCAGGGGATCATCGCTGCCGAGTCGGTCAAGACGGCGGCGCCCGACGGCTACACGATTCTCGTGGGCCCAAGCGGCGTAATGACCTGCAACCTGGCCACGCACGACAAACTGCCCTACTCGACCTTGAGGGATTTCGTTCCCGTGATCATGGTTGGATCGTTTCCGCTCATTCTCGTGGTGAACGCCAGCCTACCTGTGCGGACCGTACAAGAACTGGTCGACTACGCCAAAGCGCGACCGAACGCGGTCAATTACGGCTCCACGACGGCATTGTTCCAGCTTACCTCCGAGCTCTTCAACCAGAAGACCAGCACCCGCTTTCTCCATATTCCGTACAAAAGCAGCGGCGAATTCGTCAACGCGGTGCTGGCCGGTGAGCTCACGATTGCGTTCTCCGATCCGCCGCCCGCTTCCGGGCATCTCAAATCAGGGAGGCTTCGTGCGCTCGGTGTGACGGCCGCTGCCAGACATCCAAGCTGGCCCGACGTCCCGACGATGGCAGAGTCCGGTGTGCCTGATATGGCTTTCGACGTCTGGATGGGTCTGTTCGTTCCAGCGGGTACGCCGCAACCGGCGATCTCCAGGCTGCGTGATGACGTGACGCGCATCATTGCGATGGCGGATGTGCGCGAGCGCTTCGCCGGGCTCGGGGTTGACCCGTCGGGAATGGGAACCGAAGCGTTCTCGAAGGTCATCGCCGACGATATCGCACGTTGGACCGCGGTTGCGAAGGCGGGCAACATCAAGGCGCAGTGACCGAGCCGGTTATCCTCAAGCCTCGCGGACGGCGTGCTGTAAAGGCGCCGCGATCAGGCCGCCATCATCACCATGTCTATGTTGTTTTGCTGGATCCGGACGTCTGGTATGAAGCGCGCTTTCGCAAGTCGAACCCGGTCATGCCGACGTATACGCAGGGTTTGCTTCGATCGATG
>JANMUI010000251.1:0-7996 GCA_031391405.1 Betaproteobacteria bacterium
AGCTGATTGACCAGCGCAATTGCGGTGAACTCATCGGGTTTGTACCGCGTCAGGTCGGGCTGCAGATGCGGGGCAATAGAAAGAGTGTCGGAACTTCCCAGCAGCAAGGTATATCCGTCCGGTTCCGCCCGAAAGACGGCATCGGTTCCCAGTATGCCGCCGGCTCCCGGACGATTCTCGACCAGCACCGATTGACCCAGCTTCTGCCCGAGCCGCTCGCTGATCATGCGTGCCGCGACGTCCGATCCGCCGCCGGGCGGATACGGGACGACGATTCGCACCGGGCGCGTCGGGTTCCACTGCGCATGGACCGGGATCGCTAACACGGACAATGCCACCACCAATAACCAGATGATCCTTTTCATTTCGATCTCCTTTGTCAGTACTTCGTTGAATGCAGCGTCCGATTGATCCAGAATCCCCCCGTAGCCGGTGCCAGGCCGCGACGTTCATCGCCGCCTGCGCCCACCGACGGATCCGACGGGGGGACGTCAAGTGCGAATCTGGCATCAATCCATGACCGAGCTCCACGAGCTCGGCGCGTACAAGGCGTCTCTCGAGGGCCATGCGCGCAAGATCCTCGAGCACCCGCAGTCGGTCGAAGTGCACGGCATGCCCAGGGGCGCCTATCGCGGCAGGCCGCCCACGGCGGCATTGTCGAACGCCTTCGCGCACCACCGCATACTCGATCCGGTGCTCGACAACGCCGTCCGCGCCGAGCACGATGGATTCGACGCATTCATCGTCGGCTCGTTCAGCGAGCCGTTCCTGCGCGAATTGCGTTCGGCGATCGACATACCCGTGGTGTCGGTTGCGGAAGCCACGATGTTCGTGGCCTGCTCGATCGGACGCCATGCCGCGCCCATATCCAACGATCCGGCCATTGCGTGGCTGGTCAGGCAATCCATCGAGCTGCACGGGCTCCAGGCGCGGGTCCAGAACCCCCTCTCGATCGAGCCTCCGCTCGACGAACGGCAGCTGGCCGACGCGTTCTCCAGTCCCTCGCGACTGATCCAGTCGTTCACTGCGACCGCGCGACGGGCGATCGAGGGCGGCGCCGAAGTGATCATCCCGGCCGAGGGCGTCCTGTCGGAGTTCTTGTATGGCCAGGGCGTCACGGCGATCGACCAGGTCCCGGTGATGGACTCGTTCGGTGTGGCCTGGTCCTATGCCGCGATGATGGCGGGCCTGCGCTCGAAGACCGGGCTGACCGTCAGCCGCAAGCGGCACTACCGGCGCGACGATGTACAGCTGATATCGGATCTCGTCCGCGACGGATGATGGCCGCGACCGCAGTATGGCGCGATTGATCACGCGTTGAAGTCCACTGCGTCGAAGTTCGTGACGCGGCAGAAACGCCCCAGGCTGCCGATGGAATTGCGGTGCTCCTCGGCTGTCAGCGCGCAGCAGCATCGGCGCCGGCGATCCTTCCGAACACCAGCCCCTTCAGCACCGACGTAGCGCCGGTGTAGTTGCCGTAATAGCTGCCGATGATCTCGCCGGCCGCGTACAAGCCCGCGATCGGCTCGCCGTCACGGTCGAGCACGCGCGCCTGCGAGTCGACCTTGAGGCCGCCGAAGGTGAACACATTGGCCGAGATGATCGGGTAGGCGTGGTAGGGCGCCTCGTCGAGCGGCAGCGCCCAGTGCGATTTAGCGGGCGCGAGCCCTCTCGTCGCCACGTTGTCCGGTTGAAGCGGCTGGTAGTTCCCCGGCACGCAGGCGCGGTTGAAGACCTCGACCGTGGCGAGCAGCCCCGCCTCGGGAACGCCGATCGCGCGCGCGAGCGCCGCCACCGAATCGGCCGCCACCGGTGGCTTGTCGGTGCGGATGGCGAGGCGGTAGTTGGGCACGCGCATGTGCTTCGCATCGAGCACTACCCAGGCCGTGCCATCGCGCTGCTCGTAGATACGCCGCGTGATGCGCTCGTAGTGCGCGTCCACCGTGCCCGGCGCCTCGTCGGTGAAGCGCTGGCCGTCCTTGTTGATGAGGATGCCGTACGGAAAGATGAACACCGAGGGCTCCGCGACGCCGGAACGCGGATCCACCGGCTCGGCGTGGTAGCTGCCGAAATCGCCGCAGCCGAGCGCGCCGGCGGCGAGCGCCATCTCTATGCCCTCGCCGCGGTTGTAGTAGCCGCCCTTGCAGATCGGGCGCAGGTAGACGGACCGCGGGCCGATGTAGCGCGTCATCATTTCGGCGTTGCCCTCGAAGCCGCCGCTCGCCAGCACCACGCGGCCCGTGAGCTCCAGCGCGACGCCGTCACGCCGCTTCGCTCGCAGCCCGGTGACGCGGCCATCGGCGTCGCGGATCAGCGAAGCCGCGGTGGCCTCATAGAGGAACTCAACGCCCATCTTCTCGGCCGCGGCCGCCAGCGCCTCGACCAGGGCCTGCCCGCCGCCCACCGGCAGCAGCCGGGGCTGCGATTTGGTGAGGAACTGCGTCGGGAGGAAATCGAAGCGCACGCCAAAGCCCTTCACCCAGTCGATGGTGGAACCCGCCGCGTTGGCGAAGGTCTCGATCCACGTCGGGTCGGCGATCGACAGCGAGCGCGAGAGGTTGGTGCGGGCGGTGGCCACCTCCTCGACCAGTTCCGGGTCGATCGTGCCGCTGCCGTTCTCCGCCAGCATCACCTCGAAGTCGTCGGTCACCTCGGTGTGGCTCTTCATGCGCAGGTAGGCCTCGGTGTAGCGGCTCTGGCCGCCGCGCTCCTCACGCGTCGAGCGCTCGAGCACCGCCACGCTGGCGCCGTTCTGCCGCGCCGAGACCGCCGCGGACAGCCCGGCCACGCCGCACCCGGCTACCACCACGCCGAATGTCTTCTTCTCCATCGATTTTCCCCCTCAACCTAGAAAGCGCAGTATCACCTGCGCGAGCGCCGCCGGTTGGGTCTCGAAAGCTTCGCCGTCGCCGGCTATCGTCAGCGGCTGCGCACCCGGGATCAGGGCGCAGACCTTCCCCGCCTGCTCGCCCATGTGCGCCTCCTCCGGCGTCTGCAGTTCCAGCACCAGCGTGCGGGCGCGGATCCGGCGCATCGCGTTCTCCAGGTCGAAGGCGAAGTTCGCTTCGTATACCGGCACGATGCTGCGCCAGCCCTTCAGGTAGTCGATGACCTGCTGCTCCGCGTTCTCGACGTCGGCCGCCTCCACGCGCGCGGCGGTGCGCAGGCGCTGCGGCCACCACAGGCCCTGCACTTCGCCATGCACCGCCGCCCACTGCCGGATGCGGTGGGCGCCGTCGGCATGCTCCGCGTACCGCGGAAAGTAGTGATCGGCGATGTGCCGGATGGCGGCATCGCGCCCGGCCTTGTCGGGGATCAGGCTGTGGGTCTGCCCGGCGAGCACCACCGCGCTCACGCGCGCGGGCCAGCCGGCGGCGAGGGCCGCCGCGATCTTGTTGCCGCTATGCAGGCCGAGCAGATGCGTGCGCTCGATGCCCAGTGCGTCCAGAAAGCGGACGAAGCATTCCGCCAGACCCTCGATGGAGACCGGGCGCGGCACCGCGTGCGAATCGCCGAAGCCCGGGATGTCCGCCGCGATCGCCCGGTAGCGCTCACCGAGCAGCGGCAGCACGTGGCGGAAGTAGCGGTGCGAACGCGGATTGGCGTGCAGCAGCAGCACCGCCTCGCCCGCGCCCGTCTCGGCGTAGTGGATCGCGCCGTGCGAAGTCTGGGCGTAGCCGGGGCGCATGCTACTGCTCGAGCTTGATCTTCGCTTCGCGGATGGTCTTGCCCCAGCGGTCGTATTCCGCGTCCACGAACTTCTTGAACTGGTCCACGGTCATGGTCGAGGGCTCGGTGTTGACCTTGAGCAGGGTTTCGCGCACCGCCGGCGTATCGATGGTGGCGTTGAGGGCACTGTTGAGGCGCTGCAGGATTTCCGGCGACGTGCCGGCCGGGGCCATGATGCCGACCCAGGTGCCGGCGTTCACCGGCACGCCCTGCTCGGCGAAGGTGCGCAGGTCGGGCGTGCCGACGAAGCGATCGGGCGAGGCGAGGCCGAGCATTTTCACGCGCCCGCCGCGGGCGTGCGGATCGGCCACCGAAATCGGCACGATCATCGAGTCCACCTGCCCGCCGACCACCGCCTGGATCGCCGGCGCCGCGCCCTGGAAAGGCACGTGCAGCACCTCGAAGCCGCCCTGCTGGCGGAACATTTCCATCGCCACGTGCGCCGAGCCGCCGACGCCCCAGGAGGCGAAGGTGACCTTACCCGGGCGCGCCTTGGCCTCGGCGACGAAGTCGCTCACGCTGCCGGCGGCGAAGCTCGGGTTGACGATCAGCGCGTAGGGGAAGTAGCCGGCGATGCCGACCGAGGCGAAGTCCTTGCGCGCGTCGTACTGGAGGTTGGGATAGACGTGCGGGATGATGGCGTGCGTGTCCGCGGTCACCCAAATCAGGGTGTAGCCGTCCTTGGCGGACTTGGCGACCACGGTGGTGCCGATGGCGCCGTTGGCCCCGGGCCGATTCTCGACCACGATGGCCTGCTTCAGGCGCTCGCCGAGGGGCTGCGCCACCATGCGCGCCACCACGTCGCTGCCTCCACCAGCGGGCCATGGCACCACCAGGCGAATCGGCCTGTCGGGGTACTGCGCAGTAGCGGTCGGAGACAAAATTGCGCCGCACAGCGCGGACGCGATGACCAGCAGACGGACCGTCGATGCGGCAGCTTTCATGGGGCTCTCCTCCGGGAAAGACGACCGCGTGCGCACCGGACCGTTGACGATCGCCGGCGGTGCGATGCCATGCGTGGTCGCCTGGATCGCATTCAGGTTGAAGCGGCTCTCGCACATCGCCCCGACCTTCTCCGGCGTTGGCGGCGCGACCGGCAGCCCATCGGTGTCGCCCTGCGAGAAATACCATTCCTGCGGATCGGCGCCATCGATTGGCGTCATGTCCGGAATGAGCGCACCGACCGCGCTCGTCAAACTTGCTTGCGCCACTGCTGGACTCCCCGATCCGAAATTGCGTTGTTTCGCGCGATGACGCGTTGGTCGTCGCCGATTCCAGCCAGATTATACGCAGGGACGAACTTCCCTCGCCTTTTTGCACGCGCTCGCGAACGACCTTTGCCCACTTCGTTATCTCCGTTCGGATTTCAGCCTCGCACGCGTCCGGGGGATTGCCAACGGGCGCAGCTTGCTTTCCTTGACATGCGAAACGGCTAGCGGCAGCGCACCGAACGAACGCGGTGAATGTCACGGCGGCAAAATCCATGTGGGGATCGTTCGGTACCTTGTCGAACAGGCTCGGTTAGTTTTAGCGCGATCAAGCGGCCTGCAAGGTCGGTCGGGCCGCCCGGCCCCCCTGGGCGCTCAGGACGGACCGGGCCGATCAACGAAAAATGGCGTTTGATTTTCCTACACACTTCCCTGATGATAGATGGGTCGGGTTGCTAGGCGCTCACCGTTTTTTTGTGTTGCACTGCATTATGTGCGGCGTGAGAAGGCGAGTAGACGCCATAGCAACGGAATAATCTGGTTCATCCCTCCCGACGCAACAGCGTCCGTAAGTGCCCGGCGCTGATGAAACCTCTTGGCCACATGCCCGAATCACAAGGAGGAAAGAATGCGCCTGTCAATCAACGGCAAGTCTCACGAGGTGGACGTCGATCCGACCACGCCTCTGCTCTGGGTGATCCGCGAACAAGTCGGCCTCACCGGTACCAAATACGGCTGCGGCATCGCCCAGTGCGGCGCCTGTACAGTACATGTCAACGGCCTCCCGATGCGCTCGTGCTCGCTGCCCGTGAGCGCGGTGGGCGATGGCAAGATCACCACGATCGAAGGCTTGGCCTCGGGTAAGGTCCTGCACAAGGTGCAGAAGGCGTGGATCGATCATGAGGTGCCGCAATGCGGCTATTGCCAGTCGGGCATGATCATGGCGGTCGCGGCCCTGCTCAAGACGAAGCCGAAGCCGACCGACGCCGACATCGACATCAACATCACCAATATCTGCCGCTGCGGCACGTTCCAGCAGGTGCGCCAAGCGATCCACGCTGCCGCCAAAGCGGAAGGGAGCAAATCATGACATCGATGCCCAACATCAGCCGCCGCACCTTCCTGATCAGCAGCGCGGCGGTCGGCGGTGGCCTCGCCCTTGGACTGCGCCTGCCGCCCTTCGGCCCCGCCGTGGTTCGCGCGGCCGATGGTTCGCCTGAGATCACCGTCTGGGTCGTGATCCGCCCGGACAACAGCACAGTCATCCGGGTCGTGCGCGCCGAGATGGGCCAAGGCACGGTCACCGGCCTTGCGCAACTGGTCGCCGAAGAGCTCGAATGCGACTGGAACAAGGTGTCGATCGAGTATCCGACGCCGGGTCAGAGCGTCGCGCGCAAGCGCGCGTGGGGCGACTTCTCCACCGGCGGCAGCCGCGGCATTCGCCAATCCCACGAGTACGTACGCAAGGGCGGCGCGGCGGCGCGCATGATGCTGGTGCAGGCCGCCGCCAACGAGTGGAAAGTTCCCGCCGCCGAGTGCACGGCATCCAACAGCCTCATCACGCACAGGACTTCCAAGCGATCCACGACCTTTGGCAAGGTGGCGGAAGCCGCCGCCCGCCTCGAGCAGCCGAAGGACGTGCCACTCAAGGATCCGAAGACCTGGAAGATCGCCGGCAAGCCGCTGAAGCGGCTCGACACCGCCGCGAAGGTGAACGGTACGATGATCTACGGATCGGACCTCAAGCTCCCCGGGATGTTGAACGCGGCGATCAAAGATTGCCCGGTGTTCGGCGGCAAGGTGAAGAGCTTCGACGCGGCCAGAGTCCAGGGCATTGGAGGCGTGAAGAAGGTCGTCCAGATCGGTGATTCCGCGGTTGCAGTGATTGCTGATACTTGGTGGCAAGCCAAGACCGCGCTCGAACAGCTGCCCATTGTCTGGGACGAGGGCGAGAACGCCAAGGTGTCCAGCGCCGACATCGCCGCAACGCTCAAGGCAGGACTCGACGCCGAGCAAGCCTTCGTCGGCAATCAGGCGGGCGACGCCAAGGGTGCGCTCGCCGGCGCGGCGAAAAAGGTCGAGGCCGTGTACGCCTACCCGTTCCAGAACCACGCCTGCATGGAGCCGATGAACGCGACCGTGCGCTACACGCCGGACCGCTGCGAGATGTGGGGTCCGACCCAGAACGGCGAAGGCGCGTTCGCGGCGGCGCTGGCGGCATCGGGTCTGTCACCCGACAAGGTCGACGTTCACAACACCATGCTGGGCGGCGGATTCGGCCGGCGCGGCAGCTACCCGAACGACTACGTGACGCAGGCCGTCCTCATCGCCAAAGAGATGCCCGGCACGCCGGTGAAATTGATCTGGTCGCGCGAGGACGACATGGCGCACGGCCGCTATCACCCGGTCATGCAGTGCAAGCTCGTGGGTGGTCTTGATGCGAGCGGCAACCTCGACGGGCTGCACATGCGGCTCTCCGGCCAGTCGATCCTCGCCGCGGTCCGCCCGGAGGTCTTGCAGGCGCAGAAGGGGCGCGACCCGCTCACCTTCCAGGGCGTCGCGGACACGGGAGAGCATTCCTTCGGCTACACCGTCCCGAACCTGATGATCGACCACGCAATGCGCAACACGCATGTGCCGCCGGGGTTCTGGCGCGGGGTCAACATCAATCAGAACGCGATCTTCTTCGAGTGCTTCATGGACGAGCTGGCCGAAGCGGCCGGCCAGGACGCGCTTGAATTCCGGCGCAAGCTCATGGCCAAGCATCCGCGCAACCTCGCGGTGCTCAACGCCGTGGCCGAGCGCATCGGCTGGTCCAAGCCCGCGCCAAGCGGTGTGTTTCGTGGCCTCGCGCAGATGAAGTCCTTCGACAGCTTCGTCGCGGCGGCCTGCGAGATCTCGGTGCAAGGCGGCAACAAGGTCAAGGTGCGTCGCATCGTCGCCGCCACCGACCCCGGCTACGCGGTCAACCCGGCGCAGATCGAGCGCCAGGTCGCGGGTTCGTTCGTCTACGGTCTATCGGCGCTCTTTTTCCAGGAATGCACGGTGAAGGACGGCCG
>JANMUI010000266.1:0-5917 GCA_031391405.1 Betaproteobacteria bacterium
CGTTGACGGCGAAAGCGGAACCGGGAAAGAGCTGATGGCGAAAGTCATCCATGCCAACGGTCCGCGATCAGATAGGCCATTCATCTCGGTCAACTGCGGCGCGATTCCTGAACATCTGCTCGAATCTGAATTGTTCGGCCACAAGAAGGGCGCGTTCACCGGTGCATCCGCCGATCGCAAAGGCAAGTTCGAAAGCGCCCACCGAGGGACCATCTTCCTCGATGAAAT
Organism: Betaproteobacteria bacterium; assembly: GCA_031391405.1. GTDB lineage: Bacteria > Pseudomonadota > Gammaproteobacteria > Burkholderiales > SG8-39 > SHXR01. Next base: position 229 of record JANMUI010000266.1, read on the forward strand.
CGGCGAGCTGCCATTGTCCGGGCAGGTGAAGCTGCTGCGCGTATTGGAATCAAATGAGATTCAACGCGTGGGATCCGATGAACCCACCGCCGTCGATACGCGCATTGTCGCTGCGACCAACAAAAACCTGCGCAAGATGTGCGAGGAAGGCACGTTCAGGGAAGACCTCTTCTATCGGCTGAGCGTGATCCACGTGACCCTGCCTCCGCTGCGTGAACGCCAAGACGAGATTCCGCTATTGCTCGCCTTCTTCGCGGACGAGTCCGCCGAAGCGCTGAAGCGGCGCCCGATCAAGATGACGCGGCGTCTGGAAGAGTTCCTGTTGAACTATTCTTATCCGGGCAATATCCGCGAGCTGCGCAACGTCATCTCCCGCATCTCGTGTCTGGCCGGAGACACGGCGGATCTGGAGCACCTTCCGGTTGACCTTCGACCGGCATCGCCTGCTCAGGCAGCAGTCAACATTGCGGAACCCGGAGCTCCCAGCGCGACGAACCTCCGCTCACTTGGCGATGCGCGGCGCGCGGCCGGCGATGAGGCGGAGCGCGCATTTCTCGAGCGTGGCCTTCAGAAAGTCGGTGGCACGGTATCCGAGCTGGCGAGGCAATGCGACATGAACCGCTCTCATCTGCAGATGCTGCTGAAGAAGCACGGGATTCGTTCGAAGGACTTTCGCGGGTGGAATTCGGCCGGGAGAGAGATGGCGGCGTGAGGGCGCGAACGTCGACGTCGACCCGAAGGGGGTTCCAACGAGCGTCCACCATCGGCGATCGCCCCGACACCCGCGGGCGAATGTCAATCCATGAGCTTTTGTATCAGCGTCTTTGAACCGAACAAACCAGAACGGTAGTGCGGACTGCACGTAGTCAGCCCCGCGGTGCAATAACAATCGCCGAATCGGCAGCTCGGAGAACTGCACGACACGCTCGGTCACGCTGAAAAATTCAGCGCCACCGTCGCCTCATGTACTCTCCTTGAAATGACTTTGCAATGTCGCGCGCACATTCTGTGAATATTCGCACTGCGGGACCGGGCGTGCGATTTCTTAGCGTGACGATAGCAACAGGTGACGGCTGAGCTGACAATTTGACGGGAAGCTCTTTGAGCGAGTACCGACTGCCACTGAGATGCAAGACCGAGCTAGGCAGAGCGGTAATAAAGTTCCCTTTGCTGACGAGGTTGGTGCGCAGATGTATTGAAAAGGTCGTGATGGTGTTCGCGGGCGCGTTCAGCCCACGTTTCTGGAATGCCTCAGTAATGAACAGCGCACCAATCGCATCCATTGGTGTCATAACAAACGGTTCGTCGACTAGCTCGGCGAGATCGATGTTCTTTCGTGTTGCCCACTTGCTTTTTGGACCGACGACTAAAAAGAAGGGATCATCGAGCACCACCTCGGCATTAAGTTCCTTTGTAAGACACCCATTGGTGGGCAATCGCGCCAATCGCGCAACGACCAGATCTATTTTTCGTTCTTGCAGCTCTGGGAACTCGATAGTCGGCGTACGAACTTGCATGACGTGAATGCTCAAGCGCGGGTACTGCTTAGCCATGCGTTCGAGGATCGGCACGAGAAATCCAGCCGCGATCGATTCCGGGCATCCAATCCGCAGTTCACCAGAACCTGGATCGGAAATGAACTCGATGTCTCTAATGCATTGGCGCAACTCATCGAAGGCGGCGCGACCTCGATCCAACAAGGCCTGTCCGTAGAGGGTCATGATGACCCCCTTGGAGCTTCGATCGAGCAGCTTCACGCCGAGCGCGTGTTCCAGGTCGGCGATCACGCCGGAAATGGAAGGCGTCGACACACCTAGCTGCGCCGCGGCTTTCGCCATGCTGCCGCACTCGACCACGGTAAAGAACACAAACAGATCGCGGAGCCGCAGGCGGCGCCCGATTCTCTGTTCCCACTGGTTGATTTTCGGCATAAGTAACCTACCTAACATGCCTTAAGTAAATTAGGAATTCTCTTGATGCTGCGGCGAAAGGATACTCGCGGAATGGTCCACTTCACCTTTGCTTTTTCTTCCAGGAGGCCCCGATGTGCCTGACCCCTAACCCTTGCGACGAGAGGAATCACATGAAATGGTCCCGGGCCGTCGCAGGAATAATCCTCGCCGTAGTCGCTTCGTTTCCCGCGGCCGCGCAGTACCCGAGCAAGCCGATCAGCGTGATCGTATTTACTCCGCCAGGAGGTCCCGCCGATACTGCGGCCCGCACACTCGCCCAGCGGATTTCGAAGTCGATCGGGCAGCAGGTCGTTGTCGAGAACCGTCCTGGAGCTGAAGGGTCGATCGCGGCTCAGGCCGTCATGAACGCTGCCCCTGACGGTTACACACTCCTCTGGGGGTCCGGATCGATGGTCGGCATTCCGATGCTCCAAAAATCTGCGCCCTTCAAGTCGCTGTCAGATTTTGCGCCCGTATCGATCCCCATCTGGTTCGCATTCGGAATGTACGTTCACCCGAGCTTGCCCGCGAAAACGGTGGCCGAGTTCGTGAGCCACGCGAAGGCGAACCCCAATAAGTTGAGCTACGCGACCGGTCCCTTGAGCGAGTTCATGGCTGCGGCGCTGTTTATTCAGCAGACCGGCGTTGACATGGTTCGCGTTCCGTACAAAGGTGGCGCCCAGGCGATGCCCGATGTCCTCGCCGGTCGCGTCCAGGTGTACTTCACGCCGATGTCGATCGGCCAAGGGCCGGCGCAATCGGGCAAGCTGCGGATGCTCGCGACGCTGTTACCAGAGCGGAGCCTGCTGATGCCTGATGTCCCGACCATGGCCGAAGCGGGCGTGAAGGGCGTGTCGCTTCCCAGTTGGAATGGCATTTTCGCGCCGCCGAAGACGCCGCGTGCGCTCACAGAGCGTTTCTCCAGGGAAGTACGGGCGGCGCTACAGGACGGCGAAGTGAAGGCGGTCTTCGATCAGCGCGGCGTGCAACCGGTGGGTTCGACGCCCGACGAGCTGGCCGCCACGATCACCAAAGATGAGGATCTCTGGCGCAGATTCATTCGGGACAACGGAATCGAGCTGCAATAGTTCAAGATCGGAGCGACCGGACTGCGGTGCGCGTTCGCCAGAACGCTGGTGTCGGCATCTGAGGATTAAGCGGCGCGATTCGAATCGATCATCGTCTGGATAGTTACAATTTCTACAGGAGGTCGGGCGTGTTTGTTTTCAGCCAAGCTTTCACATGCGCCATCAGCATCGTCGCACTCGTCACGCACTCGGTCACGATCGGATCCGGCACCAGATCACCGGCATAGTCCGAGAGATTTCGTTGCTTTCGTAGGGCATCGAGAACGCGCACGTGTTCGCCTGGCAATCCCACGGTCAGCGTAAGCGTCTGAATCGCGGTCTGATGGTGGCCGGGGACACTGGTCAGCGTGCGATAGCCGTTCGCGTGCAAGGCGATCACCGCAAGCTGCATGACCGCTTTATACGCCGCATCAAATTTGTTCTCTGCGCTCAACCCTGCCAAGTGCGCATCGGCGAGATTCCGCTCGGCGGCGGCGAGCAGCTTCGCTACCGTTGCACGGTCCGGCGCGATCGCGTCAAGGCTCTTGCCGAGCAAGTTCTGTAAGGTCATGGTCGTTGCCGATCAGAAAGATCTTGGGCTTGGCCAGCACGTCGCGCAAGAAAGGTTCCTTGGGCGCCTTGGCGCGGAACTCGCGGGCCCTGAACAGCTTCGGATTGATTTCGCGCCCGAGTGTCGTTTGCGCAGGGTGCATCAGGGCCACCAGCGCACCAAACGTGAGATCACCGATAACCAGCAGATCGATGTCGCTGCCTGGCGTCTCTTGCCCTCGCGCGATCGAGCCGAAGACGAATGCGCTTTGAATCTGCGTAGCCACCGGCGCAAGCGCCTCAATGAGTACGTCAGCAAGCCCCGATGTCTTGCGCAGGATGCTTGCCACTTCTTCGAAGACGGGGCAGGTACGGTTGGCGCTATAGACCTGCTGATTCCCGCGCTTTTCGCGCTTGAGAAGGCCGACTTCCGCGAGGCGGTTCAGCTCGCGCGTGAGCGTGCCGGCAGGTAATCCCGTTCGACGCGCCAGCTCACGGCCGTGCAGTGACTCCTCAGGTCGCAGGAGGAGCAGCCCAAGCACGCGACGCCGGTACTCAGGGAAAAGGAGGGAGGTAAGAGTCTGATGCATTTTCGGCAGCGATTGTCGCCTTTATTGCATCGTTTTTCAACCCCGGGGTATGCCTCGCCTCCCAGTATCAATCCTCAACGGCAAGTGGCGCATTCGGATTCTTGCCTGTCACTCGCCGTGACAGCGAATCGCCCGTTACCGACGAGTCACGAGGACAACCCGCGTTCAAGCAAGCCATTCGAGGCTGACACCCATTGGTACGAATCACCGTCGAAGGACCCCTTCACATTCGATACGCGACTTTTTCCTTCGACTGCACCTGTGCAACTTCGCGTGCGCAGTCCGTGAAAAGTTTGGCCACTGGGTTGAGAGTGCGGTTCCTTAACGTGATGATCGCAAGTGGCCTGAGCGTCGTGGGCAACTCGATCGGTAGGCCTCTGAGCGCCTGATCTTTCGCGGCGAACCGCAAGACGACGCGCGGGACCATTGACAAGAAACGCCCGGTTGCGAGGAGCGCACTGCGCACCGGCAACGTAGACGTCACGACCGCTCGAGGAACGCTCAGCCCATGTGCACGAAAGGCCTCGAAGACCACCGCGCCATACGGCGCATCAGGCGGCGGCAATGCCCATGGCTCGTTGACCAAGTCGGACAATGTGAGTCGCCGACGCCGAGTCCATTGGTTATGGACGCCCGCAACGACGACATGCGGATCGTTGAACAGGGTCTCGGCGTTCATCAGATCGTCGTCAATGGGTTGGGTGATGTGCAGTAGAACGAGATCCACTTCCCGGTCAACCAGTGCGCGGTACGCAAATCTCGAATCAGTCGCCAATACTTGAAACGCCAGGCGGGGATACTGTCCGTACAGCCTTTCAATGACGCTGGAAACGAATCCTGCAGCGATTGCAATGGAGGCTCCGATCCTTAGCTCGCCGGGAGTTGGGTCGGAGAGGAATTGAATATCCTTGATGCCCTGCGCGAGCTCGTCGAAAACCGCGATCCCGCGTTTGAGGAGTGCGCGGCCATAAGCCGTCGGTTCGATGCCGTGAGAGCTGCGATCAAGCAGGCGCACGCCAAGTGCCTCTTCGAGCTCAGCAATCGATCTTGATATGGCGGACTGGGAAGTCGCCAGGCGAATGGCAGCCTTGCCCATGCTGCCGGCTTCAACCACGGACATGAGTACGCGGACATCATGCAGACTGATGCGACGTTCGATGCGCTCAATTTCCTTCATTGAAGCAATGCCCCATATCAGGATCGCTATGCCATCATCGAAAAATAGCACTTCTGCCCACGACGCGAGTCCCCGTATCGTTCCAGCCTGACCTGTCGTCGATGCCTTCTTACAATTCAGAGGATGCCATGAGCAGACAACAGTGGTTAGCGGGTGTCGTCGTAGCAGTGATCGCGCTTACGGCCACGAACTTGCGATCAGCGGCGGCAGAGACTTGGCCGATTCGACCCGTGACGATGGTAATACCGTTTGGCATAGGGAGCGGAATCGATGTGCTGGGCCGCGTCCTCGCGCCACCCCTCTCCGAAGTGTTAGGTCACCCGGTTCTCGTCGAGAACGTCGGGGGCGCGGGCG
>JANMUI010000271.1:0-1555 GCA_031391405.1 Betaproteobacteria bacterium
CAACAACATCATCGGCTCGCAGGTGGTCGCCAGGGCGGCGCCGGACGGCTACACCTTGCTGATGGCGCTCGACTCCACGCTCACCATGCATCCGAGTCTTTACGCCAACCTGCCGTATGACCCGGCGAAAGACTTCGCGCCGGTGGCACTCGCATTCGTGTCGCCCATCGTGCTGATCACCGACGCCGGCGGGCCCGGATCGATCCGTGAATTGCTGCAACTCGCCCGTGCGAATCCGGGCAAGGTAACGTTCGGTGCCGGTACGCTCACCACGCGCCTGGGCGGTGAACTGTTGAGGAGTCAAACGAGCACCGACATGTTGATCATCCCGTACAAGGGAAGCGCGGGGACGACGCAGGGACTGCTCTCGAAGGACGTAACCTTCATCCTGGATGGCGCGACCACGAGCATGCCGCACATTCGCAGCGGCAAGTTGAAGGTACTCGCGAATCTAAGCCAACGCGCGATCGCCGCGTTGCCGAACCTGCCCTCGTTCGCCACGGAGGCCGGGATTCCCGGATTCGATGTCTCGGTGTGGCTTGGTTTTGTCGCGCCGGCAGGGACGCCGCCCGAGATCATCGCAAGGCTGAATCAGGACATCGTGCGCGTTCTTGGTCTGGCTGAAGTGAAGGAGAAGCTCGCCTCGATCGGCCTCGATGCGGCGGATCCGAGCACCCCCGCGCAGTTCGCGTCCTACATTCGTGCCGAGACGGAACGCTGGTCTCGGGTCATCAAGGCCTCAGGGTTCAAGGCAGAGTAGCGAGGCGTTTGACCAGCCATCCGCACGCTGCATCGATGGCATGCGCGGCCTCTTCGATTTCATCGACCCACTTGATGAAGCCGTGGTTCATGCCCTCGCACCGGTGCATCACGGTGTCGACACCTGCGTCCTGCAGGCGCTTCGCATACTGCTCGCCTTCGTCGCGCAACACATCGTATTCGGCGGTCAGGATGCAGGCCGCGGGTAGCCGGTCGAACGATTTGGCGCGCAGCGGGGAAGCGCGTGGATCATCCGCTTGGCTTGGACTTTGCAAGTAGTGATCCCAGAACCATTGCATCCCGGTTTGCGTGAGTCCAAACCCATTCGCGCATTCGATATAGGAGCGGGTGGGCGGCGCGGTGTAGTCGGTCACTGGATAGAAGAGCAATTGGCCGCATAGGTTCGGACCGCCCGCGTCACGGAGTTGAAGAGCTGTCGCCGCGGCCAGGCAGCCACCCGCGCTGTCACCCGCTACTGCAATGCGCGCGAGGCCACCGCCGAGCCCGGCGGCATGCGCCGCAACCCACCGTGTTGCGGCGAGGCAATCATCGGGGCCCGCGGGGAATTTATGTTCGGGTGCGAGCCGATAGTCGACCGACACGACGATGCATCGCCCGCCCCGGCATAGGCGCCGGCAGATATCGTCATGCGTGTCGAGGTCGAGCAGCACGAATCCGCTACCATGAAAAAACGCGAGCAATGGGAATGGACCCACGCCTTCGGGCCAGTAGATGCGTATCGGAATCGGTCCGGCAGGACCGGGAATGTTCTGATTTTCAACCGACCGAACGGGAA
>JANMUI010000274.1:0-2912 GCA_031391405.1 Betaproteobacteria bacterium
GCAACCGTCGCGCCTTCGGCGCCGAGTGCGAGCGCGATTTCACGGCCGGTGTCGCGGGCCGCGCCGGTAACGAGTGCCACTTTGCCTTTGAGTGCGTAGTCCAATGGGGGCTCCTAAGTTGTGAATTATTTTCACCACGGAGGACGCAGGGGACGCAGAGGAAAATAAACGGCGGGTGTTGGTGACGTATCGCGTACGTCTATGTCGCAGGTTGCCGACCAATCGCGAATGATGACGAAGCCGAATTTCCGTTCCTCTGCGTACTCTGCGTCCTCTGTGGTGAATGTTTACGTGTTTGTTTGCCGTGCTCGCTCCACCAATCGATAGATCCGTTCCGGCGTCGCCGGCAGCTCGCATACCTCGATGCCTAATGGCGAGAGCGCATCGCTCACTGCGTTGGCGATGGCGGCCGGCGCGCCGATCGTGCCGCCTTCGCCCATGCCACGAAAGCCGCCGAGCGTCGTGGGTGACTCCGCCTGGACATGCAGCACATCCATGTCGGGGATTTCTGTCGCTGAGGGCAGCACATAGTCCATCAGGCTGCCGGTCATCAACTGGCCGTCTTCACTGTACACAACTTCCTCCAGCAGCGCGGCGCCGATCCCTTGCGCGACGCCGCCGTGCACCTGTCCTTCGACGATCATCGGATTGATCACACGGCCGCAGTCTTCGGCGACCGCGTACCGCAACACCTGGACCTGATAGGTGATCGGATCGACTTCCACGACCGCGATATGGGCCGCACTCGATGTTGTGCCGACCACCGGATCATAGAGGCGCGTGGCCTCGAGCTCCTGCTGCAAGTCTTTCGGCAGGCGCGCGAATTCGACATAGACCTTGCGCGCCAGCTCCTTGAATGTCATGCGCCGGTCCGTACCGCGCACGAAGATCAATCCGTTCGAGGCATCGAGATCTTCGACGGCCGCTTCCATGAGATGCGAGGCGACGCGCATTACCTGCCCACGCACCGCGCCTGCTGCCATCTTGGCTGCGCCACCGGCAAGCACGGTGCTGCGGCTCGCGTAGGTGCCGGTCACATAGGCACGCCCGGCCGTGTCGCCCTGGATCACGCGAATGTCTTCGAGCCGCACGCCCAAATCATCGGCGACCACCTGTGCAAGGGTGGTTTCAAGGCCTTGGCCGTGCGAGGCGACGCCGAAGATCGCGGTGACTGCGCCGGTTGCATCGATCCGGATGGTCGCTGTTTCGGTGCCCGTATTCACCGGCATGCCGGGCGCAGCAGGAATCTTCGAGCCGATGCCGGTGAGCTCCGCATAGGAGGCGATGCCGATGCCGATCCAGCGGCCTTCGGCGCGCGCACGCCGCTGCATGGCGCGAAGAGCCGTGTAGTCGAGCTTCTTGCAGGCAAGGTCGAGGCATTCGATGAACGCCGAGCGATCCCAGATGATTCCGGACGCGGCCTTGTAAGGGAACTCGTCTTCGCGCACCAGATTCTTCAATCGCATCGCCACCGGATCGATGCCGAGTTTCTTGGCCGCCATGTCGATCAGGCGTTCCATGACAAAAGTCGACACCGGGCGTCCGACGCCGCGATAGGGTCCGAGCGGAACTTTCGGTGTAATGACACCGCGTACCTTGCCGAAATAATTCGAGAGTCGATAGGGGCCCGGCATGAAGCTCACGACCTGCACCGGCTCGATCGCCGCTGTCCACGGATACACCGAATACGCACCGACATCGCCGGTGACATCGGCGCTCAGTGCGAGCAAGGCACCGTCCGCCGCGACACCCAGTTCGGCATCGATGATTTCGTCGAATGCCTGCGAGGTCGATGAGAGATCCTCCAGTCGATCGCTCGTGTATTTGAGCGGCTTGCCGAGCTGCCTGGCGAGCACGCAGACGAGAATCTCCTCGGGATAGACCGATGTCTTCGCACCGAACCCGCCGCCAACGTCAGGCGCGATGACCCGTACGCTGTTGCCGGGCAGATCGAGCAGCTCGGCGAGCGATTCACGGACGATGCCCGGCACCTGGGTCGACGAATGCAAGGTCAGCTCACGCCGACCCGCGTTGAATTCCGCGAGATAGCTGCGGCTCTCCAGCGCGAGGGCGGCTTTGCGAAAGAACCGGAAGCGCGCTTTGATCCTGACATGCGCGGAGGCCATCGCGCCCGGCACATCCCCGCGCACGAACTCGCGTGCCAGCGCGATGTTCGATCCGAGTGTCGGGTGAACGAGCGGTGCGTTCGGGCGGGCGGCTTCTTCGGGATCGGTGCAAGCGGGCAATGGATCGTATTCAACCTCCACCGTACGCAACGCATCCTCGGCGAGGTAACGCGATTCGGCCACCACCGCGACGATCGCCTCGCCGACATGATGCACCACGTCCTTCGCGAGAATGGGTAACGGAACGGCCCGATACTCCTTCATCTTGGACGTGGCGAGGATCGGCTTGGCGGCGCCCTCAAGATCGGTTGCAGTGAAAATTCCAACCACGCCCGGCATGCGTTTGGCTTCGGCGGCGTCGATGCGAACAATGCGCGCCAACGGATGGACGCTTCGCACGAGACCGACGTGGAGCATCCCGGTCGGACGGAAGTCGTCGGTGTAGGCGCCAAGGCCCGCGAGCAGGCGCGGGTCTTCAACGCGCTTGACGCTGGCACCGACGAGTTTGGGGCGGGTGGTTTCTAGCATTTACGGAGTCATTCTTCTACGGTGATCGCTCGTCCGTCCGTCTTTACCACAGAGGACGCAGAGGACGCAGAGGACGCAGAGGACGCAGAGGTTCAAGAAAAACGCAGGACCTGAATGGCACTTACGTAACGTGCGGTGCTCAAGCCTCCGTTCGCCCGGAGCCGGTGGTAGGGTAACGCAGGCTTGGGGAGGGCGGGGGGGGGTGCGCTGACGGACGCGCCCGCATTAACCCCAGCAAAGGGGCAGGGCGAACGGGAA
>JANMUI010000581.1:0-7877 GCA_031391405.1 Betaproteobacteria bacterium
GGCAGATTGGTCGGGGCCGCCTTCTCCGCGACCTCCAAGGCTTCGAGCAGTTTGGGGTTGTCACCGAATGCGCCCTCGAACACGAAGCTGCGATCGAGCAATGCCTGGCGACGCGCGCCCGGAGAGCGATCCGCAGAGGCCGTTCGAGCGGCCGCCGCCTGCACGAACCGCTCCTTGTGCGACACCTGCATGACTTCGTCGCGCAACGTGTTGGCTTGCCGCAGCAGCTTCTCGATGTCCGGGCGCTGCAGGCTGGGCGCCCATCGCAGCGACGAGCGAAGAATCTCGATTTTCTCGATCAGTCCGGCATATGAGACGACGGAATTCACCTGCGAATCTTGGTCAAGTATTTTCATGCTGCGCTCAGTTGTTTTTGCACTAGTTGGTAGTACATGTCCTGCTTGCCTTCCACCAGTTCCTCATGGCGGCCCTGCTCGACGATGGCTCCCAGATGGAGCACGAGGATCTTGTCCGCCCGCATGATCGTGCTGAGCCGGTGCGCGATGATCACCGCCGTGCGCCCTTTGAGAATCTCGTGCATGTTGCCGATGATGTGGCTCTCCGATTGCGTATCGAGTGCGGAGGTCGCCTCGTCGAAGATCAGCAGTCGCGGATCGCGGTAGAGCGCGCGGGCGATGCAAAGGCACTGGATCTGCCCGCCGGACAAACCCATGCCACGCTCGCCCACCACTTGCTCGTAGCCCTTCGGCATCTTGCTGATGAACGCATGCGCGTCCGCCGTCCTCGCCACGGCCTCGATCTTCAGGCGATCCGAAAGCTCGTCACCGCAGGCGATGTTGTCCGCGATGGTCCCCGAGAACAGCAAATTGGATTGCATCACATAGCCGACCTGCGCGCGGTACTGCACGTCGAGCGCGCTCGCGTACTTCTTCTCCCATTTCAAACGAAGTGGACGCTCGATACCCATCCCTTTGACCGTCTCCACGCCACCCAGCGCTTCCATGAGAAATGACTTCGCCTCGGTCGATACGCTGAACACCTCGCGCGCATAGTTCTTGATCTTCGGTGTCACCAGCACCGTCAGCGCCACGATCGGAATGACGAACGCGATCAGCAGCAAGGTCAACTTCACGTTGTAGAGAAATATGATCGTGAAGTAGATGAAGACCATCAGCAGGTTCACGTTCTCATGAACGATGACGCCCAGGATGTTCTGGATGATCACCGGCGGAACAATACCCAGCATCTGGATGACGAAGGTCGCGACCCACACATGCCGCTTCGAGGCGCCGTACACCACGACGAAGTGATAGCCCTCCCAATGCGCGATGAAGGGGAGCTCGAAACCGAGCATGGGCTCATAGGTGCATTGCACGCCACGCGTGGTGAAGCCGAGCGATTCGCCCGCGCGCGCGAGACTATCGAGCGTCGCCCCCTGGGTCGTGACATTGGCCAGTTCCCGCAGCTTGTCAAGCGTCATGGGGTGTCGTAGTGCTTGCAGATCATCGCCAGACACGCGGCGCCGCAGTCCATCTCTCCGGCCTGCTCGATCCACGCGAATCGCCTGATGAGCTTCTCACCCAGCAGAGGCTTCGACTCCAGGTCGAGCATGAATGGCGGCCTGCGCCGCTCGGCCAGTTTCCTCTGCCGTTGCAGTTCCCGATCGACAGAGGCGATTCTTTCCTCCATGACCTCGGCGAGGGATTCGGGCGCGACCGTTGCGGATTCTCGGGCATCCACAGGCTGTCCCTAGCACGCTTTGATGACGTGTTCCTGCGCTCGCGCGGCAAGCCATTCTTCGCGAATCAGCCGGCGCACCTCGACCGCGGTGTCTTCGTCCAATGTGGCCGGACGTTTCGCATTCACCCGGAAAATCTCGAAGGAAGACCGGTCCGGCGATGCAAACGGCCCGAGCAGATCGCCAATGGCGGCGTTGAATACCTTGGCCTCGATTTCCGGTTTCAGCGATCCGCGCAGGACCTTGCCGATCAGCCCGCCCTCGTCCCGCGTCTCTGCGCTCGAATGTTCCAGGGCCATCTCGGCGAAGCAGTCCGGATCGTCCCGGAGCAGGGAAACCATCTCCTTCGCCTTGCCCTCGGTATCGAGAACCATGTGGCTCACTTCGATACTGTCGAACTTGGGCGAGTTGAGCTTGAAGTATTTTTCCACCGCCTCGCCAGTGCACACCCGCTGCATCATCTTCTCTTGATACAGGGTATCCGTTACGAACGCCTCGAACTCATCCAGGCTCACCCCGCGTGCATCGAGGAAGCGGTTGGTCTCGGCGGCGCGGTGCAATGCGCGGACGCGCCGATACTGATCGGCCCGCTCCTGTATCTCTTCAACCGACACCGGGATGCGTTGCTTCTTCGCCGCGCGCACCGCGAGTTTGTCGCGCACGAGTTGATCGACGAGTCCCTCGAACTGTCCGGTGAGTTTCAACGTCCTCACGAACTCTTCGGTACCGATCACTTCGTCATCGATGCTTACGATTGCGGTCATTTCATGCTCTCCGTACTTGGACTACCCGCCGACTTGGCGGAAAGGGTCGAGGGCGAGATCGATCAGACGCCGCTCACGGACAACGACCTCCGCTGTTGCCGCCATCCCGTATCGCAACGGGTACTTGTTGTCCGCAACCAGGTAGTGATTCCGATCGAGGCTGATGCGGCCCTCGTATATGGATTGCTTGTTTTGCCCGGAAGGTTTCGTCGCCGGCGAGATGTATTCCAAGGTGCCGGTGATCAGGCCATGGCGCTGATAGGGAAACGCATTGAATTTCAGCTTGGCCGGCAGGCCCTCGCGCAGGAACGCGCGGTCACGCTCGGCAATCTCGATCTTGAGCACCGGCCGGGCATCCGCCGGCGCGATGCCACCTAACGGCGAATTGGCTTGGATCTTGTCACCCGGCTGGGTGGAGGTCACGTCGGTCACGACGCCGGATGCGGGTGCGAGGATCAGCAGAAAATTGTCCTGATCGATATTCTCGAACCAGATCCTGGCGGCGGCCTCGGCAGCCAGACGCGCTGCTTGCAGTTGCAGCCGCACCTTCTCTTCGGTGATGGTGATCTCTTTCTCGGCTGCCTCGAACTGCAGCCGCAGCTTGTTCAGCGCCTGACCGCTCGTCTCCAGTTGGGCCTTGGCCTGGACATGCTCCAGGCTTTGCCGCGCCGCTATTTCGGTGAGCCTGGATTGGGCCACCCGGTAGGCGTTCTCCGCGGCCAGGAGCGCGTTCTTCTTGGTCTCGACCTGAATCTGCGACAGACCACCGCCGCCCGGCAGTGCGAACAGCCGCGCGTACTTGTCCGCTTCGTCCAGGGAGACGGCGCGGGCGCGACGTGCCTCGTCGAGATTGGTGCGCGCTTCCTCGCGTTGCGCTCGCTGCACACCAGCCAGGTTTGTGGTGCCTTCCACCACGCGCCGGTCGTGCTGATGCTCCTCCAGTTCCATGGCCTGCTTCAATGTCGCAGCCTTGCGTTGCAACAGCGCTTTCTTGTCGGGGAATTGCTTCCATTCGCGTTGGTCACCATCGTGAGCACCAGGGCCTGCGTGAACCGCCACGGTTCGGATGTGAGGAGCGCAATGCCTTCGGCACTGTGACCTTCGAGTGCCTCGGCGAGCGGTCTAAATCGATTTGCGTTCGTCATCGCGCAGGCCTCCGATCAGCGCCAGTTTTGCCTTCAACAGTCCGGGCGTGAGGACGTTGCGCAATTCGAGCAGGGATGTTCGTTGCAGCGCCGCTTCCGCATTGATCTCCGCATGGATCCTGGTCCACTGGGCGGGATGGGCAACGCGCAATTGCGTATAGATCTGCGCGCCCTGGTGCGCCAATTCAAGGGCTTCGGACAGCATCAGGGCCTGCGTTCGAAACTGGTTCGAGATCTCTGCTTCGAGCCGCTGCCTGCCTTCGATCACGCCGTTCTCGCGATAGCGATGCCACAGCCCCTGCGCCCGGTTCAGAAGTTGCTGCGCCCGTGCAATGGCCCGGTCCTTGTGCAGACCGACATCGGCCTCGATCGCTCGCATGAAATAAATGTCTTCGTCGGGATCGAGCGCACCGTGGAACGCCAGCAGGCGCTCGCTGTAGCTGTTGCTGCCCCGTGCTTTCTGGAGCGCCGAGAACTGCGCGATGATCGCTTTCTTGTGCGTAAGCTCCCGCGCCGCGGCGTCTGCCCAAGGACCCGCAGCCGCCTCCGCTACTTGGGCATCTGATCGTCGACCATCCTGTCGGCGGCTTAGGCCAGCCAGCGCGGCCGGATCCCCGATCGCGCTTCCCGCGAGCGGTGCCCCTCCTCCTTCCGCTTGGCCGGCCAATCGGGAGAAAGCCTGCTTCGCGTCACCCGCGCGCCACGCGCTGGATACTGCGTCGTACTGTTGAACGACCTCCGCTGGCGGAAGCCGGTCGCTCGATGTGAGCGCGCGATACTTGTCCTCGAATGGCGGGGTCGTGAAGCGAGCATTGCGCTGGAGCGCAGCGAGACGACTCAAGCTGCGCGCGCGCGCCTGACTTTCGATTTCAAGGTACTGGCGCAGGTCCTCGCGCACACCCTCCAAGCCGAGTCTGGGATATTTCTCCGCATACTCCTGCAGGACTGTGTGTAGTGCTTCCGGCGCATCTCGACGCAGTTCCGTGCTGATGGCGGTTTTCAATCGATCGATCGCAGCCAGATACACCAGCGAATCGCTCTGGAGCTTGCGCAGATGCGTGAGCGCTTCGGCATGCAGATCCTTGAATTCCCGGACATGGGAAGAAATTCTTGCGAGCCCGCGCTGATGCCCCTGGGCGTCGTCTTCCCATCGCTTGAGGATGGCTCGGATGCCTTCCTCGTCCGCGTAGATTCGAATTGGCGCGTCCACGCCGCCCCTGCCGATCACCAGGCTCTCGAGATCCCCGATCCATTCGAGCCCGACTATGAGCGCACTGAGGTCGGCGTTGTGACGGCCACGTTCTTTCATGTTCACAAGAACGGTGCGCGCGGCAACGAAGTCTTGCGCTTTCAATCTGTTCAGCCACTCGGGCACATGTGCTTTGAGGACGGCTTCGGTGGCGAGTGCCTTCAGTTGCGCGTTGTCCGGGTCGCGCTGCAATTGCGTGCCGGCCAAGGTCGCCGCATTGGCATAGTCGCCGCGGGCGACCAGATCCTTCAGCTCCCGCTCGGACGCCCCCCAGGAATACAGTGCAACGACGATGAGCGCGAGCGCGATCGCACCCGATACGCCCATCCAGACGGTGCGGGCGCGCACTGTGCGATTCTCTCCGCCGAATGCCTGCCTCAGCTCGGATAGAAGGATGGCGAATTTGCTGCGCTCGCGATGCCCGTCGTTCTCTTGCTTAGTATCGCCGGACCGTTTGATGTCCTCCTTCGCTCTCTCAACATGCGTCGCGTGGTCGACGCAAAATATTTCAAGGAACGAGGAAGCCGCCGCGACGAACGTGGTCCGGTCCAGTTGGACGGGCTCCTCGACAGCGCCCATTACCGGCGCAACGGTCGTTGGCTCCCCTGCTGGCGTCACCACGATGGGATCGACACGCGGCGCGTTTTCAAGATGCACCCGGTAAGCGAAATGATGGCCACCGAATGCGAGGCGCACACCGTCCTCCAACGGTACGGCGCGCCCGTTCAAACGAGTACCGCCGATGAAAGTACCGTTGGTGCTACCGAGGTCCTCGATGCAAGGTAACCCGTCCTTCAGAAAGATATGGGCATGGCGGCGCGAGAGATAGTGCAGTTGCTGGGGTTGCTCTTGCCCATAGAGCGAAAACGCATCGACCTTCTTGCCGATCAGGAACGGGAATCGGCTGATGACAATCGGCTGCAGGTCACCCTTCTCCGGAGTGAGCGTCACGGCGAGAGTGCTCACCGCATGCCCGGGCACGTTCGCTCGCTCGCCAAGCTCTACACGATAGGTCAGCGCCCCGCCGAAGCAGATCTCGTCGCCGTCTCGCAGTGCGCGATGTCTCGTGCGAATTTTCTTGCGATTGACGGTCGTTCCGTTCTTGCTGCCCAAGTCCGCGATGTAGGCGGAACCCTTCACGCAGACGATGCGTGCGTGCCTGCGGGAGAGGTCCACGACGATGTCACGCGCATAGGTCGCGAACGGCTGCACCGCCCGTCCGATGGCGAGCGACGTCTCGATGCGCAGCTCGCTCAATTCCGGATGTGACAACGGCTTGAGCACGACAGGCAGCGGACGCATGCCGGTTCTCGTGGCCTCGTCATGCGTCGATTCAGCGGACAACATCAATCGCTCGCATTCTCTACGCTGACGGGCGGCCAGCCGCCACCTAACGCTTTGTAAAGCGTGACCGTGTCCGACAGGATCTGCTGGTGATGCGACAGCGATGCGAGTTGCGCAACCAGCAGCGATCGCTCGGCTTCGAAGACGTCCAATTGCGAGACGAGGCCTTCTCTTAGCTGTGCTTCGATCTGCGTCGAGACGACCTTCAAGTGATCGATCTGCCCCTGCAATTCCGTCCTTTGCTTCCGGCGGGCGTCGAGGTTCACCAGCGCGTTCTCGATCTCCTCGAAGGCCGCGATCACGGTGCGCCGATAGTCCTGTTCGGCGATCCTGGATTGCGCCTCGGTCGTCTTGATGCGCGCCTTGATGCCTGGATTCAGCGCGGGAATGTTGACGCTCGGCATCAGACCGAACGTGAAGGATTTCAGAAGATCGCTCAGCGCGAAACTGGCGCTGCCCGCCCGCCCGGTCATGCTGATTGAGGGCAACTGTGCGAGCCTGGCTTGCCCCACCAGGTTATAGGTCGCCAACACCCGGTATTCGGCTGCGATGATGTCGGGGCGTCGCGTCAGCAATTCCGCGGGCAGACCTGCGGGAACAAGGGGGACTTGGACGCTTTCCTGCAAGCGGCCGGACGGAACCTTGAGCTCCCGAGCCGGCACGCCGATCAATGTACCGAGCGCGTTCTCCGCCAAGTCACGTGATCGCCCGAGCTCCAGCAGGTCTTTGGTAAGCCGATTGATCTCGGCGCGTTGTCGCAGGACTTGCGTGCCGGACGCGAGGCCACTGTCGCGCAACGCCAGATAGATATCCAGGATCTGCTTGTTCTTGCCCAATGCTTGTTGTTGTTGATCGATCTGCTCGTCGAATTGAAGGATCTGAAAGTAGGTGGTCGCTACATCCGCGACGAGCCTCAGGTACCCGGCGCGCCAGTCCGCCTCGGTGGCGCGGTATTCAGCCGCCTGCGCCTGAGCGCCCTTTTCGACCTGGCCCCAGATATCGATATCCCAACTGACCTGGGTGCCCAGGTTGTACTGTCTCGTTAGTTTTTGCCCGGTGTTCTTCTCAAAGCTCGTGCCCGCGCCGATGTCGAGCATCGGCAGCGCACCCGCACGCGCCTCGCCGATTTGTGCGTTGGCGACCTCGATGCGTGCGGCCAGGACCTTGAGGTCGAAGTTGCCCTCGATTGCCTTGTTGACGAGCCAATCGAGATAGGGATCCTGGAACGCTTTCCACCAGTCCTGGGAGATCGTCTCAGCGGCCGAGACGGTGGGCTGTCGGGACCATGCAGATTTGCCCGGGGTATCGGGACGCTGATGCTCCGGAACGCGAAGATCGAAATCGGCACAACTGCATAGCAGGGCCGCACAGAGGGCGGCAAGAACCGTGTGGACGGCTGCCGAGCGGCTGTCATGCTGTCGGAATGGTTCGTTCATGCCTTGGAATCTCCTCGAAGCAGTTCTCGCGCTTCCCTTGCCTCGTGAATCACTTGGGATGCAGGAAAGGTTCAAGCACGCCGGGGACTAGGCCTACGCATGTCCTCGGACATTCCGAGATCTCAGGCCAGTAGCCTCGTGCACGCACGCGACACCGCGAATGCCGGCGTGTTGCAAGCGGCCCAACAGTCCGGCACGCGTCTGTCGGGCGGCACCCACCAGTTGTGGCCTCGCCCGCCT
>JANMUI010000296.1:0-7280 GCA_031391405.1 Betaproteobacteria bacterium
CGCTGCTCAAGCCTTCGTTCGCCCAGTGCCCCGCGAAGGGTAACGCAGGTTTGTAGAAGGGTAACGCAGGGTTGTAGAAGGGGAACGCAGGTGTCGAAGGGCGGGGCGATCGTCCGCGCACCGACGCACCGGCATTCACCCTTCGACGGGCTCAGGGCGAACGGTAAGTCCCCAATTTCGCTTAAGTAAGTGCCATTCTGGTCTGTCCCCTATTGTTCTTAAGCATTCACCGCCCCGTCCGCGATAGCGACAGCACCCAACCTTCCATGCGTGATTTCATCTTTGCGATCTGCGCCTCGCTGAAGAAGTCCGCCGGATTCACCCTATCGATCGGGTACACGGGCCGGTGGAAGTCCTGCTCGTAACCGAACGGCACGGTCGCATCGATGCCCATGCCACCTTCGAACCGCGTGTTCGACGCGGTCCATTCCTTGCCGCCGGCGGTCATACGCTCCGATGGCATGAAGGTCTGGCCGCGACCACCTGGAATCGGATTGAGGATGTCGGTGTGGGGATTCACGCGGGTCGTGAGACACCACATGATGTCGTCCATCGAATAGATGTCGGTGTCCTCGCTCACCGCGATCGCGAGGCGCATCCCTTGCGAGCACGAGAGGATCGCCGCGAGGAAGTTGCGCTGCCAGCCCTCCTCGATCTTGTTCCGTTTCTTCACCTGGATGACGCAGCCGCCCCAATCGGTCATCGCGTACGGAACATGAACGTCCTGGACAATGCCCGGCTGCAGGCGATTGCATAGCTCGAAGATCGCCGCTTCACGAATGGTCGTGTCGATGTTGAGCTCGTCCATCGTATGGACGGCGAGCGGAAAAATGACCGGTCGCGATTCGAGCCTGCGCATCGTGAGCGCCTTCACATGGAAGGTCGGCGCCTTATAGGCTTTGCCCATGTACCCGGCCCACTCCGGGTGGAAGAATGTCTTGCCCTGCACTTGCAGGTCTTCCGATTCTTTCGTTTCATAGCGCTTGTCGCGCGGGCGGATCACGCCCTCCAGCACATATTCGGCGTCGGCCATCGCGTAGGCATCGACGGTGCGCGCCTTGACCAACCGAATCGGTGAACCCTGTATCGCGCCCGCCACGCCGATCTCATCGCATCCCTTGGGCAGGATCACGTAATCGAACGCAGCCCCGGCAAGCAAGGTGCAGGCAGGCGGTGTGCCGAAGTTCATCGTGATCGGAATCTCTTCGTCCTGATAGTGTTCAGTGAACACCTGCCACATGTGGGAGCCTGGCGAGATCTGGAACGTCCCGACTTCGCCCCAGCGAAAGTTCATGCGGTTGTAGCCGGTATCGGTGCCGCCATCGAAGTGCCTGCCGCTGATCAACCGGATGCCCGAGCCGACCGTGGCCTCCTTCTCGAGCTCCGTATGACGCATCGCGACGATCCATTTGTGGACGTCGATATTCTCGGTGATGATGTGTTCCTGGCAGGGCGCATCGCGTTGCTCGATCACGACCGGTGCAAGCGGACGACTGAGCGCCTTGGCCATGGCCCGTGTGCGCTCGGTCGGATTGGGAAATCCGAACATCCGATCCATCACCGCGGTGTCTGCGAAAAGATTCGTGATCGCGCGGGCGTGCGGATAGCCCTTCACCTTGTCGAACAACATCGGCAGGCTGCCGTCGAAGTGCTTCTGCAGGCCGGTGATCTCCAGATCGGGATTGACCTCTCTCTTCGTTTCGATCAATAAACCTTCGCTCCGCAGCCACTCGATCGTCGAGCGCAGGCTGGTGATATCGGGTTTCAATGCGGTGCGTGCGGTGGGTTGATTCACTTGGGATCTCCGGGGAGCGCAGCAGGACGCGTGCGCACCCCCCATTTGACCGCACTGAGGCCATGATTGACAACCGTGCCGTCGCCCTCTATGTTGGTGGCCCACTGGAGGAGTCGATCAATGAACTGGAGACAGTCCCTGCGCCGCAGTCATGGTGCCGTATTCGGCGCTTTATTCGCTGCGGTCGCGGTTTTTGTGAGCACGCCGTTTCCCGCCGCTGCGCAGCAGGCACCGATGGTCATGAAGCTTGGAACCGCAACCATCAACGAGATCCAGCACGACTGGTTTAAGCGCTTCGGCGCCGAAGTCGAGAAAAATTCCGGTGGTCGCATCAAGGCCGAAATCTATCCCGCCAGCCAACTTGGGTCGATTCCACGGATGATCGAAGGCACGCAGTTCGGGTCGATCCAGGCGTGGGCCGGTCCGCCGCAGTTCTTGGCCGGTATCGATTCACGCTTCGAAGTGCTCTCTGCACCGGGCATGTTCAAGAGCATCGAGCACAATTTTCGGGTGCTGCAGGACCCCGAGCTCAACAGCACGTTCCTCGCGATGGGCGCGAACAAGGGGCTGAAAGGTATCGGGCTCTATACCCATGGGGCGGCCGGGTTCGCCATGCGATCGAAAACAGTCAAGCTCGCCGATCTCGAAGGCAAGAAAATCCGCGTGCTCGCCTCGCCGATGGAGCTCGAACCCCTGAAGCGCTTGAAGGGAACACCCGTTCCGATGGCGTTCGGTGAGGTGCTACCCGCGTTGCAGCAAGGAACGATCGACGGGGCGTTGACAGCCATCACCGCCGTTTCGGCGATGCGCTGGTATGACGCCGCTAAGTTCTATCTGGAAGCGAGCCCGTCGTACATTGCGGCAGTGACGATGATGTCGAAGGGCTGGTATGACAAGCTGCCCGCGGATCTTCAGAAGGTAGTCGTCGACGCAGGGCAGAAAGTGAGTCGCGAAAGCCTCGCGGTGCAGATCTCGCAGATCAAAGAGCATCGCGAGAACTGGACCAAGAACGGCGGAGAGCTCGCCCAGCTTAGCGCCGAGGAGCAAGCGGCTCTCGCCAAGACGCTTGCAACCGTCGGCACCGAAGTGACGTCGAAGAAACCCGAAGAAAAGGCGTTGTTCGAGCTGCTGACGAAAATCGCGAAACGCCACGAGTAGGAATCTGCGCGGTTTCCGGCGCAGATCCCTCATTCATGAACCACAGAGGACGCGGGGGACGCAGGGGACGCAGGGGAATTGTTGGACTTTACGGTTCCGGGGTTTCGTCGCACGTTGACCCAAGATCCGATCGCCAAGAATTCTCGTCCTCGTGTTCCTCTGCGTCCTCCGCGGTTCAATTCGTACTCCCTGATAGGTGACGCCGTGCACGCGTTGGATCGCTGGATCGACAAGCTGGCGCGTGCGCTGCAGGTGCTCGCGACGGTGATGCTGATTTGCATCGTCGCGATCAACACCGCCAATGTCATCGGCCGATACGTCTTTTCCATGCCGATCGGTTGGGCGGAAGAGATCATGCTGTACCTCTTGATCGGTGCAGTGTTTCTGACCTTCGTACGCATTACGCACCAGGCCGCCCACGTCCGGATGGATATGCTCGTGCGGGCGTTCCCATCGCGCTTTCGGATCGCGATGGAAACCGTGGCGGACATGGTCACGATGCTCGTCTGCCTCACCGCGGTCTACGCGGGTGCGCCAATCGTGATGAAGTTCGTGGAATTCGATCAGCGGAGCGACTCCTCCAATATTCCGCTGGCGATTCCACAAGGGGTGATGCCGTTCGGATTTGCCTGTGCGGCACTCGTTCTTGCGGTAGGCATCGTCGTGCGCATTCGCCACGGCAACGCGGCTTCGCCTGAGAGCCATGGTCCGATCCAATAGTGGACGCCCTTCTCTACTTCGTTTTGCCGGTGATACTGCTCGCGCTCGGGCTGCCGGTGTACATCGTGCTGCTCCTCACGGCATTGTCGGGCATCGCGCTCAATCCCGAGTTGCCTCTGCATTCCCTGCAGACGGTGGTGTTCGGGGCCCTTGACAGCTTTCCGCTTCTCGCGATTCCGCTCTTCATACTCGCCGGCGACATCATGGGCCAGGGTGGCTTGGCAAAGCGCCTCATTGCGTGGGTCATGTCATTGATCGGTGGTGTACGGGGGTCGCTCGCGATCACCGCGGTCGTCTCGTCCGAGCTTTTCGGTGCGATGTCCGGTTCCGCGGTGGGCTGCATCGCGGCGATCGGCCGCATCCTTTATCCCGCGCTACGCGACGGCGGCTATGGACCCAAGTTCGCCGGCGGATTGATCGCCGCAACAGGCGCCATCGATGTGATGATCCCGCCATCGATCCCGATGATCATCTATGGCATTGCCGGGCAACAATCCATTCCCGCACTGTTCCTGGCGGGTGTCATTCCCGGCATCCTGCTCGGCGTGTTGGCGACCGTGTATGTGCTCATCTACGCAAGAGTGGAGATGGTGCCGCTGACCTCGCGGCTGCGCTGGCAGAATATCCTGCTCACAACGCGGGATGCGGCCTGGTCGATCGGCGCACCGGTCGTGATTCTTGGCGGCATCTACGGGGGCATCTTCACGCCGACCGAAGCGGCTGGCGTGGCGGTCATCTACGCGGTCCTGGTATCGCGTTATGTGTATCGCGAAGTCACATGGCGCGATCTGTGGCAGATTTCGTCAAGGTCGATCTTCATCTGCGGCCAGGTGATGATCATCCTCGCGGCGGCCGGCCTCTACGCCTGGCTCGTCACAACCAGCGGGATGCCGCAAAAACTCGTCGCGGGTATCAAGGCGCTCGAGCTCCCGGCATGGCAGCTCCTCCTCGCCTTCAACGCGCTGCTGCTGGTCGTCGGTTCGTTCCTCGAACCGCCCGCGGCGATCCTGGTGCTCACGCCATTGTTCTTGCCGGTCGTGCAGGCACTTGGGGTCGACCCGATCCATTTCGGGATCATCATGACCGCCAACCTCGCGATCGGGATGTTCACACCCCCGTTCGGGCTGAACCTTTTTGCGACGCACGCCCTGTTTGGTGTGCCGCTGCCGACCCTGTACCGTGGTGTTTTGCCGTTTCTCGGTCTCTATCTGATCGCGCTCATGCTCATTACCTATGTGCCGTGGCTCTCGCTCGCGCCGCTTGCGTTACTCAAGTAGAGGAATCTGCGCGGCGGACCGCGCAGATTCCTGATCCCGGACAAACCGGAACCAAACAAGATTCAGGGCGCTCCGCCGCACAGACTCCTATGGTAGAACAATCAATCATGGCCCAGCGTCCACCCTACCAAAGTGTTTTCCAGATCGTCGAGCGGCACGCCCGCGAGCGCGGCAACAAGGTCCATGCAATCGCCGCAGAATCAGGCTTCGAAGTCACGTTCGATCGGGTCTACGCGCTCTGCAATCAGATGGCGAGCTTTCTTGCCAAGCGCGGGTTCAAGGCGAACGACCGTGTATCGGTGCTATCGGACAATTGCCTCTCTCAGATGCTGCTGTTCCACATGGTGCAGGCGTACGGCGCGACGGTGAATCTGGTCAATTGCGAGGTGCACACCAAGAACGTCGAACAGATCCTGGACGACATCGACCCGAAACTCGTTCTTTGGCATCGGGATCTCGCCCCCGAGCTGCAGGCGATCGCCATGGCGACCGGCGTCGAGCACTACGTCTTTGACGATCACCCCGAAGCCACCCCGACGAACGAATTCTTTGCGCTCCTCGAGAATGAGCCCGCGACGCCTTCGGTGCCTCTGGTCGGCACGCCTGGCGATTGGGCACTGATCAACTACACCTCCGGGACCACCTCCAGCCCGAAAGGCGTGTGCTGCACCCACGAGTCGTACTTCTACATGACCGAATCCGACCTCCAGGCCTTTCGCCTCACCGAGAACGAGCGCATGCTGGAGTTTCGTGGCGTGACATGGTGTTCACCGCAAGTTCTTTCGGTGTGCACCACCTTGCAGGTCGGCGCGACCATCGTTCTGGCCAAGAAATTCTCGCAGTCACACTTCTTCGAGTGGGTGCAGAAATATCGTGTCACCGTCTCGGCCGGCGTGCCCACGGCGATCACGATGCTTCTCGCGCGGCCGCATCCCATCACGAAGGCCGATCTGCCGACGTTGCGATACATGACGACGAGCACAGCCCCGATCGCACCGGAAACGTTCGATGCATTCCAGAATCGATATGGCATCCGGCTTGTTCAAGGATGCGGGATGTCGGAGGCGGGATTCATGTTCGTCAATGACCCGGACGCACCACGTCGTGGTCCGGTCGGCCGGCGCACACCGCATATCACCGCACGCTTCGTGGACCCCGAGGGCAACGACATGCCGGTTGGTGTCGAAGGCGAGCTGCTCATCGGCGGCATCCAGATCTTCTCCGGCTATCTGGTCGGCCGCGGCACCATCGATCGGCTTCCGGCCGAGGGATTCCGAACGGGTGACCTGGGCTATTACGACCAGGACGGCTACGCGTTCCTCACCGGCCGCAAAAAGGATCTGATCATTCGCGGCGGAATCAATATCGCTCCTCTCGAAGTTTCGTCGATCCTCGCCGAACATCCAAGCGTCCTCGAGGCCGCGACGATCGGTGTACCCGACAATATCTACGGCGAGGCGGTGGCGTGCTTCGTCGTGCCGCAAACGGGTCACGCGCCGAGCGTCGAAGACCTGCGCGTCCATTTGCAGCGCAAGCTCTCGCCCTACAAGATGCCGCAATCGATCAGTTTCATGATCGCGATCCCTAAAACCGATCGCGGCAAGACATCGAAGGACGGGCTCATGCGGTTTTGGCGGGAGCATGTGCAGCCCACGCTGGTCGAGGGAAAGCACTGACAGCACACCGGCCGATCTTCTGATCGGCACCCGGTTACTGCGACGGCACGTTCTCGAACAGCTCGGCCGTTTGAATGGTCAGCCCTACGCTTTCCAGCACCAATTCGGATTCGCCACGCAAGTCCCAGAGCACCCAGTGCTTGTTTGGGCCTAGTCGAAACAGATCGATCGTGCGGCGCTCGGGGTCGATCAGCACGTACTCGCGCAGCTCATCGATACGACGATAGGCCGCGAATTTTTCGCCGCGATCGAAATATCCGGTGGATTCAGACAGTACTTCGACGATGAGCAGCGGATGGGACTTCTCATTGCGGCGCTGATGATCGCGCTCGTCGCGCGTGACGAACACGTCCGGATAGAAATACACCTCCGCGGTTTTCGGACGGACCTTGACGTCAGCGGCGAAAATCCTGCACGGGCGATCCCGAAGGGCGGCACGCAAGGCGAACGCAACGTTTAGCGTCACGATATTGTGCGCGTCGGTCGTCCCGACCATTGCATAGACTTCGCCGAAAAAATACTCGTTCTTGTTGGACTGATCGCTTTCCCAGGCAAGATATTCTTCGGGCGTTAAACGCACGGCTGGATCGGCGAGTCCCATAGCAATGCCATCGGTCCGGTAGGTGCACCTGATTATACGCGGGTCGCCTGCGG
>JANMUI010000298.1:0-7820 GCA_031391405.1 Betaproteobacteria bacterium
GACGAGGTTCTTCGCAAGCAGTTCGCACCGGAAGTGGGCAAGGCGCTCGGGGTGAAGCTCAATGTCGAGACGATCAACGCGAACGACATCGCGCCGCGCGCCACCGCCGCGATCCAGTCTGGCAATGGTCCTGACATCATCATGCTGCTCAACAATAATCCGCACCTGTACGCGGATGGCGCGATCGATGTCAACGACATCGCCGAGGAAATCGGCAAGGCGCAAGGCGGCATCTACGATCTGCCCACGTCGCTTTGCAAGGCGGGCTCGCGTTGGGTCGCGATGCCCTGGTCGGTCGTGGGCGCCATGATTGCCTATCGCAAATCGTGGTTCGCGGAAGTCGGCTACGACAAGTTTCCCGAGACCTGGGCGCAATATCGCGATGCGGGCAAGAAGCTGAAGGCGAAGGGCCGCCCGATCGGACAGACGATCGGCCACACGTTCGGTGACGCACCGACATTCACCTACCCCTTCCTTTGGTCATTCGGGGGCGCGGAGATCGACAAGGCCGGCAAGGTCGTTCTCGATTCCAAGGAAACCCTGGAATCGGTGCAGTTCTTTACGGCATTCTGGAAGGAAGCCCACGACGAAGGCGGCCTCGCATGGGACGACACCAACAACAATCGCGCGTTCCTGTCCGGCGAAATCTGCGCGACATTGAACGGCGCGTCGATCTATGTCGAATCGCTTCGCAAGCCCGATCAGTACAAGACCGACAAGGGCGCGCGCCTCAATACCGACATCCTCCATGCCGGGCTGCCGGGCGGACCCGCGGGGCGCTACGCCTATCACACCGCGTTCTCGCACATGATCATGAAGTACTCGAAGAACCAGAAGCCGGCCAAAGAGTTCCTCCGCTGGGCGCACGCGAAAGACAACTACGAGAAATGGTTCGTTGTGCAGAAGGGCTTCGCCGCCGCGCCGACCAAGAGCTGGGAAAGCCATGCGATGTGGACGCAGGATCCGGTAATGCTACCGTTCAAGACCGCGCTGTTGCATGGCCGCGCGATGGGCTATGCGGGCGAGCCGAATCGTAAGGCCGCCGAGGTGTGGAACAAGTACATCATCACCGACATGTATGCGAAGGCGGTGCAGGGGATGAAGGCCGAAGAGGCGATCAAGTGGGCGGCAGGGGAATTGCGCAAGATCTACGTCTGATCCGCTTCTAGCCGCCGTTGATGGCTTCCGCAACCGGCAGCACGATGACTTCGGACGCGCTCCAGCGCGAGCGCGTCCACGTCTCGCGCTGGACCCGCGCACTCGAGAACGAGAAGCTGCTCGCCGTCGCGCTGCTTGCGCCGGCGGTGATCATTCTCGTGTTGTTCATCGCCTATCCGTTCGTGATGGCGATCTGGCTATCGCTCACCAATCTTCGCGTCGGTGGGGTGGGCGAGTTCGTCGGCCTGGACAATTTCATCAAGGCGTGGAACGACACGATCTTTCAGACCGTGTTCAGGAACACGTTCTTCTATACGTTCTGGGCGACCGTCTTCAAGCTTGCGCTCGGCATGTGGCTCGCGCTATTGCTGAACCGGCATTTTCGTTTGAAGCGGATCATCCGTGCGTCCATGTTGTTGCCGTTCATCATTCCGTCCGTGCTCTCGACATTCGCGTGGCGGTGGATGTTCGATCCGACCTTCAGCGTGGTGAACTGGGTGCTCTATCACGCCGGCTTTATCACCGCCCGCCTGCCATTTCTGTCGGACGGGGATTGGGCGATGTGGTGCGCGATCCTGGTGAACACCTGGCGCGGCGTACCGTTTTTCGCGATCACACTGCTTGCGGGTCTGCAGACGATCAGTCCGGATCTGCATGAAGCCGCCGCGCTCGATGGCGCCAATGCATGGCAGCGCTTCTGGCATGTCACCTGGCCTTTGCTCATGCCGGTGACACTCGTGGTGGTGGTGTTCTCGGTGATCCAGACATTCTCGGATTTCCAACTCATCTATGTGCTCACCGGTGGCGGGCCCGCGAATTCCACGCATCTGGTGGCGACCTACGCGTATCAGCTCGGCGTGGGTACCGGCTTGCTGGGCGAGGGGGCGGCGATCTCGCTCTTCATGTTCCCGGTGCTGTTCGCGGTGGTGTGGATCCAGTTGCGGTACCTGAAGCGCATCGAGGGGGCTTGATGGTCATCGAACGCAAGTGGAAGAAGTGGGTGTACTTCACGATCCCGATGGCCGGATTCATCATCTTCACCTTGTTTCCGTTCTATTGGATGGCGGTCACCGCGTTTCGTCCCGATGGCGAGCTCTACCGGTCCTGGCGCGCGGCCAACGCGACGCCATTCTGGACAACGAGCCCCACGCTCGAACATTTCCAGGACCTGCTCAGCAATACGGCCTTCTTACAATGGCTCATGAACACGATGTTTGTCGCGCTAGTGGCGACCGCCATTTCGCTGGTGTGCGGTCTCTTCGCGGGTTATGCGCTGTCGCGCCTGAAGTTTCGCGGTTCGGAATTTCTCGGCACGGCGATTTTCATCACTTATCTGGTCCCGCAGACGCTGCTCTTTATTCCGCTCGCCGACATCATCCGCAATATGCAGATCGGCAACACGCCGTGGGCACTGATCCTCACCTATCCGACCTTCCTCATTCCATTTTGCACGTGGCTCCTGATGGGGTACTTCAAGACCATTCCGAAGGAGCTCGAAGAGTGCGCACGCATCGATGGCGCGACCCGGTTCGGCGCGATGGTGCGGATCGTCTTTCCGATCGCGGTGCCCGGCATTCTTTCGGCGGGGATCTTCGCGTTCACGTTATCGTGGAACGAATTCATCTATGCGCTGGTGTTTCTCTCTTCGGTCGAGGAAAAGACGGTGCCAGTCGGCGTCGTGTCCGAGCTGATTCGCGGCGACATTTTCTTCTGGGGCCAGTTGATGGCAGGTGCCCTCCTCGGATCGGTGCCGGTGGCATTGGTGTACTCGTTCTTCGTTGAGTATTACGTCGCCGGGCTCACCGGATCGGTGAAGGGTTGAACAATGTCCGAAGTCGTCCTGAAGAACGTCAACAAGATGTACGGCAACGTGCAGGCCGTGAAGGATGTACATCTGCATATCAAGGACAAGGAGTTCATGGTGTTCGTCGGGCCGTCGGGCTGCGGCAAGACGACGACGTTGCGCATGATCGCGGGACTGGAGGAGATTACGTCCGGCGACATCTACATCGGTTCGCAGCTCGTGAATGAATTGCCGCCGATGGATCGGGACATCGCGATGGTGTTCCAGAACTACGCGCTCTATCCGCACAAATCCGTGTACGACAACATGGCGTTCGGCTTGCAGATGCGCAAGTTTCCGAAGCCCGAGATCGAAAAGCGTGTGAAGGATGCGGCCGACATTCTCGGCATCGAGATGTTGCTGCACCGAAAGCCGCGCCAGCTCTCAGGCGGGCAGCGACAGCGCGTGGCATTGGGGCGGGCGATCGTGCGCCATCCGCAGTTGTTCCTGTTCGATGAGCCCTTGTCCAATCTCGACGCGAAGTTGCGCGTGCAGATGCGCGTTGAATTGAAGCGCCTGCACGAACGGCTGGAAACCACCGCGGTCTATGTCACGCATGATCAAGTCGAGGCAATGACCCTTGGCGATCGGGTGGTCGTCATGAAAGACGGGTTGGTCCAACAGGTTGGCGAACCGCTCGAGCTCTACAACCAGCCGAAGAACAGGTTCGTCGCGGGGTTCATCGGATCACCCGCGATGAACTTCGTGGAAGTCTCGATCGGCGATGCGAACGGCGAGCTGTGGGCGAAGAACGCGGCCTTTCAGATCAAGGTGCCGCCCGCGCGAATCGAGTCCCTGCGCGCGCACGTCGGCAAACAAGTCACCCTCGGGATCCGGCCCGAGGCATTGCAGATCGCGAATGGGTCCACGCCCATTGAATCCTCGTTCGATGCAAGTGTGGAGGTCATTGAACCGCTCGGCTCGGAGATCCTGCTGAACGTTCGCTCCGGCACGAACGATATGGTGGCGCGGGTCGATCCGAGCATCCGGGTCAAGCTGCACGAGAAGATTCGCCTTGCGCTCGATCCGGATCGGTTGCAGTTCTTCGGTCACAAGGACGAGTTGGCGATCTAGCCATAATGCCGCGCCAATACCGATCGGCTCTCCGATAATTGTCGCTTCGACGAATCGAATTAGGGGACATCTGATGCTCCTGACGAATATCGAGCTGGTGCCTGGGCGACGCGTGCTCCGGCACCTTGGATTGGTTCAAGGGAGCACGGTGCGCGCGAAGCACGTCGGCAAGGACATCATGGCGTCCGATCGGATTGCCCGCATCGAGACGCTTGCCCGCGACCGTGGATGGATGACCACCGGCGCGACAACACTGCTTGCCGAAGTGTATCGACCACTCTCCTCAATGAAATCGGGATTGGGGCGAAGTGTTGATCGGTGAGCCGCGCACCGCCGAGAAAGGGTCGAGTGTGGTGCTGCCGCCTCGACAAGTAACATTCTGTATCTCTCAGGTTCGGTGCAGGTTCGTCTGCGATACTTCCGGTTGATCAAATCAACTATGCAAGCTGCGACTCCGCCGACTCGGGTCGCCGGCCTCGGAACCGATAACATTCAAACGAACGGTACGACGCGCGGTCCGACCTCGGCCGAAGGGATTGAATATGAATGTGATCAAGACAACTGTACTCATGATGCTGCTAGCCGCGACCGCGGCATCGAGCGTCGCGTTCGCCCAACATTGGCATCGCGGCCCGCGCGTCGGCGTGTACATCGGCGGTCCGCTTTGGTGGGGGTACCCGCACTACTACGCGCCCCAGTACTACTACGCCCCGGTACCGTTGGTGCAACAAAGTCCGCCGATATATATCGAGCGGGCGCAGCCCGAAGCGCCCACAGCCCCGGCATTTTGGTACTACTGCCGCGAATCACAGGGCTACTATCCCTATGTGAAGGATTGCCCAACGGCCTGGGAAAGAGTCGCTCCACAACCATCGCGATAGTCGCGGTTGATCATCATGAATCTTCTCCCGGCAATCAAGTGGTCAGCGATCGTCGCCCTTGTCGCGCTTTCCGGTTGCGCGACCATCCCCAACGGCCCGAGCGTGCTGGTCCTCCCTGGAAGCAGTAAATCGTTCGACCAGTTCCGTACAGACGATGTCGAGTGTCGCCAATACGCCTTCGAGTCGATCGGTGGAAAGACTGCCGCTGAGAATGCAAACGTAAGCGGTGCGACCAGTGCGGCCGTCGGTACGGCGGTCGGTGCGGTCGCCGGTGCGGCGCTCGGCGGAAGCCGGGGTGCGGCGGTTGGTGCCGGGGTTGGCCTTGGCGTCGGCGCGGTGGCCGGGGTCGGGGCGGCGGACCGTTCGAGCTTCGGTACGCAACGGCGCTACGATTTTGGCTATCAGCAATGTATGTATGCGAAGGGTCACCGCGTTCCGGTCTCCGGGCGATTTACACCCGAAGCGCCACGTCAAGTCGCCGCCCCGGCGCAGGCACCGCCCGCTCCGCCGCCACCCGGTACGCCGCCGCCTCCACCTCCTGGCGCCCCACCGGCCCCGCCATCCGATGCGCGACCGCCACCCCCGCCAGGCGTACCCCCGCCCCCGCCGCCTGGGGTGCGTTGATACGTCGTTTGCAGTGGCGGCAAGAGTCGCGTCACGGACGAGTGCGTCGCTCGAACGCGTCCGGCACTGTCATCGCCAACGCAGTCCATCGCATCAATGCTCGCATTGGCGTATTCTCGACCGTTCGCTGACGGATCTTGCACGCTCGGCGGGCCGGTGTGGTTTCGGTCGACCATGTTCCTGCTGCGTGCGATGATTCTTTTCCACTCGGTGGCAGATCCGGCAAACGGCGTGCATAGCTTTGCCGGACAGCGACGGACACCTCACTCGGACGGCAGTCGAGATGCTTGATCTCAGCAACGTTTCGCCTAACGCCTCCTCCTCCGGGCACGCGGGCGGTGCGACAGGCGGTGTTCCCACGCAGCGACCGATCAGCCAGAGCGCGAGCGGCACGACTTGGGCGGCGTTCGATCCGACGACCCCGCGATCGGGCACGGTCACCGTCAAGCGCTACAACATTCGATTCACCGACTATCTGATGCGAAACGGCGTCGCGCTCGAGCGGTTGTCCCGCTTCGAAGGGCAGTCGCGCCCAGGACTTCCGAAACTTGTCCGCGCGGGCCTGGCAGCGGGACAGATTACGCTGCTCTCCGAGGGGCTGAATGGCGAGCCGCTCGATCAGGCATTCGCGGATCGTCGCCTCGGCGCCGACGCGAGCGTCGTAATCGAGGTGATCGGACAACTCGCGCGCGCGCTTGCTGCGTTGCATGCCGGGGGCTTGATGCATGTGGATGTTCGACCCGCGGCGATCGTGATCGATCTCAAGGCCCAATTGGCGCAATTCGCCGACTGGGGACACGCAGTCCCGATCGCAGAGGTCGACAAACGTCTCGGTGCCATCCCCGGTATTGCGATAGATGGGGTGCCCTATGCAAGCGCGGAGCTATTGGCCGGCATGAGCCCCGAACCGTCCGATGATGTATTTGCGCTGGCTTCTGTCGCGTACGAGCTATTGAGTGGAGCGCATCCGTTCGCGCGCCGCAGCGCTGCCGATGCGATTGCGCTCGGCCTCGTCCCGGAGCCGATCGCCAATGTCGATCCCGCGATGAATGAAGCGTTGCTCGGCGCGCTTGCGCTCAGGCGGGAATCGCGGCGGATAACGATGCATGAGCTCGCCAAGGCATTCGAGCGCAATTCGCGGCCACGTGGATTTGCCGCGTTGGATGCAATCTTGAAATCGGCCTGGGACGGTTCCTTCAAGCGCGGCGCGATGGTCGGTATTGGTGTTGGTGCGTTGATCGCCGCAAGCGTCGTGCTACTGGTTCGTCCCGATCAGGTCGTGCGGAGCAAGACCGAGATCGCGCCATCGACGCTCGCCATTGCCCAACCTGCTGCGGCGGGCAAGCCATCGACCGTTCAGGAATACGGCGCCGTTGCCGCATCGACAGTTGGATCATCCGGCGTTGGCGCCGCATCCCCTGCGAGATCAGCCCCTCCCCCCGCCCGACCGATGCAAGTTGAGATTCAGCTCGCCCCCGGCACACCCGGCGTGCCAAGCTTGACCGCCGGACCACGCGTGGAAGTGAAGCCGCCCGCCGCGAGCAGCACCGTGAATGCCGCGCAATCGGACCCTAACAAACCTATTCCGAAAATCGAGATGGTCACGCCATCGAGCCCGCAACCGGTTCCGGCGATCGGTCAATCCACCCGTATCGCTTCGAGTGGCGCCGAAGGCATCCTGTCGTCGAAATCCGGTGAACGCCCGATGTCCGCCGCATCGAGTACCGCGACCCACACGCAGGCGATGCTTTCATGTCCGCAGTGCTCGTGCGCGGGGCTGCGGGAGAAACGCTTCTCCGAAGGCAAATCGCTGACGTGGGAAGAGGCGAACTTCGTGCTGAGCGTATGCGGCGGATAGACGTGCGTCACGAAGGGTAAATCGCGGTTGAAGTTCAGGACGATCGGGGCGCCCGCGTAAATCCAAGATCACCCTCTCGCTCGAGCGCCCATAGCCTTGCGACGAACGTCTTCGCGCGTTCTCCGCCGATGACAGGCCCGGCAAGCTCCACGAATTTATCCTCGACATCGCGGTCCGACAGCGGCAACTCGGGATCGCCCTTTCGATTCGGCTGATAGTACGTTTCCTTGCGGCCATCATTCGTTTCGATCGTGACGCGCGCCGCCCGCTGGTTGGGAAATGTAGCGTCGAGCTCCGGATCGATCACAAGTTCGGTGCGCGCCATGAGTCCGCGGGTGATCGGGTCGCCCAGGCGATCGGCGTCGAACGCATTCAATCGCAC
>JANMUI010000299.1:0-36658 GCA_031391405.1 Betaproteobacteria bacterium
CAAACGCGATCGCGGCAAGGCGCGCCGGAATCCAGTCGATCAGATAAAACGCTTCGCGCGCGAACCACCCGAAGCGGCCGAACTCCTGCTCTTCGACACCGCCCCAGCGCCCGTGCAAATACGCCGCGAACCGGTAGAGAATCGCACCAGCAGGCCCCGGCAGCACGACGAACCAGAAGACGACGCCGAACACATGGCGATGGGACCCCGCCAATGCCTGCTCGATCGTTAATCGAATGATGTTCTCGCGGCTGAGGGAGGATGCCGATCGCCCACGCCAAAGTGCGAGGACCTCGCGCGCACGATCCAACTCGCCTTCTTTGATGCACTTTTGGATCTCGGTGAAGTGGTGTCTTGCCTGACGAAACCCCATCGTGGCGTAGAGCACGCCGACATTCAGCGCGAGGCCGAAGGCTGGGTGGACCTTGCTGAGCAGCCAATACAGTCCCCAGACCGCCGCAACCGCTGGAACCACGCCGAGGATCCATGCGATGACCCCGTGCTGCGCTTCGCCGGCATTGAAATGCCTTTGCAGGAATCGCGCATAACGTGCCAACGGCCCAGTGACCACGCGCCGGTCGGTCAGCGGACGCCATTGCTCCAAGAGCAGCACAAGAATCAGCGAGACGAGTGTCATGAGCGTATCCGCATCCGCACGACCGGTTTCGCAGACGATCTCATCCGGCTTGGGGAATGAGGAACCGATGGAGATTCATCACCATTCCGGCGGTCGCACCCCAAATATAGTGCCGGTCGTAGGGCATCGCGAAGTACTGTCTGCGCCGACCTTGATGGACCACCGTCGTGCGCTGATGGTTGCGGCCATCAAGAAGAAAAGCCAGCGGCACTTCGAAGGCCTCTGCCACCTCGAAGGCATCGAGCCGCAATTCGAATGGCGGCTTGACGATTCCGACCACCGGCGTGACATCGTATCCGGTTACCGTCGTATACCGATTGATGGAACCGATGATCTCGACATGTTCGGATGAGAGTCCGATTTCTTCTTCGGTTTCACGGAGCGCGGTGTGATGGGTGGACAAATCCTCGGGCTCCGCGCGCCCGCCGGGAAAGCTGATCTGCCCGGCATGATCGTGCAGATGGGCGGTGCGCCGGGTAAAGAGCACGGTGAGACCGCCTTCACGATCCACCACCGGCACCAGCACCGAAGCCGGACGCAGCGCTTCGCCCGGCTTGAGCAGATGTCCGTCACCGAACGTGTGCGGCTCGTTCGGGAGAGGACTGGCGAATCGCTCGCGCAGCCAGTTGGTCGTGAAATGCCGGTCGGACACGCCTAGTCTCTCACGGGATGAGGATCGTCGATCCGGTGGTCTTACGCCCTTCGAGATCGCGATGCGATTGGGCCGCATCTTTCAGCGCGTAACGCTGGTTGATCTCGATCTTGACCTTGCCCCCGGCGACGACATCGAACAAATCCTTGGCAATCGCGAGCAGATCCTCACGCTTTGCCGCGTACGTGTTGAGCGTCGGGCGAGTGAAAAAGAGCGATCCGCGATTGGACAGATCGAGCGCATTGATCGGCGGCAGCGGTCCGGACGCATTTCCGAACGTGACGAACATGCCAAGCGGCTCCAGACAGTCAAGCGACTGGGGCCAGGTGTCCTTGCCGATCGAATCGAACACGACGGGCACCCCTTTGCCGCCGGTAATTTCCTTCACTCGCTGCACGAAATTCTCGCGCGTGTAGACAATCGGATGGTCGCAGCCGTGCGCCTTTGCAAGCGCCGCTTTTTCGTCGGAACCGACCGTGCCGATCACCGTTACCCCGAGCGCCTTCAGCCATTGGCACGCAATCAGGCCAACGCCACCCGCCGCCGCGTGGAACAGCACGGTCTGCCCCGCTTGCACCTTGAATGTGCGCCGGATCAGGTACTGGGCCGTCATGCCCTGCAACATCATCGCCGCACCTTGATCGAACGACAGCGCACCGGGCAACGGCACCAGGCGATGCGCCGGCATATTGCGAATTTCGGCGTAGGACCCGATCGGTCCGCCCGCATAGGCGACGCGATCCCCGGCCTTCACCTCGGTGACACCAGCACCGACCGCCTCGACGATCCCAGCGCCTTCCATCCCGATACTGCCCGGCATGGGTTGCGGATAGAGACCGGTCCTGAAATAGACATCGATGTAGTTCAATCCAATCGCGCTGTGCTTGATGCGCGCTTCGCCGGGTGCGGGCTCGCCAACAGAAACGTCATCGAGCTGCATGACTTCGGGACCGCCGGTCTTGTGAATACGAATGGCTTTGGGCATTGGGAATCTCCTGGTTCGCTACAAAAAGTTTTTACCACAGGGGACGCCGAAAAACCGGGAAAAGAGAAACGGGAAAAGAGACACGCCAATCACCTTTACTCCGTACGCCTCTCACTTTTCTCGTTTCTCGTTTCTCGTTTCTCGTTTCTCGTTTCTCGTTTCTCGTTTCTCGTTTCTCGTTTCTCGTTTCTCTTTTCCCGTTTCCCGTTTCCCGTTTCCCGTTTCCTGGTTTTTCTGTGTCCCCTGTGGTGAAAGAAATGCTTCAGGTAAATAAAGTCAGCACGCCCGTATACCCGTACAACCGATCGTGCGAGATCTCGCCGTTCGCGAAGAAGCCGACCAGCGGCACGTCGCCGAAGCGCTCGCGGATGATCGACAGCTCCGCCGAACGTTTGCCGAACATGTGCTCGCCCCGGCCGACGCACGCCACATACACACCGCCCTTGGGCTTGCCGGGCAACGCCGCCGACAGCTCGTCGAGCATGCGCTGGAGATCGACGCGCGCCGCATCGCCACCCCGTGTACAGAAGAGGAGCGGTTGCCCGCTTTCGACCTCCGCACCGATCGCAAGAAGGTTGTTCTTCGGATCGATCCCAACGACATTGCGCACCAGATAGTCGCCGGTGTCGGAACCTTCAACCGGCAGTCCGGCGAGGACGGTAGATGCCGCGCGCCGCATATCGCGCGCGAGCTCGGGACCAACTACCTCCTTGAAAACCTCAAGTGCCGGCCGGCCATCAATCCTGATCATCACATTCTGCTTCGCCTCGGTGATGATATGGCGACCGGGTAGCGGCGAGCACCCTTGCGTCAAGCGCGTATGGACCGAAATGGCCGAGGAAAGGAACACGCCGGAGAGTCCGCCGCGCAGCACTTCGTTGGCAACTTGAAAGGTCCCGGCCCGACCGCTCGAGAGCCCACCGACAATAAAGCCGCTCGCAGTCTTCCGCGACATATCCTCGATCAATTCCGCCATGTCTGCGGTATTCGGATCCGCATGAACGATGGCGAAATGCGCGGCGGTCGCACCGCTTGGACTCTCGTCGCCGGACGCGGGGGCGCGCGCCCGACCCGAGAACACCGAGTACTCGCCACGCGGCCAATCAGTAACCATGGCGGCGATGGCGGGCTGCTCCATATATTCGATACCCGTCGCGATGATCCCGATGCCGACCGTCCCAACCCATTCGCGCACCCCGGCCGCCTCGCGCAGGCGGCGAACGATGTCCTCCGCATGTTCGCCGAGTTGATCCGCGATGTACACGAAACCCAGGCCTTCGACTGTGTTCGGCTGCCCCAGTTGTGCGATCAGGCTATCGACTGCAGCTTTCCAGTCGCGATTGACCGCATGACCGAATCGGAAAGTCATCGCGTGGTTCCGGTCAGGTGGCCTTGCGACCGCGCTTGGCGCGCGGCACGGCGTGTTCGCGAGGCGGCTCGGCATGATCGGGAGGCGGTGCGGCCGGCGCAACAGGCTGCGCAGGCGCCGCCGCCTCGTTCGCAGCGCTGGCGGCCGCATTTGCGGCTGCGGTGGCCCCCCGATGCATGGTTTGGAATGCCTGCACCGTGGAGCGTTGCGCCTCGAGACCTTTGATCGTCGTACGCACGATTTCGAGATTGAGCGCAAGCCACGTTTCAACCGAGTGCATATCGCTGATGCGCCGTTCAATCTCGCCGATATCCACCGAGGGAAACATCATTCCCGGCATTCCCATGCCGGACATCGGCAGACCCATGGGCGCCCACAATTTCTTGAGAAATTCGAACGGATCGCTTGGATTGGAGCTCATGGGAAGGGGGCCTGGTCGCCGATTCAATGCGTGCCGCTGGAGGCCTGATCGGCGCCTGTGCGCGACCACCGCATGCAGCGATCCCGGTTCACGAATGGATAGGCGCCGATTTTATCAGCGTGGGGGGTTTCCCGTCAGGAATCCACGCGACATCACGTCCAGATTCCGAGCTACATCGCCATCTCGAAGAACCCGCTCACGAGGTCGCGCCGCGCCATCGCATCGCGATATCCCAAATCGATCAGCGCGTCGCAAAAGCCCGCCTCGAACAAGAGATAGCTTGCCAGGTTCGCGCCCGGCTTGCGGGTGCCACCGAGAGCACCAAGGAGGAATCGAATGGTGCGCGGCAACTCACGGACATGGCGCACGGCGATTCGCTCGATCGGCTCCGAAGGCGCAATGACCAGCACTTCGATTCGCCTGAACGGTAGGGCCTTGCGATTCTCAGGCGGGAAGAGGCCGATGGTTCGATTGATACGCTCCAGCCAATCGACGTCGTGCGCGAGGGTATCCAGGAAAATGCTGTTGAGCGCATGCCCGGCGATCTGTGCGACCGACGGGTAGATACTCGATCGGACCGGCTGCATATGCGCATGATCCCTCTTCAGTTGGCCGGTCCCGATCACGAAAATTCGATCAGCTCCCAGATGCAAGGCGGGGCTGATCGGAGCGGTCTGGCGCATCGAGCCATCACCGAAATACTCGCGATGCAACTTCACCGCGGGGAACATGAACGGCAGCGCGCTCGAGGCCATCAGATGATCGAGTGTGATGGTCGCGGCCACACCCACGCGCTGAACGCCCTCCCACGGCTGCACACCCTGGGCCGCCTGAAAAAACGAAACGCTGTGCCCCGACGTGTAGCCCGAGGCGGTCACCGACAGCGCGTGCAGGCTGCCGTTCCCGAGGTTGCGGCCGATCCGCCCAAAGTCGATGCGCTCCCGAAGCAACCGGCGTAACGGAGTGTTGTCGAGCAATGACATCGGATTCCGCCGATACACCTGCATCATGGCAGCGAGCCAGCGCCCGCCCGTTCGAATGATCGCCGGCGGATCACTGCGGTACACACGATTCACATGGAAGCCGCGCCACACGTCTTCGAGCTCGGCAATTGCCCCACCGAAGTGGCTCGCGTAGGCGCCGATTGCCGCAGCGTTGATGGCACCCGCCGAGGTTCCGCAAAGAATCGGAAAGGGATTGTGGCGACCTGTTCCGAGAATCTCGCTCACCGCCTTCAATACGCCGATCTGATACGCCGCGCGTGCGCCACCGCCGGTAAGGATCAGCCCGATTTTCTCGCGCCCTCGAGCCATCCGCTCAATCCGTTTTCGCGACCGCCGCCTCACTGGCGAGAAACTCAATCCGCAATCTCATCGACAAGCGGTCAGGCGTTTTCATAGCTAACCGCCCCGATGCACTTCCGCGGCCGCGGTACGTCCGGCGATTCGACCCAGCCCAACGGCCGTCAACAGACCCGCGCCTGAGGCATATCCCATTGCGCCGGTACGTCCGCAGATTCCGGCCGCCGCGCCACCCCCTGCAAACAGGTTGGAGACGACGCTGCCATCGGTTCGCAAGACACGCGCCGCCGCATCGATCACGAGCCCGCCTTGCGTGTGAAACAGGCCGGGCACCACCTGGCAGGCATAGAGCGGTGCAACCAGCGGTGCGATCCCAAAATCACGGCGGCCGAACGGATCGGGCTGTTCCCCGCGTGCCGCTCTGCCATAGGTATCGATCGATGCCTCGAGCGCCTTCGCATCCATACCGATTTGCGAGGCGAGCGCGCGCGCATCTGCTGCGATCTTGAATCCGCCCATCGCCAATTGCTCGCGAAACTCGACTTCACCGCGGGTAATCGCGCAAATGCGTTCGTCGAACACCGCGTACACCCGCGCGTTCTGCGCAAGCACCTCGCGCGCATACCCCGAATAGCCGGTGTCTTCATGGCCAAAGCGATGGCCCGATGCGTTGACGAGGATGCCGCCCTTCTCCACTGTCGTCCATGACAATAGCGATCCATGCGGATACGCGACTGCCGCATAGCCCTGGTAGGCGTTGATGTTACCGAGCGCCGCGCCCACCTTCGCGCCCCAACGCACCGCTTCCCCTTCGCTGCCTCGCGCGCCGAAATACTCCGCCCCTGCGATCTCCGGACAATAGCGCTCGACCATCTCGCGATTTCCCGCAAAGCCGTTGGTGGCAAGAATGATCTTGCGGGCACGCACCGCGTAGCTTGCTACGCCTTTGCCCGCAATGTGCGCACCGACCAATGCGCCGGTCGTGTCGGTAACGAGCTCCTGGACCGGGTTTCCCACCGCCACCGCGACGCCGCGCTTTTCAACGGCGCGCACAAGGTCATCGAAGAGATCCGCGCCTCGCCGGGAATCGGGTGCATGCAAACGCGGTACCGAGTGACCGATGTGGCGGTACTCGTGAATCAAGCGCATGCGCGCGCCAACCCGCTCGATCAACCAATCGATCAGGTCGGCTGACTCATACGCGAGCACGCGCGTCACCGCCGGGACATCGTGCTCCCCAGCCGTGCGGGCGAGATCCTCGATCATGCGCTCGGGCGAATCATCGATGCCGCGCTCCTGTTGGTAGCGCGTTCCGGCACCAGGGATCGAACCGGTGGAAAGCGCCGTATTACCACCGGCTCGATCGAGCTTCTCGACCACCATCACGCTTGCACCGGCATCGTACGCGGCGACCGCGGCGGCCAGGCCGCAACCGCCGGCGCCAATGACGAGGACATCGGTTTCGATATCGAATTTCATCTGTCCAACGCTCTCGACGCGGATTGACGCGCGCTACGCGGCTTGCTTGAGCGATTCGAGCCTGCGCATCAGCTCGCCGGAAGGCAGGACGTCGGCATACTTCGATGCCATGTCGAACAAATTGACCGCGTGCGAGGTCGGGCTGCGATCGTAGACGCAATCCTCCGGCACCGTGATCTTGAAGTTGTAGGCAAAGCCGTCGACCGCGGTACCGCGCACGCAGCCGCTGGTCGTGCAGCCGGTGAGTACCAGCGTATCGACGCGCAGATCGATGAGATGGCTCGCCAAGGCCGTCGCGAAGAACGCACTCGGATGCTTTTTCGGAATGACGAGGTCGCTCTCGCGTGGCGCGATGTCGGGGACGAATTCGTATCCTTGCTGCGAAATGTTCATGATCGCCGGCACTTTCTCGGCAAGCCGGCCGGCATCATGGCGTTTGTCCTTCGGCGCCACGTATGGATAGATCACCGGCCAATTGCGCGCGCGAAAGAATCGCAATAGCGGTGCGATCTTCGCCACTGCATTCCATCCGTCCTCGCCACACGCGGTTGGAAAATCCTTGATGGCCTCCCAGAACGGCTTCGACGTCAAGCCGACGGTCCGGTACTGAACATCGATGATCAGAAGCGCGGGCCGATCGCCAAGACCGGACGGCCGGCCGAATCCGGACGCGTCGTACCGTCGCTGTTCTTCGGCGGGAATGACATGATCCCACGGTCGCATATGAGAGCTCCTAGATTGGTCCCATCCGGCGCGCGCAGGGTGCCAATGCATGCCGCCCGTGCAGACTGCGGAGGCCGCGCGTTGCCGCCGATCGGCGCACTGTATACACTCGGCACCGACTCAACAAGTGGGGTTCACCTCGCCAATGCCCAGCCGCATTCCGGTCACCCTCCTTACCGGATTTCTAGGCAGCGGCAAAACGACGCTCGTCAACGCCCTGCTTCGCGATCCCGCATTAGCCGACACCGCCGTCATCGTCAACGAGCTTGGCGACATCGCGCTCGATCACTTGCTCGTTGAATCGAGCGACGACAATGTGAAAGTGCTGGGCGGTGGCTGCCTATGCTGTGTGATGCAGTCCGGCCTCAGGGAAACACTGGCCGATCTGTTCGTGCGCCGCGTGAACGGCTCGGTGCCGCGATTCCGCAGAGTGCTGGTCGAGACGACCGGACTCGCCGATCCCGGACCGATCGCCAATGCACTGGTAGCGGATCCCCTGGTGCATGCCGAGTATGCGCTGTCGGCAATCGTGACCACCGTCGACGCGATGCATGGTCACGCACAACTCGCCTCGCAGCCCGAATCGGTCCATCAAGCCGCACTGGCGGACCTGCTCGTGATCACCAAGTGCGACCTTGTTACGCAAGGGATGTTGGATGCGTTGAATGACGATCTCGCATTGCTCAATCCGCACGCCCGTCGGATCGAGGCGGCAAACGGCAACATCGAAGCGAATATCGTCTTGACGACGCCCCACCGCGCACCGGCATTGCCCCGCTGGCTCGGCATTGCGTTGGATCAACCCTCGGCGAATCACGCCCCCTATCGTCGGCTTGCGCCGCTTGGGCAAGCAACACTTGGTCAAGCGACGCATCTTGCCGACATCACCTCGATCTCAATCGTCCTCGACGCACCCATTTCGTGGGCCGGGCTCGCGGCTTGGAGCGCGCTCACAAGCGAGGCGTTCGGCAAGAACCTTCTGCGCGTAAAGGGCCTGGTCGAAATAGCGGAGACGCGAAAGCCGGTGGTCGTGCATGCCGTGAGCGGCTATTTTCATCGCCCGGAACGCCTCGATACATGGCCAAGTGATGATCATCGCTCACGGCTTGTCATCATCGCCCGAGGGATCGATGCGCTCGCGCTGCGGTCCAGCCTCAAAGCTCTTACCCTTCCGGCGGGCGCCGCTCGTCCAGCTTCATTGACCGATCTGGAGAACTTCGATGGAATTTGATCTGCTCGTGCGCAATGGAACGGTCGTGTTTCCCGGGCGCCCCGGCGCGCAACTCGATATCGGCGTGAAAGATGGAAAATTCGCGGCGCTGCTTGCCCCGGCCACACCGGCAAACGCGCTGAGAACGATCGATGCCGTCGGCAAACACGTATTCCCCGGATTGATCGACTGCCATGTGCATTTCGGCTTCGGCGAGAAGATCACCGAGTACACAACCGAAACGGTCTACGCCGCGCAAGGCGGCTTCTCCACGGTGCTGGGTTATTTCCTCAACAACGAAGCGTATGACGAAGTGTTCGCCCGCGAAATCGCCTACGCGCGCGAGCGCTGCCACATCGACTTCGGTTTCCACTTCAGCACGGCCAATGAGTTGCATCTGGCCGAGCTTGGACGATACGTTCGCGAGTTCGGGGTGACCTCGTTCAAATACTTCATGAATTTCAAAGGCGACGAAGGCCGCTATCTCGGATTGGACGGCACCGACGACGGCTACTTCTACGATCTCCTCGAAAGCGCTGCCGCGCTCGGCAATGCAGTGATCGTGTGCCACACCGAGAACATCGAGCTCGTGAACCGCATCCGGCGCAAGTTCCAGCAGCAAGGGCGCAACACGCTGCGCGATTGGTGTCTCTCGAAGCCGGCGTTCACCGAGGCCGAGAACCTGGTACGCGCTGCGTATTTCGCCGAACAGCTTGGCGCACGCATTTACATTCCGCACCTTTCATCGCGCCTCGGACTCGATGAGACCCGCAAGTGGCGCGAGCGCTACCCGAACGTTCACCTTGAAACCTGCCCGCACTATCTCACGCATCACCTGGACATGGACATCGGTTCGCTCGGCAAAGCCAACCCGCCGTTTCGCACGCGGGATGACATCGAAGCCATGTGGGAAGGCATCGCCGATGGATCGATCGAAGTCGTGGCCTCCGATCACGTGCCGCGCAAGCGGGCGACCAAGGAGAAACCCATCTGGCAAGCGTCGCAAGGATTTCCGGGAACCGCGACGATTCTTCCGGTGCTGTTATCCGAGGGCTATCACAAGCGAGGGCTCGCGCTCGATCGACTCTGCGATGCGGTCACGGCGGCACCGGCGCGCATCTTTCATTTGTCGGATCGCAAAGGCGACATCCGGATCGGGCTCGACGGCGATCTCACCATCGTCGATCTAACGCTCGAGAAGGCGGCGGATCCGGTGCCGCTCGGCTCCTATTCGGATTACAGCCTGTACGAACACTGGCCGCTCAAGGGATGGCCGGTGATGACCATTGTCCGCGGCGAAGTGGTCATGGAGCATGGACGAATTGTCGGGAAGGGTGGGTACGGTCAATATTTGCGGCGCGCGCTGGCGGGCTAGTGCGCGAGCACAGCGAAGGGTGATCCACGAATGGCACCACCTTAAGCTGTCTGTGCTGATAGCTCAGTTCGCCCTGAGCCCTTCGACGAGCTCAGGGCGAACGGTCAATCTTCACTCTTCACCCACGCGATACGCGCTGCATTGCTCCATCAAGTCAGGCTTCGACTACAAGTTCGCGAATCCGTGAGGCAGTCCAGTGAATGAAGGCCGCGGCATCGCGAATGTCGTCAAGCAGCTTGGGCGTTTTCGGCTGCGTGAACGAGCTGTCGCGTCTTGTTCACCGATTCGATGAAACACGTGCTCCGCATCGCGCCGATTTCTCCAGTGGCGCGTTGCGGCGCCCGTCGCCCTACTTCCGATACGCGAACGCCTTATCGAACCGCCCCAGGATGTATTCGCCGCACAAGACCGGTTCATAGCGCGCTTGCTCGCCCGGCTTCACTACCGGGACGATCGCAGTATCGAAATCCGGATCGACGAAGGCGACGATCGACATCCGCTCGCGGCCTGATTTGTTCACTACGCGATGGGGGGTCGAGTGGAATCGATCGTTTGTCCAGCGGGCTAGAAGATCGCCGACATTGATCACCAGCGTGTCCGGAATGGGATGCGCGGTGACCCACTCTTTCCGTCGTGACCAGACTTGCAGGCCGCCGATCTGGTCTTGATACAGGAGGGTGATCGTCCCGTAGTCGGTGTGCGGTGCGACACCGAACTGATCGTCACCGGCATCAGCAGGCTGCGGCGGATAGTAGACGACCGTTCCGCGCGTGACCGGCTTCTTGAAGCTGCGGGTGAAATAATCAGGTGCAACACCCAGACTCGCAGCAAACGCCCGCAACAGGCGCTGGCCGCACAAATTGGCAGCGTCGAAGAACGCGTTGAACGCGGGCCGCATCGCGGGCGCAAATGCCGGCCAGCGATTCGGGCCGAACATGCGATTGCCGGCGCGGTAGTCGGGGTCGTTTTCGTCGATGTCGAGGCCCCAAATGAAGCTCTCTTTCAGGTCAACCTTCGCCTTGTCGTACATCTTCGCCTGGCCGACCGAGAGGAAGCCGCGGTGGCGATCGATCGGCTTCACTTGTTGCTTCTCTTCAAGTGGATGGGCGAAGAATGCGCGCGCGGCGGCGTCGGTGCGATCCAGGATCACTTGCGCGATACCGTGGTTCTTCACATAGAAGAAGCCGATCGACTCGGCTGCATCGAGCATCTGCTTGGCGACCGTAGCAAGGCCTGCCGGGTCGTCGCGCAGAAGTGGGGCGACATCGATGACAGGAATTTCATCGATGGTGATGTGCTTGGCGTTGGCGTAGGTCATTGAGGTGTGGCGTCGGTGCGCGTTCGGGTGGTCGATATCTTATGCCGAGCCC
Source organism: Betaproteobacteria bacterium (assembly GCA_031391405.1). Lineage (GTDB taxonomy): Bacteria > Pseudomonadota > Gammaproteobacteria > Burkholderiales > SG8-39 > SHXR01. The sequence continues at coordinate 11,523 of JANMUI010000299.1, forward strand.
CGCTTCACGTTTGCAGGCAGAAAGGCGGTTCGTTGCGCGTCATCAAGCTGATCGGCTTTCCCGTCAATCTTCATTCTCCGGTCCATCAAACGATCACTACTCGTCCTTGTAGTACCCAATCACATCCCCCTCGGTGGTCACGCCGAGACCATTCAATAGCCGATTCGAAAAATTGAAATACGCGCACACTTGATTCACTTCGAGAATCTCGCCGTCGTCGCATCCTGCGGCGCGCAATGCATCGATGTCCGCCTTTTCCATCCGACCGGGCGCGACGGTGAGCTTGTGGGCGTACCGAAGCAACGCGGCATCCTTTTGCGCGAACACCCCTTCTGGTTCGGCGCGTCGTAGGGCGTCGAATGCTTTCTCGATCCGTACGTCGTCCCAGCCTTCCTTCTTCATAAGCCGCTTGGTGTTAGCCGAGTGGTGCGCCAGGCTGTACTCACATACGTTTGCGAAACTCACAATGCACGACACGGCTTCAAGCAACCAATATGGGAGCACGTTGTCAGGATTGTGCAGAACGCTGCGATAGAGGACGACATGGCCTTCCATCGTGTGCGGGCGCAGGCTGTGGGCGCGCATCACATTGTCGACGGTGCCGTGCGGCGTTTTCACGCGCTCGTACATTTCCTTCAGCTTGCCGGTCGCTCCCTCGAAGGGGAGCATCTTGATCCATGCGCTCATCGCCGTTCCCCGATTCCCTTTCCCCGACTCCCGTTTTCCGTTTTCCGTTTTCCGTTTCCCGTTTCCCGTTTCCCGTTTCCCGTTTCCCGTTTCCCGTTTCGCGTTTCCCGCTTCCCGCTTCCCGCTTCCCGCTTCCCGCTTCCCGCTTCCCGCTTCCCGCATCACTCTACGACGCGGGGCCTCGGCGTCTTCGCGAAAAACCGCCTCACCATCGGCTCGAACACCTCAATCGGAGCGCACTCGTAATTCGGGTCGGTTGCAGCTTGATCGTATTTCGCGACAAACGTTGCAGCCCACTCGAAATGCGGATGCCCGCGCCATCGCTCGCGCGCATGCGGGTCAACGCCAGGAAATGTCGGCGCATGGATGTCCTGGAAGATCGCATGCCGCTGCAGCATCCAGTAGTGCCTATCTTCGATATAGGCGCCCATCAGGGCCGCCGCGAATTCCCCGTGCGACTTCGGACAGGCGATGAAACCGATATCGTGGAGCAATGCGACGACGATCGTTTCTTCATCGAGCCCATCGCGCATCGCCATCGTCGCCGATTGCAGGCAATGGCGATAGTTGTTCACCATGTAGCCGAACGTCGGATCGTCGCGCGAGTCGACCAGCATGCGCAACACTTGGCTCGCCTGCTGCTCTGCCTGATAGACCGCACGCTGCCGATTCATGACGTCCCAATCGGTAACGGTAAAATCCTCGAGCGAGATCTTCTCGATGTAGTGCCAGTCCGATTGGAGCAATGGACTGAATGCGCTCTGCTTTCGCATGCGATACCTCACGATCTTGTGAAGGGAGATGGTGCTTGGCGTTTCCCTTTTCCCGTTTTCCTTCTCACACGGCTCTCCTGTCCGATGCCCCCATCCGCCGCTCGATCCGTCGAACGCCCCATGACACGATGAGAATCAGAACGAGGTATTCGAGAATCAGGAACGTATAGATCTCGAGCGGCCGGTATTCCGTGACCACCAGCTCGTTCGCCTTGCGCGTCAGCTCGGCCAAACCGATCACCGATACGAGCGACGAAGTTTTCAGCATATAGACGAATTGATTCCCGAGCGGTGGCAGCACGCGCCGGATCGCCTGCGGAAGAATTATGAACCGCATTTTGTCGATGAAGCTCATCCCGAGCGATTCGGAGGCTTCATGCTGGCCGCGCTCGATCGATTGGATGCCCGCGCGAAAAATTTCGGCTTCGAACGCACTGTCGCAAAGCGCGAGCGCGACGATGCCCGCAGGGAAAACATCGAGCTTGATGCCGAGCACGATCGGCAGGCCATAGAACACCCAGAGCACCATGACCAACATGGGGATCGAGCGAAAGACCTCGACATACACTCGGTTTGCAGCGCGCAACAAACGATTCTGCGATAGCGACAGCAACGCGACGAGTAGGCCAATGACCACCGAGGCCACGATCGCTGAAAGGGCCAGTGCAATGGTCCAGCCGAGTCCACCGATCAGGAAAGAGATGTTGCTCTGGCCCTTCTCGGTCCAGGGCGATACGACAAACCAGCCCCAGTTGTAGTTGCCCCCGCAGCCGGCGAGGAACGCGGGCGCGAGAAGAAGAAACACCAATGATCGCCCGGGTGGCCCTATTTTCGGGATTTTCGCGTGCACGCTAGTGACTCAAAATCTGACTGAGAAACAACTTGCACCTCTCCGTCGCCGGCTTGGTGAAGAACGTAGCAGGCGGTGCCGTCTCGACGATTTCGCCTTTATCCATGAACACCATGGTGTCGGCCACGCGTCGCGCAAAGCCCATTTCGTGCGTTACACACAGCATGGTCATGCCTTCCCGGGCGAGTCCTTCCATGACCTCCAGCACCTCGTTGATCATTTCGGGGTCGAGCGCGGATGTGGGTTCGTCGAAGAGCATGATCCGCGGTCGCATGCACAACGATCGTGCGATCGCCACGCGCTGCTGCTGTCCGCCGGATAGCTGGCCGGGATACTTGCCCGCCTGCTCGGGGATTCGCACACGTTCGAGCAATTGCATCGCGAGTGCCTCGGCGTCGGGCTTTGACATCCTGCGCACGCGCTCCGGCGCGATGGTGAGATTTTCCAGAACGGTGAGATGGGGAAAGAGATTGAAGCTTTGGAACACCATCCCAACTTCGGAGCGTACCGCCGCGAGATTCTTCATGTCGTCGTTGAGCTCAATGCCATCGACGACAATCATGCCTTGCTGGTGTTTCTCCAGACGATTTACGCATCGAATCAGGGTGGATTTCCCAGAGCCTGACGGGCCGCAGATGACCACCTTCTCGCCCGGACGCACGGTCATATCGATATTGCGCAGCGCCTGGAACGCGCCGAACCATTTGCTGAGCCCAGCAATCCGAATCATCGGGCCTGCTTCGTTTGGGGTACCCATCCTGATGCGTTCTCCTCCTCAGGCGCTAGAATCGCCGCATGCGTGCACAACGTCAAGCGCGGTGAGTGATCTCCAGATGGAGCTCGCCTTTTCAACCTGGCCCGAAATCGACGCGTATCTCGCGCGCTCCAAGGGGGTCATCATTCCCATCGGCTCCATGGAACAACACGGTCCGATCGGGCTCATCGGCACCGACGCGCTTTGTGCTGAAACGATTGCCAAGGCCGTGGGCAAGCAGGCAAACATCCTCGTCGGCCCGACCATCGCGCTGTCCGTGGCGCAATTCAACCTCGGCTTTCCCGGGACCGTGTCGCTGCGGGCGTCCACACTGATGGCGTTGATCGAAGATTACGTGCGGTCACTCGCGCGTGCCGGCTTCGATCGGTTCTACTTCCTGAACGGCCATGGCGCCAACATTCATGCTGCGCGCGCGGCCTTCCAGGACATTTACGCCTCTTACAGTCTTGGCGAGACTGCCGGCCCTGGTGTGCGCTGCCGCCTGCGCAGTTGGTGGGACTATCCAAGTGTCGATCGCATGCGGCGCGAATGGTACGGCGATGCCGAGGGGATGCATGCGACGCCGAGCGAAGTCGCCATCACCCAACACGCGTATCCCGATTCGATTCGCACGGTCGATACCAAACCGCCGCCGACCGTAACCGCGCAATTCATCCGGAACCACAGCGGGGACAATCACTGGGACGCGACCACCCATCGTGCTGCGTTTCCCGATGGCCGTGTCGGATCCGATTCCGCCCTGGCGTCGCCTGATGCGGGTCGGCGGCTCGTCGAGGCGGCGGTCACCGAAGCGCTTGCCGACTACCAAGCCTTTCTCGAGGAGGCGTGATGACATTGATCCCCGATCGTCAGGAAATATCAAGCGGCAGTCCGTGGGAGAAACGATTCGGTTATTCACGTGCGGTGCGTGCCGGGCACTTTTTCCAGACGTCGCTCACCTCACCTGCCGACGAACACGGTCGTATCGTCAGCAAAGGCGACGTCTATGGTCAGGCAAGACGCAGCCTTACCATCATCGGCGAAGCCTTGGCCGACGCCGGCATGCATTACGGGCAGATTGTTGCTACGCGGGTCTACATGCTCGACACGACGCAGTGGGAAGACGCGGCGCGGGCACATGCCGAGTTGGTGACGACCTGTCGACCGGCGCTCTCGTTTATCGGGGTCGCGAATTTCTTCGATCCGGATATCCTCGTTGAGATGGAAGTGACTGCATGGCGATCGGCCGGATCATGAAATGAGTGAAGCGCCATCGCGCGGATTTCAGGGGTATTCAAAGCGCGACATTCCGGCCGCGGATCCGGAGCTCACGCGCGTCGGTCCAGGAACGCCCTGCGGCGAATGGTTGCGCCGAAGCTGGCAGCCGGTGGCGATGACAAGCGAGCTCAGGGATCTGCCAATTGCGATTCGGATTCTCGGGGAAGACCTCGTGCTGTTTCGCGACAAGTCCGGAAGCGTCGGCCTACTCAATCGCCATTGCTCGCACCGTGGCGCGAGTCTCGAATACGGCATCATCATGGAGCACGGCATTTCGTGCTGCTACCACGGCTGGCACTACGCGATCGATGGAACGCTGATCGACACCCCTGCCGAACCAAACGATCGCCTCATGCAGCGCGTCGTTCACGGCGCCTATCCCACGCACGAATCGCATGGCATCGTCTTCGCGTATATGGGGCCACCCGACTTGAGGCCTGCCTTCCCGACCTTTGACACGCAGCGAATCGCAGATACGACGTCGGTACCGTTTTCGCTCGACACGCCGTGCAACTGGCTGCAGGTCTATGAGAACACGCAGGATCCGGCGCACGTCGTGTATTTGCATACGCGCATGACCGGTGCGCAATTCGGTGACGCGTCCGGTGCGGATCAGGTGATTGACTACCGCGAAACGCCGCTCGGAATGGTCAATGTGCAGACGCGGACTTGGCGTCGACACCTCTGGACGCGCTTGACCGAATCGATCCTGCCGAACGGCAATCAAACCGGCGCGATTTGGGAGGCCGCCGACCACGAGAAAGTCTTTCAGCGATCGGCAATGCTCAGGTGGATGGTGCCCATCGATGACGAGCACACCCGCACGATCGGCTGGCGCTACTTTCGGCATGATCTCGACCCGCAAGGCCAGGGCGATGCCGCGAAGGTGGGCAAGGGCACGATCGATTTCATCGGACAGACCGCCGACGAACGCCTCTATGAAGAACGTCAACGCGTCCCGGGAGACTATGAAGTGCAGGTCTCACAGCGCAGTATCGCGGTGCACGCGCTGGAGAACCTGGCGACCTCGGATCGAGGCGTTGCCTTGCTACGCCGCTTGATTCGCGAGCGCGTGCGTGCCCTCGTCACCGAGACCGCCCCGCGCGATCCGCCCACGAACGACGAGGGCACGGTAGCGACGTATTGTCAGGACACCGTGTGGCCAATCGATCAGGAGGGTTGTCCCGATTCGCGTATGTTGGCGGCGGTGGGCGCCGCCGTGATCGACAGCCTCCTTGAATCTGCAAATCAGGCACCGGCAATCCGGCGGGATAGACTACGCGCGCGGCTCGTCGCCATTCTTGCGGGTGCCGCCGACATTGATCGAAACATCAATCGCAAAAGGGGGAATTCATGATTCGACTGTCTCGCTCCATTATCGCTGCCATGCTTGCGGCGTTTGTTACGACAGCAACGTACGCGCAGCAGCCACAGAAATCGCGGCTGAATCGAATTCTCGAATCGAATGCGCTCAAGGTTGGCACCACCGGAGATTTCAATCCGATGACGTTCAAGGATCCCGCAAGCAACGAGTATCGCGGGCATCAGATTGACGCGGCACACGAGCTTGCCAAGGACATGGGAGTGAAGGTCGAATTCGTACCCACCGACTGGAAGACACTCATCAACGGCATCCAGGCCGACAAGTACGACATTGCCATGACCGGCGCGTCGATGAGCGTTGCACGCGCGAAGTCGGCCGGCTTCACGAATCCGTGGGGTCGGAATGCCTTTTTTCCGATGGTGCTCAAGAAGAACGCCGGCAAATACAAGGAGTGGGACGAGCTCAACAATCCGAAGGTCACCGCGGGCTTCAACCTCGGCACGACCATGGAGCAGTTCGTGCAGGCGAATCTGCCAAAGTCGGCGGTGAGGCGCGTGGAGTCACCGGCGCGTGATTGGCAGGAGTTGCTCGCTGGACGAGTCGACTACGTGGTGGCCAGCCTGATCGAAGGGTCGTACCTGACGAAACAGCATCCGGACATGACCATGATCCTCATGGATAAGCCGAAGAACAGCATCCCGATGTCGTTCGTGGTGGCGATCGATGACCACGTATGGACGAATTTTCTCAACAACTGGATCGTGATCAAGCAGCAGAACGGGTACTTCAGGGAACTGAACAAGAAGTGGGGGATCGTGGGGCAAGACTGAATGCCGGAAAATCCGTGCGCGGACCATCGCGCGCCGCCGACACGCCCGCGCTACCCTTCGACGGGCTCAGGGCGAACGGAGGCGTGAGCTCAGGCGGACTTCAGCAGGTGCCATTCGGGGCAGGATTAACTTTGCATCCTTTGCGTCCTTTGCGGTTCCGATCAACGTCAGTAGGTTTTACTTTCTAGGCATCCACTTGTTCTCTAGCGCGACGAAGAATCCTTCCGATTTCTTGAGGGCGATCCAGTTGTTCACATAGGTCACCCATGCCGCGTCGCCCTGCGGTAGGGGATAGGCGAATGGACGTTTGTTGCGCATCTCGCTGGTCGATCCAATCAAGCCGAGATTCGGATACGTCTGCATCAATGTCGCCGCCTCGACGTTGCTCGTGATCGTCACTTCCGCGCGCCCGGCCAGCACCTCCTGGTATCCGTTCGCGGGTTTGGCGATCGACTTTACCGTTGCGTTCGGAAAGTGTTGCTTCGCCTGCTCTTCGAACACGGTGCCCATCAGGACCGCGACATTGACACCTTTCTGGTTGATGTCTGTCCAGCTCTTCAGCTTGGCGAGATCCTTGCGCTGCGCGAGGGGTACCGTGCCGGCCTCGAAATACGAATCCGAGAACGCCACCACCTTCGCGCGTGCCATGTTGAGCGAGGCACCCGAGAAAATATCGTAATGACCGGAAGTGAGGCCAGCAGTGAGCGTCGCCCATTCCGTGGGCACCCACTCGACTTTGACGCCCATATCCTTGGCGAGCTGCTCCATGGCCTCAACGTCGAACCCCTTGTAGGTGTTGGTCGTGGTATCGCGGATCGACATGGGATTGAAATCGCCCGTCGTGCCGACGCGCACCACGCCTTTCTCGAGAATCGTATGGAGGCGGGATTTCGCGGGTGCCTGCGCGATCGCGGTTGCGGCGGCGAACGCGATCGCAATGCCAGTCAGGGTCGCCAACAGTCGACGCGGAAAATTCATTGGGTGTCCTCCTCGAATAAGATGGATGTGCGGACTAAAGTATCATCTTTCCTCTCGCGTAGCCGCGCCGATGGGTTGCTTCGCGCCGGGGCCAAGAATATCCATCGAACGGTCGTCCTGACACCACCATTGCAGTGCACTACTCGCTCTTCACGCTGGCCCGCAATGCACTGACCGGGCATCGCCACTGGCCGCGCGCCTGGGCGAGCCCGCCGCTTGCAAGCGAATACGACGTTGTCGTCATCGGCGGTGGCGGGCATGGACTCGCAACCGCGTACTACCTTGCACGCGACTATGAGCTCGGTCGGATCGCGGTCATCGAGAAAGGTTGGATTGGCGGTGGCAATACCGGACGCAATACCGCAGTGGTGCGCTCCAACTATCTGCGTGACGCGAGCATCCGGTTTCAAGATGCCGCATTGCGCCTGTGGCCCGACGTCTCCCGCGAGCTCAACTTCAATGTCATGATGAGCGCACGCGGGCAGATGGAAATCGTCCAGACGTGGGCGAAGCTTCGCGACGCGCGTCGGCGAATGCATGCGATGCGGCTCGAAGGGGTCGACTACGAGCTCGTCGCACCCGACGAGGTTTGCCGGCGTATCCCGATGATCAATCGCGATCCGGGCATGCGGTTGCCGGTGTTGGGCGGGGCGTGGCAAGGTCGCGCCGGGACCGTCCGTCACGACGCGGTGGCATGGGGATTCGCGCGTGCCGCCGACGCCTTGGATGTTCACATCATTCAGAACTGCGAGGTGACTGGGATCGAGCGCGACGGCGCGCGCGTTTCGGGCATTCGCACCACGCACGGAAATGTGAAAACGAAAAAGATCGCGGTGGCGGTCGCAGGCCATGCAAGTCACCTCGCCGCGATGGCAGGCATGCGTCTACCGATCGAGACCGTGCCGTTGCAGGCGTTCGTGTCCGAGCCATTGAAGCCCGTGCTCGACTGCGTCGTCACCGCACCGGCACTTGGTATTTATCTCAGCCAGTCCGACAAGGGCGAGCTCGTTGTCGGAGGGGGATCAGACGCATACCCGTCATACGTTCAACGCGGTAGTTGGAATGTGCTCGAGGATATCGTGGCGAGCCTTGTCGAGCTATTTCCCACTCTGGGTCGAGTGAAGATGATGCGGCAATGGGCGGGCGTGATCGATCTCTCGTATGACACGAGCCCCATCCTCTCGAAAACGGATATCGAAGGACTCTATTTCAGCACCGGTTGGGGATCGGGAGGATTCAAGTCGATACCGATCGCGGGGCGGGAGTTTGCCGATCTCATCGCCACCACCCAACCAAGCGATCTGATCGCACCATTTTCGCTTGGCCGCTTTTCGACCGGACGACTGGTGGTCGAAACAGCCAGCGCCTCGAACCGCTTCTAGTCTGCCTCGCATGCTCCTCCTTCCCTGCCCACATTGCGGGCCTCGCGCAGAAATCGAATTTGTTTGCGGCGGCGAGGTGACCGAGCGTCCGCCCGATCCTTCTACGCTTGATCCACACGCTTGGGCGGCGTTCGTATTCACCCGCACCAACGCAAAGGGCGTGGTTCGCGAACGCTGGTGGCATGCGCATGGTTGTCGCCGCTGGTTCGTACTTGCGCGCGACACCTCGACCAACGCAATCATCGCCCTGAACGAATGGGAGGATCGTCCATGACCGGGGATCGTCGGTGACCGGGGTTCGTCCGTGACCGGGGATCATTCTTGAGCGGGTATCGCCTCCCCTCCGGTGGATCCGTCGACCGATCGAGTGCAATCGGTTTCAAGTTCAACGGGCAGCCGCTCAGCGGTTTTCCCGGCGACACGCTCGCCTCGGCACTGATCGCCAACGGCATCGACACAGTCGCGCGCAGTTTCAAATACCACCGGCCGCGAGGCATCTTCGCCGCCGGGCTCGAGGAGCCGAATGCATTCGTGCAACTCATGGCACCACATGACGAACCCAGCGTGTTGGCCACGATGTTGCCGCTCGTTGACGGCCTCTCCGCCGCGAGCCAGAACTGCTGGCCCACGGTCGGCTTCGATGTGGGCGCCACCGCTGACGCCTTGCATGCATTGCTGCCCGCGGGATTCATCTACAAGACCTTCATGTCGCCGCCGGGTGGATGGCCGTGGTACGAACGCTTGATTCGCCGCGCCGCCGGGATTGGCCAGGCACCTCGCCGAATCGCCGGTATCACGGTCGAACGAAGGTATGCGCACTGCGATGTTCTCATCGTCGGCGCGGGACCTGCCGGGTTGATGGCTGCATTGACAGCGGCACGAGCGGGTATGCGTGTGATGCTGGCCGACTGCGAACCCGCGCCAGGCGGGACGCTGCTGAACGGTCCGGCCAGCATCGATGGCGACGACGCTCAAGTATGGATCGGTTCGATGATCCGCGAATTGGATGCAAACACGCGTGTCACCCGATTGCCGTGCACGACCATCACCGGCTACCACGACCACAATTTTCTGACCGGCATCGAGCGCGATCCGTTTCGCCGGGAGCGCCTATGGAAGATTCGCGCGCGTCACGTCATTCTCGCGACCGGCGCCTTCGAGCGGCCGCTGCTGTTTCCGGGCAACGACACGCCAGGGGTGATGCTGCTGTCGGCCGTGCAAACCTTCGCGCATAAATATGGCGTCGCTGCAGGCCGGCGTACCGTCATCATCACGAATCATTCCGGTGCGTATCAATCGGCCTGCGATCTTCGCGATGCGGGAGTGCATATCGCCGCCATCGTCGATCTGCGTGGCGAAGTGCGCGGTCGTCTGGTCGAGGACGTCGCGACACGTGGCATTGAAGTCGTACCGGGACAAACGATCGTGGCCGTACATGGACGCCTGCGGGTCACGGGCGTTACCGTCGCCCCACTTGCGCAGCTATCGGCGCGGCGCACGATCGATTGCGACCTCGTGGCAATGGCGGGCGGATGGCAGCCGACCGTGCATCTGCATTCACAGGCAGGTGGGCGCAGCGAGCACGACCTGTCGCTTGATTGTTTCGTGCCGGGTCGAGCGGCGCAACGAAGCATGACCGCCGGATCCGTCAATGGCCATGCTGATCTCACCATATGCCTGCGCGAGGGCGTCGAGGCAGGCAACGCGATCGTTCAGGCGCAGGGCGGCACGCATCGTGACGTGGCGATTCCGCATTGTCTGCCTGCCGAGCCGCTCGATCTGTTGTCAGTCGGTGAGCTGCCGAATCCGCGCGACGACCGGATATTCGTCGACTTCCAGAGCGATGTCACGACTGCCGATATTCGTCTCGCACATCGCGAGGGCTACGCATCGATCGAGCACGCCAAGCGGTACACAACGGCCGGCATGGGCATCGATCAGGGCAAGACGGCGAACGCGAACACCGCTATCGTGCTCGCGAAAACGGCACGGACATCACCCGGTGCGATCGGGCTCTCGACCATGCGCCCGCCATTTTCTCCGGTTGCATTCGGCACGATTGCCGGCCGCGAAATCGGCGCACTCATCCGGCCTTCGCGCGAGACGCCAATGACCGCGTGGCATATCGCGAATCGCGCCGTCATGTTCGAATCCGGCGCAAATTGGCGGCGACCCGGCTACTACCCCCGCGCGGATGAAACTATGGCCGGCGCTGTACGCCGTGAATGCCTCGCGGTACGCCAGACGGTCGGCATCTACGACAGCTCACCCTTGGGAAAAGTAGAAGTAAAGGGCCCGGACTCAGCGGCGTTTCTCGATCGAATCTACGCATCGCGAATCGGCAATCTTGCGATTGGGCGCGGACGCTATGCCCTGATGCTGTGCGAGGATGGCCGTCTCTTCGATGACGGTGTGGTGTTTCGCTTGAGCGATGATCGCTATTGGATCACCACCACGACCGGCAATGCCGATGCGGTGGTTGCCTGGATGGCGTTTCATTTGCAATGCAGGTGGCCCTTGCGGGTGTTCATCACGCCTGTTTCCGCGCACTGGGCGAACGCCGTGATTTGTGGTCCCCGCGCCGAGGCGCTCATGTCGAGTGTGGGTGCGAACATTTTGCTCGACGAGCACGAATTCCCGTTCATGAGCGTGCGCACAGGCTTGGTCGGCGGGTTGCAGGCACGGGTGTTTCGCGTGGGCTTCACTGGCGAGCGCTCATACGAAATCAATGTTCGCGCGAGCGACGGACTGGCCTTGTGGGAGTGCTTAATGCGCTCGGGCTCGCTCATCGGTATCACCCCGGTAGGTTCGGAAGCCAATCACGTCTTGCGCATTGAGAAGGGCTACATCTCGATCGGGCATGAAGCCGATGGGTTGGCCACCCCGTTCGATCTCGGTCTGCATCGATTCGTCGCAATGGATAAGACGGACTTCATCGGTAAGCGATCATTGCAGCCTGATGTGCTGGGCGATGCGCCAAGGCGTGAGCTCGTCGGGCTGCTCACGGACATCCCGTCGATCGTGCTTCCGGAAGGCGCGCAAATCCTCGAGGCCACGGCGAATCGCGCATGCGGCTTCGTTACCGCTGCCGTGGCGAGCCCGACGTGCGGCAGGTCGATCGCGCTCGCCCTCATGGACGCCGGGCGGGCAAAACTAGGCAACCGAATTCGGGTCACCCTTGCAAAGGGCGAGACGACCGCGCGTGTGGTCGAGCCGTTGTTTGTCGACGCGAAAGGTCGGAACCGCTGTGCGTAGCGCGCCTTACCGAGCAGTGATTACAGCGGGCGACGCGGGTGGCCTGCTGGATTTGCGCGCAGCGCCGACGGTTGCATCGTCGATCGAGCAGGCGATCGGCACCCGATTGCCCGCGACGGTCGGGCACATTGAGCGGTCAAAGTCGCTTGCGATCTTGGCCCTTGGTCCAGACCATTGGTTGCTCCGAGTGTCCAGATATTCCGAGCAAGAACAATACGTTAGGCTGGAGCATGCGATCGGATCAAGCCATGGCATGGTGACCGTGGTATCGGATGCCTATATCTCATACACCATCGCCGGCGAGGAGGCGGTCGACGTTCTCGCCCAAGGTTGTCCCCTCGACTTCGACCCAACCATTTTCCCGGTTGGCACGTGTGCCTCGTCGGTTCTGGCGCGGGGAGACGTGCTCCTGATTCGCAATCCGGCGCGATTCGAGCTTTTCGTCGATCGCACCCACGCAAGCTATGTCTGGAATTGGCTTCGGGCTGCCGGCGGCTCGGAAGCTTTGCAAATTGTTTGAACCAACTGCATAGGCCGCGCAACCTAGGACAGCCTGGCGGTTTCCGGACCGTCGGGTGACTCGAAATGTCCGATGCTTGCGCTATAGTTGCCCTGACAGGGAAATGAAAGCCAAAACAATGGACAACACGCGGGTCTTCCAGCTGTTGCAAAGGATTGCGAGAAAGGATGAGGCGGCATTTCGCGAGCTGTATGGCGCGTTTAGTCGCAAGGTGTATGCGTACGTTTTGAATCAGATTCGGGATCCCGCGCAAGCGGAAGAAATCGTCGCAGATACGCTGTACGACATCTGGCGACAGCCCGACCGGTTTCGAGGCGACGCACAGTTCAGTACATGGGTGATCGGAATTGCGCGCAACAAGGTATTGATGGCATTTCGAAGCCGCAAGCCTGACAGCACCCACGAGGATGTGGATGAGATGGACGAGCAGCTCGAATCGGACGAAGCCGGTGCGTTCGAGGTGCTCGCGGAAAAGCAGCGGCGCGACGGCGTGCAGCATTGCATGAGCAAGCTTGCCGAGGAACAGCGCGAATGTCTGCATCTGGTGTTCTACGAGGGCTATTCGCTCACGGAGGTCGCCGAAGTGCAGAGCTGCCCGGAAGGAACGGTGAAGACGCGCTTGTTTCATGCGCGCCAGAAGTTGAAGAATTGCCTACGGCTGCTGCTGGAAAGTGAAGGCGAAGCGGCGCCACGATGAAGGAAAGAGCCATGAACGATCGATTTACCGAACTGCTGCCGTGGTATGTGAACGGCACGATTGACCCCTCCGATCGGGCATGGGTTGACGCGCAATTGCGCGCTCACCCGGAAGCGGCGGCCGAATTGCGCTGGTATGAATCGCTGCAGGTCCGCATCCGCGAAAACGAGCCGCAAGTGTCGGCTGAAATCGGCATCGACAAAGCGTTCGCGAAGATTCGTCGCGAGCAGGAAGGCGAGCAACGCATCGCGGCAGCACGCAAGGCCCAGGAGCCCTCGCTCGGCGATCGCGTCAAGAGCTGGCTCGCAGGGTTTGGTCTGACGCCTGCGCTCACCGCGGTCGCGGCCGTCATTGCAATACAAGGCGTCTTCTTGTTCAATATGGCAAGGGACGCTGATAGCCCTCATAGCGAAATACGTTCGAGCCAGAGCGGGATCGCGGCGGCTGGGACGATGCTGAAAATCAATTTCAAGCCCGATGCGCGGGAAGCCGAAATTCGCATGTTGCTGATCGACGTACACGGATCGCTGGTCGGCGGACCCGGGCAATTGGGCGACTACTTCATCGTCGTGCCCAAGGATCGCGCGGACGTCGCCGAAACAAAGTTGAAAACCAGTATCCTGGTCGAAGCAGCGGTAGTCGTGCCGGGCCTACCCGCCAGGGACTGATCAGCCGGAGCAATCGTCATGTGGCAACGAACAGCGCAACGAAAACGGATAGTCCTCAGAGGTCTTATCGGGCTCCTCGCATGCGCCGCAACGACGCTCGCATGGGGCAATAAGCTGGCCGGACCCGAAAAGCGGACGGCGCTCGTGATCGGCAATAGCGCCTACAAGCTGAGCCCGCTCAAGAATCCGGTGAACGACGCGCAGGCCGTCGCAGGCGCGTTAAAGGGCCTCGGTTTCGATGTGCTGCTGCGCGAGAACACCACGTTCAAAGAGCTCCTCGAGGCGATGCGTCTGTTTTCGTTGCGCTCGCAAGATGCCGAGGTGCGCCTGGTGTTCTACGCCGGCCATGGAATTCAAGTGAAGGGACGCAATTATCTGCTGCCGATCGACACGGTCCTGCAAAGCGAAGAGGAAGCCGCGAGCAAGGCAGCCGATGTCAATCAGTTGCTCGAGCGGATGAGCCAAGCCAAGGAAGGGATGAATGTCGTCATCCTCGATGCTTGCCGAAACAATCCGTTTGCCGGGAACGACGTGGTGCTCCCCGACGGCCGGCGTATGCGCTATCGCAGCCTGCAACCGGGCGGCCTTGCTAAAGTGGATCCGCCCCTTGGGACACTGATCGCGTTCTCCACCGCACCCGGCGGCGTGGCCCTCGACAATCCGAACGCCAAGAACAGCGTGTACACGCAACATCTCATCGCAAACATGCAGATCGCGGGCCTCCCCATCGAGCAGGTATTCAAGCGCGTGCGGGCCGGGGTTGCGCAGGAAACCGGCCGCATGCAGGTGCCATGGGAAAGCTCCAGCATCTTGAACGACTTTTGTTTCAAGACGGCCAATGGCGGGTCGTGCGTGATGAGCGCCTCCGGCGTCGATCTTCATGGTGTGAAGATCGGCCGTTAGGAAGCCGCGACGAACCGGGCCACGCCTTACGCCTTCGTCGTATCATCATTTCCGGGATTCCCAGCATAGGGAATCCCGTTTTCGTATGTGCGTCACGTATCTAAGAAAAGCCTTTCCAAGGAGACGACCATGATCCGAAAGCTGCGAACGGACCGCGACAATCAGCAATGGATGCTCGACCTCGCGCTCAATATGCGCGGCCGGGTACAGAACTTCGAGCGCGACGATAGCGAAGTGCCGGCCGGCAAACGCGCAAGAAACTATCGCATGCTGCCGAAGGTGTGGCGCGAGGCGGCTGAAAGACATGAAGCGCTGGCGCGCAGGGCGCACACCCGTGGACATCGCGCGGCCGCGACCTACCATTACGACCACGCCGTCGAAGCCTATCGGATGGCGCAACATCCGATTTACTTCGACAACCATCCGGTCAAGAGGGCCCTCTACCGGAAGCTGTCGGAAATGGTCGATCGCCGCTCGGAGGTCGCCGACTATCCGATCGAGCGCGTCGAGGTGCCGTTCGACGATGGGAAAACCATTTCCTGCCTATTCCACATGCTGCCGGGCAAGCCCAAAGCACCCGTCGTGCTCTACGTGCCCGGAATGGACCAGACGAAGGAGTATTTCCCGAAGGCCTATCATAACGTCGCACTCGCGCGCGGATTCCATGTGCTGTCGATGGACGGGCCGGGACAAGGCAACTCGAACATGCAGAAGATCCGCTCGGTCAACGACAACTACGAGCGGGCGGGGGCCGCGGTGATCAGCTGGCTTGCGAAGCACCCCTCGGTCAATCGCCGCAAGATCGCGATCTACGGCATCAGCATGGGAAGTTATTGGTCCTTGCGGCTTTCCAGCTATGACCATCGGCCGGCCGCGGTAGTGAGCTCCGTGGCGTGCTTCAACCCGAACAATACGATCTTCACGCAGTCGTCGCCCCGCTTCAAGCAGATGTTCATGTACATGGCGGGCTACGAGAACGAAGAGCGCTTCGACGACGAAGTCGCGAAGGGAATGACAGTGCGCGGGTATCTGGACAAGATCACCTGCCCGACCTTGCTGGTTACCGGAGAGTTCGACCCGCTCTGCCCTCTGGAAGATGCGATCGAAGCGTTCGAAGATCTCAAGGTCCCCAAGGAGATGTGGGTGTTCGAGAATCAGTATCACCCACTCTGGAGCATCGGCAACCTGGGCGGCATGGACTGCCACGACTATGTGCTCGACTGGCTGTCGGAAGCGCTGAATGGCAAGCCGCTCACGCGTCGCCACAAGCGCATTGCCTATGTTCGGGAAAACGGTGATGGACCGTGGGGCAATTGCGATTGGATGCCGCCAACGAAACGCGGCCAGGCGTATTTCTAGGATGCCGGCCGGGCCCGTGGGATGTTGGAATGTCGAGCAGGAAGTTTGAACCAATCTTGCGCGCGGTGACACTAATCGGTATGAAGCGCGCCCGCGCAGCATGAATCGTGGAAGGAGCACGTCGTGATCACCAAATCCCTAATCGGTGCCGTAGCGGTTGCATTACTGTCCGGCACGGCGTTTGCGCAAGTTGTCTTGCAATACCGCGAGGGCGATCGGATCGATCCGCGCGATGTGGCGCGAATCCTCGGCAAGCACGAAGCCAAGCCTGGAATGCGCATGCGCTCGATTCGCATCACCGACGGCGCCGACGCCCCAGGTTCAGAGGACAAGCCCCAGGCAAGCAGCCTTTCTCTCCCTGTCCAATTCGCGTTCGACTCGGCTCAGATCCTGCCCCAGGCACGGGCTCAACTGGACGCTGTCGCCGAAGGAATCAAGCTCCTGCCCGAAGCGCAGCCCGTCGTGATCGAAGGCCATACCGATGCGCAAGGATCGGAACCGTACAACCTCGAGCTTTCCAACAGACGAGCACTCTCGGTCAGGAATTACCTCGCGCGTACCCACGGCATCGACCAGTCGCGCCTTCGGACCGAAGCGCATGGCGAGTACAGGCCGTTGAACACGCAGGAGCCCAACTCCGCCGAAAACCGGCGCGTGCAGTTCCGGGGTGGCTAAGGAGTCCGAATATCTCAGCGTATCGATTCATACCCGACCAAGTTTCCTGTTGTCTCCTCCTTTGATGGTTTGGACGCGGCCCCAGTGGCCGCGTTTTTCTTTGCGGGCCCGGATTACGGTCCAATCGCCGCCTCAAAGCGGAAGTCGATGTTGCGAGCGCGTAGCATTGACACCGACCACGGTGAGTGCGGTCATGTTGACCAGCCGCCGCACGGTCGCGGATGCGGTCGTGATATGCACTGGTTTCGCCGACCCAAGCAGAATCGGCCCGATCGTTATACCGTCCCCCGCGGCCGTCTTGAGAAGGTTGAACGAGATATTGGCCGCATCCAATGTCGGCATCACGAGGACATTGGCCTCGCCCGCCAGTCTGGAATCCGAGAACACATTGCCTCTCACAACTTCCGACAGCGCCGCGTCGCCATGCATCTCCCCGTCGATTTCGAGCTCGGGCGATCGGCTGCGAATCAGCGGCAGCGCATCCTGCATCTTGCACGCCGATGGGGTAACGTGCGACCCGAAGCTCGAATGCGAAAGGAGCGCCACTTTCGGCGTGATGCCGAAGCGGCGAACCTCCTCGGCGGCGAGAATCGTCATTTCCGCGATCTGCTCGGCGGTCGGATCGAAATTGACGTAGGTATCGCAGATGAATACCGTGCGTTTGGGAAGAAGAAGCACGTTCATCGCGTAGTAATTGCTCACGCCCGCTCGGCGCCCGATGACCTGATCGACATAGCGAAGATGATCGGCGTAGGTTCCGTAGGGCCCGCAAATCATGGCGTCGGCTTCCCCTCGATGAACCATGACGGTGCCGATCAGCGTATGGCTTCGGCGCATCTCGAGACGCGCGTCGTGCTCCGTCACGCCTCGACGTTTGGTGAGCGCGTAGTACGTTTGCCAGTATTCGCGATAGCGAGAATCCGACTCGGGGTTCACGAGTTGGAAATCGGCGCCGGCGTTCATGCGAAGGCCGTACCGCTCGATCCGCATTGCCACGACGTTCGGGCGTCCGATGAGGATAGGCATGGCCAGCCCCTCGTCCACCACCACCTGCACGGCCCGAAGAACGCGCTCCTCCTCTCCTTCAGCGTAGACGACCCGGCGCGGCGTCTGTTTGGCCGATGAGAACAGCGGCTTCATGATCAATCCGGAGTGGTAGACGAACTGTTGGAGCTGCTGGTGGTAGGCATCGAAGTCGGTGATTGGACGCAGTGCCACGCCGCTTTCCATCGCCGCCTTCGCCACGGCGGGCGCGATCGTCACGATAAGGCGTGGATCAAACGGCCTTGGAATCAGATAGTCCGCGCCGAAACGCAAGTTCTGCTCACCGTAGGCGGCGGTGACAACTTCAGATTGCTCGGCATTCGCAAGGTTCGCGATCGCCCGAACGGCCGCGAGCTTCATCGCCTCGTTGATCTCGGTCGCGCCTACATCGAGCGCGCCTCGAAAGATGAACGGAAAGCAGAGGACGTTATTGACCTGGTTCGGGTAGTCGGAACGGCCGGTTGCGATGACCGCATCGGGGCGCGTCTTGCGTGCGAGGTCCGGATCGATCTCCGGGTCGGGATTGGCCAGCGCGAGAATCAACGGACGGGGCGCCATCGCTGCCAGCATCGCCGGCTTCACGACGTTACCGGCGGAAAGTCCAAGGAAAATATCCGCCTTGTCGATGATCTCAGAAAGTGTACGGGCACTCGTGTCCCGGGCGTAGCGGGCCTTGTTCGGATCCATTTGCTCGACGCGGCCGCCATAGACGACGCCAACGATGTCGCTGACCCAAATATTCTCCGGACGCAATCCGAGGCTCACCAGCAAGTCAAGACAGGCCAAGGCCGCCGCCCCGGCACCGGAGCAGACAAGCTTGACCTCAGTGATCGACTTTCCGACCACGCGCAACCCGTTGAGAATGGCGGCGCCCACGATGATTGCCGTCCCGTGCTGGTCATCGTGGAAGACAGGGATTTTCAGCCGCTCACGGAGTTTCTTCTCGACATGAAAGCACTCAGGTGCCTTGATATCTTCGAGATTGATGCCGCCGAATGTGGGCTCCAGGGCGGCGATGATATCGACCAGCTTGTCGGCGTCACGTTCGTTGATCTCGATATCGAACACATCGATGCCGGCAAACTTCTTGAAGAGGACCGCCTTGCCCTCCATCACCGGCTTGGCTGCGAGGGGCCCGATGGCCCCAAGTCCAAGGACAGCGGTTCCATTGGTGATGACGGCGATCAGGTTAGCTCGCGCCGTAAGCTCGCCTGCTTGCGCGGGATCCCGGACGATCTCTTCGCAGACCACCGCGACGCCGGGTGTGTAGGCCAACGCAAGATCGCGCTGATTGACGAGACCCTTGGTCGCTTCGATAGCGATCTTGCCTGGTCGCGGTTTTCGGTGGTACTCGAGCGCTGCATCTCGAAACGGATTCTTCATCGCCATCATCGATTGGTTGACTTTGCGGGAGTGAATTATCGATTGATTCGGATCTCTTCGTTTGCGCTGACCTCGTAGGACCGCGCAGCGTGCATTGAGGGCCATCCTGTCGGCGTCGGACCGCTATGAGCGGATTCGTCGCTTTGGTATTGGTCGATAGAATGCGCGTTGATGATTCGGAGCAACGCGATTGCAGAGGGGATCAACTTTGGCAGCTCACCGGACCGTCGCCGGACGCATGAAAATGATCGACCCCTTCTATGTCATGGAGGTTCAGCGTCGCGCCTTCGAACTGGAAGCGATGGGGCGGCACATCATCCATATGGAGATCGGCCAGCCGGATTTCGGTGCGCCGCCGTGCGTGCGAGATGCGGTGAGCGAGGCGATGGCCACTCATTCGCTCGGCTATACCGATGCGCTCGGAATGCGCGTCCTGCGCGAGGGTATCGCACGATTCTATGCTGAGCGCTTCGGCGTCGACGTATCGCCGGGACGGATCATCGTTACGGCGGGCGCCTCTGGCGCGTTCTTACTTTTGTGCGGAACGTTGTTCGGGCCCGGGGACGAAGTACTTCTTCCCGCGCCAGGATATCCCTGCAATCGTCATTTCGTCGCGATGTTTGACGCGACCCCGACTGATTTGCTCGTTGAGCCTGAAGAGTCGTTCCAGCCAACGGTCGAGGCAATCGAGGCAGCGTGGGGTCCCGCGACCCGAGGAATCGTCATCGCCACGCCCTCGAATCCGACCGGTACGTCAATGCCATTCGAGCATTTGGCGGCGGTGGCAAGGACCGTTCGCGAGCGTCGTGGTGCCCTAATCGTCGATGAGATTTACCAGAGCTTGAGTTATGGACCTCATGAGCGGACCGTACTCGAGTTGGGTGATTATTGTTATGTCGTCAACAGCTTTTCGAAGTACTTCAATCTCACCGGATGGCGCATTGGCTGGCTGGTTGCACCGGATGCCGTGGTACCGGATCTCGAGCGGCTGGCGCAGAATGCGTTTATTTGTCCCTCAGCACCAGCACAATATGCAGCACTCGCGGCGCTCACGCCCCAAGCGATCAGTATCTACGAGGATAGACGCGCCGAGTTCAAGAGACGCCGCGATTTCATGGTGCCAGCGCTTCAGGCGATTGGCTTCAAGGTGCCTGCCATGCCCGACGGCGCGTTCTACATATATGCCGATTGCTCCGCGTTTTGCGATGACAGCTTCAACTTTGCGTTCGAGCTTCTGGAACGGGCGGGCGTTGCGATTACCCCGGGACGGGACTTCCGGGGAAGTCGTCCGGGTAGCTTTGTGCGTTTTGCGTACACCCAATCGTTGGATTCACTCGCCACGGGCATTGATCGCATCGCGAAGGCGCTGAAGTGAGGTTGAAGTCGTCTTATCGCAAAAGCTTTTGGGACGCGGCGATTCACCGATAAAAGCGGGGAGGGGCTTAGGCGCGCCAACTCAGCTTGTTTGCAGCGATTGGCTCTTCAGCAGGCGATCAAAGATCAATTTCTCTGCGAATATTCGCTCGGCGTACTGCATCGTGCGATCGTTCGCGGCACCATTGTACTGCTGCAGTCCGGACGCTAGGTTTCCGCCTCTGGCGACGTATTCCCGGAGAATCTGAGCGCCAACGAGGATATTGACCCAAGGGTCCAGCACTGCGGCAACGCCTCCGTGTGTGTTGAGTTTGTCCAGGTGATACTTTGGGATCACCTGCATCAACCCTTTCGCGCCCATGTCGCTCTCCGCGATCGGATTGAAGCGTGATTCCACCGCCATTACCGAGAGGATCAGCACGGGATCGAGCCCGACGATTCGACCGGCAGAGAATGATGCCGATACGAGTTCCTCGGCGGCCTCTGGTGCGATCCGATAATTGCGCGACAGATGCCTAGCGATTGCACCTTCACGCGGATCTGCTGACGGACTGGTGCTCGCGGCCGGCCCGTGTGACGCCTTCGCATCGCCGGTTCCGCTCGTGTCAACGGCGGTCGATTCACCTGATCGCGAAACGACTATGCCTCGGTCGATCATGTGTAGGGATAGAAGCAGCACGGTAAACAGTCCGACGACGCTCATCACGCCGCGTGTTGCTTCGAATACAGAGTCGAGCCGATGCAGTGCGAACAACTTAGATGATGTCCAAACGCTCATGGCATACCTCCGTCGATCAATTTGCATGTTGCCCATTCCCCAAGGGCGATCTCGGGGTTCAGAGCGCCGTATATCAGTATGTCGATATGAATGCAGCGCTGCCCATCGGGGGACGTAATGCCCCGTCGGCCAGAATGCGGATTTAGGTTTGACACATATCCGCAACAATTAGACGACCGTCGGGTGCCTAAGATTGATCGATTGGCTTGATGATTGTGGGTCTGCTACGCCGTCACAATGACTATTTTACGCCGTGTTTTTAATTAGTTACCCGCCAGACATGCCATGGAAACAACCACTCGTCCAGGGCGGGAGCGGAAAACAATAGATGAGGATTTTGTCGAGATAAGTGCCCCGGCGAGGGCGCGGGCGCTTGCTACAATTGCGCGGTCTCGCGGTTTGTTCGCCGGGGACAAACGCACCAACGCGGAATGTCTGCGGTTCAGCCTTTGCCTGCACAAAGACTGGCCGCAGACCATTCCACTACCGCCTAGGGCCGCGATCCTGTTGGGAACGGCCATGCTGCCGCCGGATTCAAGGGCGTTTTCGCCCCCGACGAAGACGAAGCACTAGCGGCTCTCGAGCCACTCGACTCCATCGACGATACCGGTGCTGCTGCAGCAGGCACTCTTACGGACTTGGCCTTCTTGGCGGGTTTCTTAGCTGCCTTCTTCGGCGCTTTTTTCTTTGCGGACTTTTTCTTTGCCGCTTTTTTCTTCGCCGTTTTCTTTTTCGCAGCCTTCTTCTTTGCTGCTGGCTTCTTCTTAGCCGCTTTCTTCTTCGCCTTTTTCTTGGCGGCTTTTTTCGCGGTTTTTTTCTTGGCTGCTTTCTTGGTTGCCATGGTTAGAGCTCCTATCAAGTTGAACAAACACACCAACGAATCCCGGTCGAAATAACCGGGATATCCGACCGCCGGCCGAAGCCGTCTGGTCGAATGCATTGCGGATATCGAGCAAGTCTGCCGATCCGCTTCAACCGAGAAATGGCCGGGGCAGCAAGTGACCCGACCAATCTGTTGCTGTAGTTCGCGCTTCGATAAGGCGCTCGATCACGCATGAGCCAATCGATATTGTCCGTATGGAAATCGCGATAGAAGGCGACGCGCCGATTACAAGTCACCCGCGCCGCGATTCGTCCGGCACAGAAGCGTGGTATGCGTATTCGCAACCTTATCAGTCCCAACTGAGCGCACCGCCCGTTTGATATTCGATCACCCTGGTCTCGAAGAAGTTGCGCTCCTTCTTCAAGTCGATCATTTCACTCATCCAGGGGAACGGATTTGTCGCTCCCGCATATATTGTGTCGACACCAATCTGCTGACATCGACGATTGGCGATATAGCGCAGATATTCTTTGAACATTGGTGCATTGAGACCTAGTACACCGCGAGGCATCGTATCTTCTGCATATCGATACTCGAGTTCCACTGCTTTCTTCATGAGACCTTGAATTTCCTCACGAAATTCCGGAGTCCAGAGGTGAGGATTCTCGAGTTTGATCTGATTGATCAGGTCTATTCCGAAATTGCAGTGCATCGACTCGTCACGCAGGATGTATTGATACTGCTCCGCCGCGCCGGTCATCTTGTTCTGCCGGCCCAGGGCGAGGATCTGGGTAAACCCAACATAGAAGAACAGACCTTCCATGATGCACGCGAAGACAATCAAGCTTCTCAGCAGCTGTTGATCCGCATCCGGAGTACCTGTTCTGAAGGCGGGATCGGTTAGCGTGTCGATGAATGGGACGAGAAACTCGTCCTTCTCCCGGATGCTCGATACCTCATGGTACGCATTGAATACCTCACCCTCGTCAAGAGCAAGGCTTTCGACAATGTATTGGTACGCGTGCGTGTGGATCGCCTCCTCAAACGCTTGCCGCAATAGATACTGCCGGCACTCGGGGGCGGTGATATGGCGATACGTCCCAAGAACGATATTGTTTGCCGCCAGCGAATCGGCGGTAACGAAGAACCCCAGATTGCGCTTGATCACTCGACGCTCGTCTTCAGTGAGCCCCTGCGGATCCTTCCACAAGGCAATGTCCCGGCTCATGTTGATTTCCTGGGGCATCCAGTGATTGGCGCATGCCGAAAGGTATTTCTCCCATGCCCATTTGTACTTGAACGGAACCAGCTGGTTTACGTCCGTACGGCCGTTGATGATCCGCTTGTCTTCGACCCGGATGCGACGCAAATCCTCAATCGGTGGGTCGGCTTTCAATGCCAAGTCTGCGCACGGCGAGGGCGCAATAAAGCCTTGCCGCAGTCCAAGACCCGGCATCGCCGCGCCTCTTAGATCCTCTTCGAACTTTAGCATGCTCTTTTCTCCGTTAGCGCCCAATCTTGCTTATCGTAGGGCCGCGGTATATCGGGGTGGGCGTGCATCGCCACCCGAATCACCTCGGAGCGAAACATCGAACTGATCTCAATGCCTTCCACTATTGGCATGCCTCGCACTCCGGATCATCGATGGAGCAGAGCTTTTGCTCGCCGCCGATGTCAAGCGTCGAGACCGAGCCCACCATGCCGCCACCTGACGGCACCGCATTGAGTTGGCCGGCTTTCACGGTCGATTTTTCCGCGTGCGTTGCCCCGAGTGATCGGAGGTAGTAGGTCGTCTTCAGCCCTCTCAGCCAGGCGAGCTTGTATGTGTCATCCAGCTTCTTGCCCGACGCATTAGCGATGTATATGTTCAGGGATTGGGACTGGTCGATCCATTTCTGCCGTCGCGCCGCGCACTCTACAAGCCACGACGGGTCGATCTCGAACGCGGTCGCGTAGAGCCGACGGAGCTCGGCTGGGGCACGATCAATTCTGGCCAGGTTGCCATCGAAGTACTTGAGATCCGAAATCATGACCTCGTCCCACAACCCGAGCTTCTTGAAGTCACGGACCAGATACTCGTTCACGACGGTGAATTCACCGGACAGATTCGACTTGACGTATAGATTCTGGAAAGTGGGTTCGATCGAGGCCGACACGCCTACAATATTGGCGATCGTCGCCGTTGGGGCAATCGCGAGGCAGTTCGAATTTCTAATTCCGTATTTGCGAATGCGATCCCGCAACACATCCCAGTCCATGGTGGAGGTACGGTCGACTTCGACGAATCCGCCGCGCTCTTCCTTCAGCAGGTCCAACGTATCTTGCGGCAAGACGCCTCGATCCCAGAGTGAACCTGGAAAAGTCGAGTAACGGCCGCGTTCCTCGGCCAATTCCGTTGAGGCAAAGTAGGCGTGATACGCGACAGCCTCCATTGACTGATCCGCGAACGCTACGGCCTCCGGCGATCCATAAGGGATGCGAAGCGCATGCAGGCAATCCTGGAATCCCATGATCCCCATGCCGACGGGCCGATGCTTCAAGTTCGAGTTCCGCGCCTTGGCGACGGCGTAAAAGTTGATGTCGATTACGTTGTCGAGCATCCGCATCGCGATCGATATCGTTTGCCGCAACTTGGCCAGATCCAATTTCCCATCTTTGAGATGGGCAACCATGTTGACCGAACCTAGATTGCATACCGCAATCTCGCTTTCGCTGGTATTGAGCGTGATCTCGGTACAGAGGTTCGAGCTGTGGACGACACCAACGTGCTGCTGAGGGGAGCGAATATTGCAAGGATCCTT
>JANMUI010000307.1:0-4430 GCA_031391405.1 Betaproteobacteria bacterium
CGCTGCTCAAAATGTCAGCGCGATTGCAGATTTTGTACCCGCTTTCATACCCGCTTCCCGGGTTTCGTCCGAGCCAGCCTCCGTCACTTCCCTGTGCATAGCCGGACAATCGCGCTGTAGGTTGACGCCATTCTTCGGGACCGGACGTGTGTTGACAACTGCTATACGCCACCGTAGGATGCGTATATCTATTGTGTGTACAGACTGGGAGAAACTCATGCGTGATGCCGCCATCAACCTGCGGGCGCGTCCCGAGCAGCGGGACCTGATCGACCAGGCTGCACAACTGCTCGGCAAGAACCGCTCCGACTTCATGCTCGAAGCCGCCTGCGACAAGGCGCATTCGGTGCTGCTCGACCAGGTGTTTTTCAGTCTGGATGCCGAGAAGTTCAGGCAGTTCAACAAGCTGCTCGACGCGCCACCCATCCGCAATCCGCGGCTTGAGCGCCTCATGGCAGTCAAGGCACCCTGGGGCAAAAAGTCCGTGAAGGCTTGAGCTTGCAACTTAGTCCGCCAGAGCCCTTAACGGCTCAACATCGGCTGGATGACTTCGGGTGCGGCGAGGCCGTGCTCGATGAATGGCTCAAGCGCAGGGCATTGGCCAACCAGTCCAGCGGGGCGAGCCGCACCTTTGTCGTCGCCGATCAGGACGGTCGCGTCTGCGGCTACTACGCCCTGGCGGCCGGCGCCGTTGCTCATCAACTGGCAACGAGCAGCGTTCGCCGCAACATGCCTGATCCTGTTCCTGTGATGGTGCTCGCGCGGCTCGCGGTCGACCGCAGTACGCAAGGACAGCATCTGGGAGCCTCGCTGCTGCAGGACGCAGTCAATCGCGTAGTGGCCGTATCTCAAAACGCCGGAGTGAGAGCCCTGCTAGTTCATGCGCTCCACGAACGCGCCAAACAGTTCTACGAGCACTACGGGTTTCAGCCCTCGCCGACGCATGCGATGACGCTCATGCTGCGCTTGAGCAGCGTGAAGGCCTGACAGAATCTTCCCGTGATCTCCGGTGTCATCAATGAACCGAAGGACCTGTTCGGGTCAGACGTTGAACCTGAAGTGCATGACATCGCCATCGCGCACGATGTAGTCCTTTCCTTCGAGCCGCATCTTCCCCGCGTCTTTCGCGCCCTGCTCGCCTTTCCTCGCGACGTAATCGTCGAACGCAATCACTTCTGCGCGGATAAATCCGCGCTCGAAGTCGGTATGAATGACGCCCGCGGCTTCGGGGGCGGTGGCGCCGGTGCGAACCGTCCAGGCCCGCACCTCCTTGGGGCCGGCGGTGAAGTAGGTCTGCAATCCAAGCAGCGTGAATCCGGCGCGGATCACCCGATTGAGTCCGGCCTCTTGCAACCCCATGTCGGCTAGAAATACCGACTTGTCTTCATCGGGCATATCAGCAATTTGGGACTCGAGCGATGCGCAGATCGCCACCACCGGTGCGTTTTCTTTTTTTGCGTACGCCTCGACCCGAGCGAGCAGCGGGTTGTCGCGAAAGCCGTTCTCACCGACATTGGCCACATACATCGTGGGCTTCATCGTGAGCAGGAAGAATTGTCGTACCACGACGAGCTCTTCCTTTGCAAAGTTGATGGAACGCGCGGGCTTTCCTTCGTTCAAGACCGGTTGCAACCTATCGAGCACCGCGACGATCCGTTGCGCTTCCTTGTCGCCGCCGGTCTTGGCGACCTTGGCATAGCGTGCGTATTGCTTATCGATCGTCGCGAGATCGGCGAGCGCGAGCTCGGTGTTGATGGTCTCGATATCGGAGATCGGGTCGATCTGCCCCGCGACATGCACGACATTGGGATCCTCAAAACAACGCACGACATGCGCGATCGCATCGGTCTCGCGAATATTGGCGAGAAACTTGTTGCCGAGACCCTCGCCCTTCGAGGCACCCGCGACCAGGCCCGCGATATCGACGAACTCGACCGTCGCGGGAATCTCCTTTTGCGGCTTCGCGATGCCGGTGATCGTATGCAATCGCGGGTCCGGCAATTCCACGATCCCGATATTCGGCTCAATCGTGCAGAACGGATAATTCTCGGCTGCGATGCCCGCCTTGGTGAGTGCATTGAACAAGGTGGACTTGCCGACGTTTGGTAGTCCTACGATTCCAACCCGCATGCCCATCGGCTATTCCTTTGCGTTCGATTCACCGGGATTCACCGGGAGGATTGCCGGTCGCGGTGGCTTGGGTCGCTCGCTGCCCGGTTTGGTGTGCAGCTTCAACATCGCGGCTTCGAACTCGCCCTGCAGAAGCTGCGGAAAAATCTCGATGCCGCGCGCGATGCAACCATCGATCAGCTCCCGATCGGCGGGGCGCGGCGATGACAATACATAGTCGCCGACGAGATTCCGATCACCAGGATGCCCGATCCCGATGCGGATGCGCCAGTAGTTGGGTGTACCGATCTGCGCGGCGATATCCTTGAGGCCGTTGTGTCCGGCGACACCGCCGCCCAATTTCATCTTGACGGTGCCCGGCGGGAAATCCAGTTCGTCATGCACGGCGAGAATCTCTTCCGGATCGACCTTGTAGAACCGCGCGAGCGCGCCGACCGCTTTCCCGGACAAGTTCATGTAGGTCTGCGGAAGCATGAGCCAAGCGTCACCATGCGGCCGGCTCGCGCGGCCGACCAGTGCATGGTACTTGGACTCCCGCGCGAGGCCCACCCGCATGGCGGCCGCTAATCGCTCCACCAGCCAGAACCCCACATTGTGGCGATCGCGCTCATGCTCGCGCCCGGGATTGCCAAGGCCAACAATCAGTCGGATAGCGCCCATAGCGCGGGTGCGGGGTCGAGGGTTTAGCGATCACGAAACGCGACGCGCCGATTTCAACCAAGCCGATTGCAAGGCTCTGCAGCGACGCGTCGACTGGCGTGCAAGGTGGAGGCGCGGGGATGATCCCACGCCATCAGCCCGCACCGATGCAACGGCTACTTCTTGCCGCCCTTGCCGCCCTTGCCGGCATCCGCCTTCGCGGGCTCGGCAGCCTTTTCAGGCTGCTTGGAAGCAGGCACAGCGGACGCCGCGGGTGCCGTGGTGATGAGCGCAGCTTCTTCCTCAGCCACCTCTGCACGCGGGATCGGCGCCGACGCAACAGCCGGATTCTCGCCGCGGTGTAGCACCGGTTCAACCCCATTGGGAAACTTGAGATCGAGCACATGAATCGAGTGCCCCGCCACGAGGTTCGCGAGGTCGACCTCGACGAATTCGGGCAAATCGGCGGGAAGACAGCGGACGTCGACCTCGTTCTTGACGTAGTTCACCATCGCACCGCCTACTTTCACGGCCGGGGAGATTTCCGCATTGAAGAAGTGCAACGGCACTTTCATATGGATCTTTTCGTCCGCCGAAACACGCTGGAAGTCGACATGATCCACCTGCAGTTTCCATGGATGCATATTGACCGAGCGCAGCAGCACCTGCTCGACATTGCCATCCAGCTTGAGCGTCAAGATCGACGCGTGGAACTTCTCGTGCCGCAACTGATGGTAAAGCGAGTTGTGATCGATCTCGATCGTAACCGGCGAGCCCTTGCCCCCGTACACAATGCCTGGGACCTTGCCCGCGCGGCGCAGGCGGCGGCTCGCACCCGTGCCCTGCAGGTTGCGCGCTTGCGCGACGACTTCAATTGCCATGACTGACTACTCCTTCAAAACCGTGCAAAGGACCATCCTCCACACGGCGCGCCGCTCGCGACCAGGCGTGCGCGTAAAACCTGTTATTCGATGAACAGCGAGCTCACCGAATCTTCGTTCGATATCCTGAGAATCGTCTCGGCCAGGAGACCCGCAATCGACAGCACGCGCACCTTGGAACACCTCTCTGCATCGGGTCTGAGCGGGATCGTGTCGGTAACGACCAACTCGTCCAGTGCGGATTCCGCGACGCGCTGGCAAGCGCCACCCGAAAGCACCGCATGCGTGCAGTATGCAACCACCTTGATCGCACCGCGCGCCTTCAATACTTCGGCCGCTTTGCAGAGCGTGTTGGCGGTGTCGACGATGTCGTCCATGATCACACAGGTACGGCCTTCGACGTCACCGATGACATTCATGACCTCGGATACATTCGGGCGCGGCCGGCGCTTGTCGATGATCGCCAGATCGGATTCGAGTCGCTTGGCGAGTGCTCGCGCACGCACCACCCCGCCCACATCCGGCGAGACGACCAGAAGATTCTCGTAGTTGTGTCGCCACACCTCGCCCAAGAGCACGGGCGTTGCGTACACGTTGTCGAGCGGCACATCGAAAAAACCCTGGATCTGATCGGCATGCAGGTCCATCGTAAGCACCCGATCGACGCCGACCGCCGCGAGCATATTCGCCACGACCTTCGCGCTGATC
Organism: Betaproteobacteria bacterium; assembly: GCA_031391405.1. Lineage (GTDB taxonomy): Bacteria > Pseudomonadota > Gammaproteobacteria > Burkholderiales > SG8-39 > SHXR01. The sequence continues at coordinate 4,359 of JANMUI010000307.1, forward strand.
GCCACCCGCGCCGAGCGCGGCCGGCGATCCTGCCGCGCGTAGCCGAAATAAGGAATCGCCGCGGTAATCCGC
>JANMUI010000353.1:0-14057 GCA_031391405.1 Betaproteobacteria bacterium
GAGTTGGCATCGGATTCCTGAGGGTACGCAGACGCATGCTCCCGTTGGGTGTTCCGGGAAACCGGGCGACCTACGAGATCCTAAGCCAACGCAAACCCCTCATACCCCTTCGCCACCACCTCATCGCATTTGCGCACGTAGAGCGGGAATCCGCCGATGTAGGGCATGAACACGCGTGGTTTGCCGGGGATGTTCGCGCCGACATACCACGAGCTGCAGGTCGACCGAAGATTCGGCGCGGCGACCTCATTCACATGCGCGACCCATTCGTCTTCCGCTTTGAGCGTCGGCTCGATGCGTGCAAGCCCGCGCTCGCGCATGTACGCCACACAGGCGGCCACCCAATCGACGTGTTGTTCGACCGCAAGAATCATCATGGCGAGCACCGACGGACTGCCCGGGCCGGTGATCGTGAACAGGTTCGGAAACCCGGCCGTCATCAGACCGAGCATGGTCCTTGGGCCGCCCAGCCACTTTTCGTTGAGGGTCAAACCACCTTTGCCACGAATGTCGATGCGCAACAGCGTGCCGGTCATCGCGTCGAAGCCGGTCGCGAGAATCAGCGCATCGACCTGGGTTTCCCGGCCCTTCGCCATGACACCGATTGGCGTGATGGACTCGATCGGCTCGCCGCTAATGTCGATGAGCGTGACATTCGGTCGATTGAACGTTTCGTAATAACCCGAATCGACGCACAACCGCTTGCAACCGAGAATGTTCTTGGGCGCGAGGGTCTCGGCCACGACCGGATCATGGACGATTTCGCGGATCTTGCTGCGCACGAAATCAGCAGCCGTTTCGTTCGACTTATGGTTGAACAGCAGATCACCGAAGGACCCCATGAACGGCAGGCCGCCCGCGGCCCAGCGCGCCTCGTACTCGCGGTGCCGCTCTTCAGGCGTGGCCTCCAGCGCGGATTTTCGATTGAGCTCGAACGCGAAACCGGTGGGCATCTGCATCGCACGATGGCGCAGGCCTGCGTAATCGGCCTTGATCGCGCTTCTTACTTCCGGTGCAAGATGGGCATTGTGTGCCGGCACCGCATAGTTGGGTGTTCGTTGAAATACATACAAATGCTTTGCCTGCTTGGCGATGATCGGAATCGATTGGACGGCAGATGATCCGGTGCCGATGATCGCAACCCGCTGCCCGGTGAAGTCAACCGGCTCGTGCGGCCATTCCCCCGTGTGATAGACCGGGCCCTTGAACGATTCGAGTCCTTCGATATGCGGCATGTTGGCGGCGGAAAGGCAGCCGGTTGCCATCAGGCAGAATGTCGCGGACACCCGCAACCCATCAGCGGTCTGGATCTGCCAACGATCTTCTTGTTCGTCGAAATGCGCCGCGGTCACCCGCGTGTTCAGTTGGATGTCGCGACGCAGATCGAAGCGATCAACGACGTGGTTGGCGTAGCGCATGATCTCGGGCTGGGTCGCGTACTTCTCGGTCCAGTCCCATTCCTGCTGAAGCGCATCGGAAAATTGATACGAGTACTGCATGCTCTCGACGTCACAGCGTGCACCCGGATAGCGATTCCAGAACCAAGTACCGCCCACACCGGTGCCCGCCTCGAACACGCGGACCCTGAGGCCCATGCCCCGCAAGCGATACAGCGCATAGATTCCACCGAATCCGGCACCCACGACGACGACATCGAATGCGCTATCCGCACCGACCCCAGCCACTTTCTCCTGCTGCAAAGACATCTTTTCCCTCACTCGATACCGAAAATATTTGAACCGCAATGGACGCACCAAAGGACGCAAAGGAAACAAGGCGGAAACGGCCGATACGCCGGCTCCAAATTCGCGCTTCAACTATACGCGGCGGCCAAGCTCAGGCTGACCTTTGCGTCCTTCGCGTCCATCGCGGTGAACGCTCTAAACGTCGTCCCAGATCTTGTCGGTGAGCGGCAGCCCGCGGATATCCGCCGCACCGAGCGGACGGTCCGGCGCGACCCCGACTTGTTCGAGGAGGGCCGCGAGCTGCCGGACATGCTGCGCACTATGCCAGACGGTGCGTTCGAGCATTTCATGGCGAGTGGTCTCGCCGAAATAGGTCGGCACGGAACCATCGAAATTTTCGTTGCGCACCCTTGCCCACCACGCATCGAAGCGTCGGCGAACGGACTCGCCGAACTCTGCAACCGACGCGCTCGACTGCATGTCATCGGGGGGCGGCGCCACCATCACGTCGTATTCGAGGCGGCCGCCAGCTTCCTCCATCTGCAGATAGGCTGTTGGAATCTGAAAAATGTGATGCATGAGCACCCGCCATGAACGCGGCCGATGCGGCAGTTGATTCTCGAGCGCCGACTCTGGCATTTGACGGACCAGCCGCACCGCGGTCGCAAGCACGATTCCCGCACGCTCCGCGAGGACAGTGGGCGACAGTTCCGGACCGGTATTCTCATTGAGACCGAGAAACTCGACGACGTCTTTGATGACCTGGGCATAGACGAACTTGCCGTCACGCGCGACCACCGGCACCGAGCGGGCGCCGAGCGCGCGCATGGACGCCAAGCCCTCTTTGTCTTCGAGGACGTTGACCGACTGAAACTCGATCCCACGGACCGAGAGATACTCCTTAACCCGAAGGCAGCTGGTTCAATGCGGCTGCCAGAAGACCTGAATGGTCGCGCTCATGCGAGGCTCCAAAAGACGGAGACTGAAGGATAGCCGATTCATGAAAGTAGGTCCTCCTGACCTCCGGCCTCAACCATTCACCACAGGGGACGCAGAGGACACAGAGGTAAGGACCTCTAAGCTTGCCGAAGCCAGCGCATGCCGAGGGAGGTTGCCGACGGCGGCTCGATCGGGCCCATGAGCAATGCCGTGCATCGGGTCTCCCCTGTGTCCTCTGCGTCCCCTGTGGTTCATCCCTCGGCATTTGGGGAGTGACGCGATTAGGCCATAATCTGTGCAATGAAACTCGCCTACTTCACCCAGCCTGTCCACCCTCTCCACCGCGACTACCGCCAAGTCCTTCGCGAAAACCTGGACGCCATCATTCTCGCCGACCGCCTCGGTTATGAAGAGGCTCTCGTCGGCGAGCATTTCACCGATCTCGCCGAACCGATTACCTCGGCGCTGATGTTTCTTGCGCGGTTGATTTCAGAAACCAAGACGATCAAGCTGGGTCCAGGCGTCGTGAATCTGCCCATCTATCATCCGGTCATGATGGCGGGGCATGTCGCCATGATCGATCACCTCATGGACGGACGATTCGTATGGGGGATCGGACCAGGCGGGCTGCCCTCGGACATCGAAGTATTCGGCAACGCGACGGTCGACCGTAATCGCAAGATGATCGAGGTCTTCGATCAGATCATGAAGATCTGGTGGGGTGAGGCGCCATACGATCTGAAGGGCGAGTTCTTCGAGGTGACGACCCGAAAAACGCTGTTCCCGGAGATCGGTCAGGGCATCGCGCCCAAGCCGTTGCAAAAACCGCATCCGCCGGTTCGGGTAACAGCCCTCACCCCGCACTCACACGGCATCACGCTCGCGGCAGAACGCGGCTGGGCGCCCATCTCGTGCCAGTATGTGCAGGCGCATTGGATCGCCACCCATCTGCCCAAGTACCTCGAAGGCCTACGCAATATCAACGCGCCGGAAGATCCGAGCGGCTGGCGCGTCGCGAAATGCATTTTCGTCGCCGACGACGATGCAACCGCGCGCCGTTATGCCGGAACCGTCGACGGTCCGTACGGGTTCTATTTTTCCAACCTGATGAAGAAACTTGGACGCGGCGGACGCCTCGGTCTGTTCGGTACATACCCGAACCAACCGGTGGATCAAATCACCGTCGAGCAGTCCCTCGCGACCCAGGTCATCGCCGGATCGGTAAATAGCGTGGTCGATCAGATCCTCGCATTTCGGGCGCAGATCGGTCCATTCGGGACGCTCTACTACACCGGCATGGATTGGGCCGATCGTGCGCTGGGCGAACGGTCGATGATCTTGATGGCCGAGCAGGTGCTGCCGCGGGTCAATGATGCTTTGCGGGCTACCTAGGAATCTGCGCGGCAGACCCCGCAGATTCCTGATGGCAGACGCTACTTGCCTTCAATCGCGCGAATGCGCCAAGCGATAACGCCGGATTTGAGCGAATTTCGCTCGAAAAGCGTCGGATTCACAAAATTGCGTCTGCTTAGAGGAGTGTGCGCGCTCTGCCGCGCAGACTCCTAGCCCTGATCACCGGATCGAACCCGTTGGCTTGACCACCGGTATCATTGATGCATGGCGGCAGATCGTCGATGCAAGGTTTTCCACACTGGAGGCAATATGAAAAGACGTACGTTGGGCGGCAAGATCACGGTGAACGAAGTCGGCTACGGATGCATGGGACTCTCCGGCATCTATGGCGCGTCCGATGACGCCAAGTCGATCGACCTGGTTCGCCGTGTCGTCGATCTGGGCGTCAACTTCCTCGACTCGGCCGACGCTTACGGCAACGGACACAACGAAGAGCTCCTCGGCAAGGCCTTGAAGGGTATTCGCGACAAGATCGTGCTCGCCACGAAGTTCGGCCAACAGCGCAAGCCCGAAGGCACCGTCATCTGCGGAACACCGGAGTATGTCCGTTCAGCCTGCGAGGCCTCGCTCAAGCGTCTTGGCGTGACGACGATCGATCTGTACTTTCAGCATCGCGTCGACAAGACCGTACCGATCGAAGACACCGTCGGGGCGATGGCCGATCTTGTGAAGCAAGGCAAGGTGCGGCATCTTGGACTGTCCGAAGTATCGGTTGCCAATCTGCGTCGCGCCGTGAAGGTGCACCCGATCGTGGCGGTGCAATCCGAGCTCTCGCTCTGGAGCCGTCAAGACGAATCGGACGTTCTGCCGACGTGCCGGGAGCTGGGTATCGGGTACACCGCTTACAGCCCGCTCGGACGAGGGTTTCTGACCGGCACAGTGTCGGGCCGCGAAACGCTCGACCCGAAAGACACACGCCAAAGCCATCCGCGCTTCGCGCCCGAGAACATCACCGAAAACTTGAAGCTTGCCGCGAAACTCAAGGCCCTTGCCGCGGCAAAGGGCTGCACGCCGGCACAGCTTGCACTCGCCTGGGTGCTCTCCAAAGGCAACGATATCGTGCCGATCCCCGGCACCAAGAGCGAATCGCGCGTCGTCGAGAACATTAAAGCCTCGGACATCGTGCTGTCCGCATCGGAGATCAAGGCGCTCGAAGAAATCGCGCCGATTGGTATGACGAAAGGCGATCGCTACCCGGCGGCCAACATGAAAGCAATCGACAGGTAACCCCTCGAGGCACCGATGATCGTCGACATCCATTGTCACTTCGTCCCTGAACGCTACATCGATTTCGTGCAGCGGGAATCGGCGTTTGCGGTACGCCGGCATGCGATCGGCGATCAAAGCGAAGAGGTTCCCGTCACGGTTGGCGATTTGAAGTTCGGACTCAATCGCACGTTCTTTGATCCTGACCGCCAGATCAAGCGGCTCGATGCATTGCGCATCGACCGCACCGTGTTGTCGCTCGCCACACCGTTGATCAACTACGAGGTCCCTGGCGAGTTGGCGAGTCGCGCCGCGCAGATCTTCAACGATGAGATCGCTACGCTTCGCGACCGCCATCCCGAGCGGATCGATGGCTGGGCATTTCTGCCGATGCAGGATCCGGTTGCGGCGGCGAAAGAATTGCGCCGGGGCATTACATCGCTTGGCTTGCGCGGCGGGCACATCGCATCGAATGTGCGCGGCCGGTATCTCGATGCGATCGAGTACGCGCCGATCTTCGAGGCGGCCGTGGAGCTCGGGGTTCCTTTGTTCGTCCACCCGGCCAATCCGCCCGGCCGGGAGCGCATGCGCGACTACGAGCTGGCCGTCGTCAGCGGCTATCTGTTCGATTCGACACTCAACATCTTCAACATGATTTTCGGCGGCCTGCTGGACCGGTATCCGACCTTGAAGCTGTGTTGCGCCCATGTGGGTGGCTATGCGGTCATGCTGCGTAATCGCATGCAACGCGAGCTTGATACGAATCCGACCCTCGCGAAGTCGATCAACGGGACGGTCGGCGACTACCTGCGACGCCTCTACTTCGATACCGTCTGTTTCGACGAAGGCTATATCCGCATGGCAGCGGACACCGTCGGCGCCGATCGGCTGGTGCTTGGCAGCGACGGTCCGTTTCCGCTCGGAGAGCCGGATCCGGTCGGGTTCATCGAGCGCTCGTTTGGCAGCTCGAGCGCCGGCCGCGACATCCTGCATCGTAACGCCGCCGACATGCTCGGCCTTTCACCAGCGAGGGCCTCTCCATGAATATCCGCAAGACGATCCTCACTCGAGAAACCGTGCACGCGGAGTCCGGACGCAGCGCAGCGCGCCCCATCAGCCGGGCGGCGGCGATCGTTGTCATCACTAATCCGTTTGAAGGCCGCTTCGTCGACGACTTGTCGGCGCTCTACGACCTTGGCGCCCAACTCGGTGAGCAGTTGATGCCAGAACTGGTGAAGCTGTTGGGCAGCAAGGTCGTCTCCTATGGCAAGGCGGCGATTGTCGGTGTCGCGGGCGACCTGGAGCATGCCGCGGCGATCCTGCATCCCAAGCTCGGCAAACCGATGCGCGCGGCGATTGGCGGCGGCGAGGCGCTGATCCCATCGAACGCAAAGGTGGCGGCTGCCGGCACTTCGATCGATGTTCCGCTCGGACACAAGGACAATCCCTGGTCGTTCGATGAAATCGATACCTGGACCTTGTTTGTCGCCGATGCACCGCGACCCGACGAGATCGTCGTCGTGATCGCAATCAGCGACGGCGGGCGGCCGAATCCTCGAATCGGAAAGGGTCGCGCGGTAACGTGACGTTGTGAACGGGGCGAATGCATTGCCTCCCGTTTCTCGTTTCGCGTTTCGCTTTTCCCGTTTCGCGTTTCGCGTTTCGCGTTTCCCGTTTCCCGTTTCTCGTTTCCCGTTTCCCGTTTCCCGTTTCCCGTTTCCCAGTCGTTCAAGCGGACTCCGTAGCCGTACCGCGATCATGCGGTTGCGTCTCGAAGTATGTCCCGAACCGACTGGCCATCAGATCTTCCAGACGCACTTCTTCCTGCCGCACGAAGCCTCGCTGCGGCAGCTTCCCGGCCCGCACCAAGTCGAGCACCGCGCAAATCCCGGCGGCCGTGGTGAGCTGGATCGCGCTGTAGTGCGCGCCATTCAGCGGGCGTCCATGGACTTGCGTCAAGAACGATTCCTGCACGAAGCGGCCATGCTGGCGCCCCGCAGCCGTCACGAACACGATCACGACGTCCTGCTGGGTACTCGGAATGGCCGTCTCGAAGATTTCTTTCAAAAGATCGCGACGGTCACGCAGTCGCAAATCATCCAACAGCAGCTTCACGATATCGCGATGGCCCGGATAGCGGATCGACTTGTAATCGAGATGCTTCACCTTGCCGGCCAAGGTCTCGCAGAGCGTGCCAAGCCCACCCGAGGTGTTGAACGCCTCGTAGGTCACGCCATCCAACGCGAAGGTCTCGTATCCCTCGAGCGCGGGCACCGTGATGTGCTCGCCATCGACGATGGTTTCGCACGGATTGCAGTACTCGTTGATAAGACCTTCCGTGCTCCATGTGAGGTTGTACTTGAGCGCATTGCGGCTGTAGCGGGGCAACGCGCCCACGCGCATACGCAGATCGGAAAGCGATTCGAAGCGCCGCGCCAGGTCGTGCGCGACGATGCCAACGAACCCGGGCGCCAGTCCGCACTGGGGCATCAAAACGCTGCGCGCGCTCGTCGCGAGCAGTCGGGTGGCCCGGGTCGCGGCGACGTCCTCAGTGAGGTCGAAGTAGTGGACACCGCACTCGACCGCTACACCAGCCACCTGTTCCGCCGCCGAAAACGGGAGTGCATTCAGCACGGCGTCGTGTCCTGGCATTGCGGCATGCAGCGCAGAGCGGTTTTGTATGTCAAGCATGAGCGTCGCGAGGTCGGCTCGTGCCAACGTGGCAAGTCGCGCCGGATCCCGGTCGGCAATCGTGACCCGATAACCTCCGCCGCTCAGCATGGCGGCGATCGTTTCGCCGATCCGACCGGCGCCGAGAATCAAAACACGTGCAAGCGTCGAACAATCGGTCATGGCAATGTCCTTCTGGGAAGCGCAGCGAGCGTGACCGAGCATCGTGGTCAGGATCCAGCCGTAAGTTTGACTAGAATGGGGTCGGTTTCGTCAAGATGATCAACCTACAAAGCTATTTCGTCAGCGGCACCGCATACCGGATACCCCCGATGTGATCGATCGTCGCCTCGTCGTGCTTTTGCAGGCGAATGCACTGGCCGGCGCTGCCAACCTTGCCCGCAAATCCGGTAGTGCGCGCACGACGATCATCGCGCGGATTGGAACGCAGCCACGTCTGATGTCATAACCGGTTACCGGGAAGAAAGGAAGATTTTTGTACACCATTGCAGTCGACATCGGCGGTACGTTCACCGACGTGGTTGCGATCGATCACGCGACCGGGAGCATCCATCCCGGCAAGGTGCTGACCACGCCGGACGACCTTCAGCGAGGGGTCATCGATGGCATCAAAGAGGCCGCGAGCGCAGCCGGCCTTTCTGTTTCACGGCTGCTCGACACCGCCGACCGGCTCGTTCATGCGACCACGCAATCGAGCAACGCGGTATTCGCGTTTGCCGGTGCGCGCACGGCAGTCATCGCCACGCGCGGATTCGGCGACACGCTCCTCATCATGCGGGCCTCGGGCCGCGTTGCCGGGTTGAGCGTGTTCGAGCGCCACCACTATCGAAACACCCAAAAGCCGCGGCTGCTGGCCGACGAGCGCGACATCTTCGAGGTGACCGAACGGGTCGACTATCTCGGCAGAGTCGTCGTTCCGCTCGATGAGGCAGCGGTTCGACTTATTGCCCGGAAGATTCGCGATCAAGGATATGAAGCGGTTGCCGTTGGGCTGCTCTTCTCCCATAAGAACGCCCTGCACGAGCAGCGCGTCCGCGTGCTGCTGCAGGAGACGATGCCTGACCTGCATGTGTCCCTGTCGAGTGACGTTGCGCCGGTGATCGGCGAATACGAGCGCAGCGCCACCGCGTTATTCAATGCTTACGTCGGCCCTGTCATCGAGCGATACCTAAGCCGCCTGGAGCACACGCTCAATCAAGCGGGGTTGCGACAGAAACTCATGATCGTGCAATCGAACGGTGGCGTGGTGTCCGCTTCGCAGACCGTGCCGGTGTTCACGATCGAATCGGGACCGGCCGCGGGTGTCGTCGGCGCAGCGCGAATCGCGACGTCGCTCGGCTTCCCGAACGTGATCGCGACCGATGTCGGCGGCACGACGTTCAAGGTCGCGATCGTACGCGACGGTGCGTGGGGTTACTGCAAGGAGACGGTGCTCAATCAATATCAACTGCGCCTCCCGATGGTCGATCTCACGTCCATTGGTGCGGGTGGAGGGTCGATTGCCTGGGTCGACGGCAATCGTCTGCGCATCGGCCCGCAAAGCGCTGCCGCCGTGCCGGGCCCTGCGTGTTACGGCCTGGGTGGCATCGAACCGACGGTCACCGATGCGGACGTCGTGCTCGGCTACATCTCGCCCGACCGATTCCTGGGTGGTCGCATGCAACTGCATGCGGACCGCGCGGCGGACGCAATTCGACAGAGAATTGCTCTCCCCCTATTCGACGGTGACGTACTGGCTGCCGCCGCCGGCATCCGACAGGTCATCGACAACCAGATGGCTGACCTGATTCGCAAGTCCACGCTCGAGCGCGGTCATGATCCACGCGATTTCGTGATGATGGCCTATGGCGGCGCCGGGCCGGTGCATGCAGCGTCCTATGCCGACGAGATCGGCATCGATCGCATCATTGTCCCGTATTTCGCGACCGTGCATTCCGCGTACGGCGCGGCACTGTGTGATGTGCGGTTCAGCCTCGCCTATTCCGACCCCATGGTATTGCCGGTCGCACCCGCGCGGGTCGAGCATATCTACGCGTCGATGGAATCCGAGGGCGCGAAACGCCTGACTGACGCCCGCGTCCAACGCGACCGATGGCGCTTTGATCGATGGATCGAGGCGCGGTTTCGCCGCCAGGTGCACAACGTTCGCATTCCCGTTCAAGGACGCTTGGACGATGCGGGGATCGCCGCAATGGCAGCGGCATTCGAGAAAGAGTACGAGCGGCTGTTCGGTCGCGGCGCAGCCTTGCGGGAAGCGGGCATCGAGCTCGTCAATTTCGGCGTCGATGCGGTGGGCGAAGTCCCCCGCTTACCGGAGGAACGCGGATCCGTGACCGGACACGCCCTGCCGCGCACCGAACGATCCACCTATTGCCCCATGCGCCGCGGCATGGTGAGTACGCCGGTCTTCGATGGCCCACAGCTCCCGGTTGGCGCCGCGATCACCGGTCCCGCGATCATCGAGCATGCCGGTACCACGATTGTCGTATTGGCCGATCAGCATGCGAAGATCGATCCATTCCGGCACACACATATCCTGCTCGGCAAAGCTTCGAGAAACCAATGAACGACCGCCTCGCGACGACGATCGACCCGGCCAGCTTCGAAGTCCTCAATCATCGGCTGCTGACGATCGCCGAAGAGATGGGCATCCAGTACATGCGCTGCTCCGGATCCAACGTGCTGATCACCGGCAACGATGCGGCCGCCGCGATCATGATGCCGGACGGTGCTTTGGTTGCGGTCGGACCGTACATCGTCACGCAAGGCAACGTGCTGCCACTGATCGTAGAGAGCACGCAGCGGCTCACGGCCGCATCCGTCGGCATTCGCGACGGCGACATGTTCATATGCAACGATCCATATCTCGGTGCGATTCACGCACCCGACTTCGCCACGGTCGCACCGATCTTTCATGCGGGCGAAGTGGTCGCGTGGATCGGTGCATCGGGCCATCAATTGGATACCGGCGGCACCGATCCGGGCGGCTTCTCGATCAAGGCGCTCGATATTCACCAGGAAGGGCTGCGGATGCCACCCGTCAAACTGGTCGATGCCGGACAGGTACGGGAGGACGTGCTCGCATGGATCATCAATCAAGTCCGCGACCCGCTCGTCGGTCTTGATGTGCGCGGGCAGATCGCCGCGCTCAATTCCGGACGCCGGCGCATTCTCGATCTGATCGAGGCCTGGGGTATCGACGCGGTAAAGGCTGTGATGGCCGAATCGATCGCGTTCGCGCGTCGCAAGCTCACCGCACGGCTTGCCGAATTGCCTGATGGCGTCTGGCGCGAAGTGCAGTACATCGATCATGACGGCCATACGTCCGAGATCTACCCGATCGTCTGCACGCTCACCAAGACCGGCGATCGACTCTCGTTCGACTTTACCGGCACGAGCCCGCAAGCGCGCGGCCTCGTGAACTGCACATGGTCGGGGTTGCAGGCGGCGGTCCTGTCGTCGGTCTATATCAATCTTTGCTGGGACATCCCCTGGAACCGCGGCGTACGCGACTGCCTCGATATCGTGAGCGCGAAGGGAACGGTTAACAATTGCGCGTATCCCGCACCTTGTGCGATGGCGACCATATCGGCGGTCATCGTGACGATCGATGTCACCTGGCGATGTTTGAGCCATATGCTGCTCGCAAGCGAAAAGTATCGCGATCAGGCGATGGCAGTATGGTCCGGCACATCGATGGCGCCCATATTCGCAGGCACGAGCCAGCATGGCTTCCCGTTCGCCGCCACCGAGATGAGTCACTTCGGCGGTGGCGGCGGTGCGCGGTCCTATGCCGATGGCGTCGATACGGCGGGCATCGTATTCAACACCACGCCCAACATGCCGAACATCGAAGATCAGGAAGCCGAGTATCCGGTGCTCTATCTGTTCCGCCGGCATCTACGCGATTCGGGCGGGCCCGGGCGGTACCGGGGTGGCCGATCGGGCGAGCTCGCTTACACGATGTATGACGCGCCGAACGATCGGATGGAGGGATTGTTCGCCGGTACCGGCGCGGAAATGCCGAATGCGATCGGACTCGCAGGCGGCCTTCCCGGCGCGGCGATTCGCGTGGCGCGTGTGCTCGACACCGACATCACTGCGCGCATCCAAGGCAACCGGCCGCTGCCAGAACATCTTGAAGACATCGCGGGCAAGCGGGAAATTCTCGCTCCCAAACACGTTCGCTCCGCGATGCAGCGGGGCGACGTCTGGTATCACAGTTGGCAGGCGGGCGGGGGTTATGGCGACCCGCTGACGCGTGATCCGGCGGTCGTACATGCCGACCTTGCGCGAGGCGTCATTTCGGACGCGGCCGCGCGCAACATCTACGGCATCGCCACCACCCCATCCGGCGCATTGGCGTTCGACGCGACGCATCTGCTTCGCAAGGCGTTGCGCAAGGCTCGTCTCGACGGTGCGACCCCAGGCGATGCCATGATCAAATTCTCAGGCACCGGGCGGCATCGTTATGGCGAAGCGCTGGTCATCGATTTTGCGGCCAACGCTTTGCTCTGCGGTCAGTGCGGCCATCGGCATTGCGCCGCGACCGACAATCTGGCGCAGCACTTGCGAAGCTATGAGCTGCCGCTCGAATCTGCCGGACCGGTTCGGGGCGAAGACTATGATCGCGGCCGATTTCGGTTAAGACATTTGTGCTGCGGCCATTGCGGGGAGCTGGTCGATGTACAGGTCGCCCTGGAAGGCGCACCACGACCCAGCATGACAATGACGTTCGGGCACTGACCCGAACGTCATTCGCCCGAAATCCGTCAGCGGACGAGGATCGTGCTCAGGTCCGGGAATACCACGACAAGCATCAGAACGATGAACATGACCGCCACGAACGGCATGGACCCCTTGAAGACATCGCCCAATCGAATGCTCTGATCAGCGAGGCTCGATTTCACCGCAAAGGCCGACAGCCCCAATGGTGGTGTGAGCAAACCGATTTCCACCGCGATGACGGTGATCACGCCGAAGTGAATGAGATCGATCCCGAAGCCCTTGGCGATCGGAATCACGATCGGCACCACGATCAGCAGGATCGAGGTCGAGTCGAGAATGCATCCAAGACCGATGATGATCGCGATGTAGACGGCGTAGAAGCCGACCACGCCAAGATTCTGCAGCACACCACCGATCGCATCCGGCACGCCCGAATACGTGAGCATCCGACTATAGAGATTGGCCGCGATCAAGAGGATCAGGATACTCACTGAAACATAGCCCGTTTCGACCAGCACTCGCCACAAGCGTCGCCAGGTCAGCCGTTTGCGAATCAGCGCAATGACAAACGCTCCCATCGCGCCGACTGCGCCCGCCTCGGTCGGTGTGAACACGCCGGCGTACAAGCCGCCGAGGATCAACACCACCAGTGAGCCGACCGGTGCGAGCTTTCGCACGGCGCTTCCCCAGGTCTCTGCGCTCTCCAACTCCACCGAATCCTTGACGGTGCCGGCAAACCCTTTGAAGTACACCACCATGATGTAGATGCCGAGGCAAAAGGCCACCGACATGATGATGCCGGGGATGACACCAGCGATGAACAGCTTACCGATGGATTCCTCGGCGACGATGCCGTAGAGGATGAAGAGAATACTCGGCGGTATCAACATGCCTAATATGGATGATCCCGCCACCGTACCGACCGCAAGTTTTGGTGAATACCCGTTCTTCAATAGTTCCGGTACTGCGATGCGGGTAAAAACTGCAGCCGATGCAATGCTGATGCCGGTGACCGCGGCGAAGATTGCGTTCGCTGCGACCACCGCCATGCCAAGGCCGCCGGAAATTTTCCGCAAGATCCACTCGGCGACCTCGAACGTATCCTTGCCCAGATCGGCGATACTTACGAACATCCCCATCAGCACGAACAACGGAATCGTCGCGAATACAATGTCCTGGATACCGCTGTAGGAAGACAACGCCAGCATGCGGGACGACGTCTCGAAGTTGTCCTTGATGAGCCATATGCCAATGAAGGACAACGAGAAAAGCACCACGCCTACCTGCATCCCCGCGATCACGAGAAATACCATCGCGGCGATCAGCAAATAGCCAATATGCAGCTCAGTCATCGCGCGCGCTCCGTGCTCGCGAACTCTCTTCGCAAGAGGTCGG
>JANMUI010000365.1:0-11236 GCA_031391405.1 Betaproteobacteria bacterium
TCGGCACCGCGGTCGAAATCGCCGACACGATGCAGGCGTGGTTGGAGGGGGAAGCGAGCGACGGATTCAATATCATGTTCCCGACCGTGCCGGCGGGGCTTGATGATTTCGCGACGATGGTCGTCCCGGAGTTGCAGCGGCGCGGCATCTTCCGGCGTGAGTATGAGGGACGCACGTTGCGCGAGAACCTCGGGCTGAAGCGACCCGCGAATCAGTTCTTTGCGGGGGGTGGCGCCGATCGTCGCGTGGCCAAGTGAGCAGAACACGAGCAGTTATTGCCGCTCTGGTTGATATGGCAGCGAATGCCGGTAATACTCAAACGGACACGACGAGGCATTGACTTTGAAACGAGTGATCGTCGCCGGGTGGGAGCGATAAACGTTGTCTGTCCCAAAATATGTGTCGGAGTCGAACAGGTCTCGTTATGGCGCTCCTTGGACGTGGGGGGAATCAATCCTCGCCTTTGAGCTTTACTGCCGTCTCCCATTCCAGCGCACGAAGGCCAACAAACCCTGCAGTACAGGAACTAGCCCGCCTTCTCGGAAGAACACCCGCTTCCGTGGCAAGAAAGCTCGGAAACTTTGGGGCTTTCGACCCAGAACTTCGCGAGAAGGAAATCTCCGGCCTTACCCATACAAGCAAACTGGACCGCCAAGTATGGGACGAATTCCATGCGGACTGGAATACGCTGGTCTGGAAAGCGAACAAATTTCGCCACGAGAAACAGCATCCCGCAGAGATTGCCCGTTCACTTACACAGCCGTCGGGGCCTTCGGAGACGCTTCGCATGACAAAGCAACGGGTCCACCAGAGCTTCTTTCGAGACGCGATTCTGAGCAGTTACGCGACGACGTGCTGCGTGACTGGCCTTGCCATCCCCGAATGCTTGATTGCAAGCCATATCATTCCGTGGAGCGCAGATGCACGTTTCCGTACGGATCCCATGAACGGGCTATGCCTCAGCGCCACGTTCAATCGCCTGTTCGATTCCGGGCTAATGACAGTGACCCCGAATCTGCTCGTTCGGTTTTCGTCACGGATCACCGAATCTAAGAATCGGATAGATGAGGAATTGCTCTGCCGTTACAACAATCACCCGATCAGAAGGCCTCATCGTTTTCTGCCAAGCCTGGAGCACCTCGCTTGGCACCACGCCAATCGTTTCAAGCAATAGCAAAGTGGAGAATTGCCATGATTGACCAAGCTGCTTTACTTCAGTCGACCATATCTGAATACGACTCCGCCGTCAGTTCGGTCTCCAGGAAAATAGCGGGGAGAGGTGAGCGTGATCGCCTCACAACTATTCTCTCAATGAAGCACGACTGGACGGAGCAAGGCGCTCGCGCAATCGTTGGTCTTGCCAACGATTACGGGGCCTTCATGCTCCGAAATGCACTGGCCCTCGCGGTTGTGCTCGATAAAGAGGACGGCGACATCGGCTTCTGACCCGAATTGCACTTACTTAATCCGTCTTTGCTCAAGCCTCCGTTCGCCCTGAGCCTGTCGAAGGGTAACGCAGGCGTGTCGACAGCGCGCGATGGTCCGCTCAAGAATTCTCCCGCATTCACCCTTCGACAAGCTCAGGGCGAACGGTCGCGTATGCCTAGGCGAACGACGGAAGCGGGGCGCTCTTTTTGTGTTCTCGAGTGAGAGTGCGGCCCGCTAGTCGTTTGGATGGCTTAAGTAAGTGCCATTCGCTTCTGACCGCTTTTTACCTTGAGACTCCGCGACCTGGGCAAGGCGTTGATCCCGGCCGAATATGCCGCGGCCGCGAGAGACAGGATTCTGTACTACTTCCGCAAGTATGCGGGCACGGTCATCAATGGCGACGAGTTGCTCGTTGTCTCTGGGATTCAGGAGTATGCGCGGCGCTTGCGCGAGTTACGCGTGCAGTTCGGGTGGAAAATTGTGAGCGGAGTCACGAACGAGGAATTGCGCTACGTCGCAGGCGACAAGACGGAGTGGGCGCGCCGCGTGCGTGAGCTTCGAACAGAATTCGGTTGGCCGATCGCAACACAAAGCACTGGCCGCCCGGACTTAGGTGTCGGGGTCTACACACTGCAGAATGACCGGCAAAGCCCTGAACATGACCGAAGCATCCCCGACGATATTCGCAGAGAGGTGCTTCGACGTGACGGATACAAATGCATGGAGTGCGGGTGGTCACACGATGAATGGAACCCCTCCGACCCGCGGCACTTGGAACTGCATCACGTCGAGCACCATGTGCGAGGTGGTGAGAACGTCGCGGGAAACCTAAAGACACTGTGCACGGTTTGCCATGACAAGACGCATCGCCGCGAGAAAAAGGAGGCGTGATACCGGGCGCCGAGAGCCCGGCGGTTGTTGTAAGAATACGATGTGTCGTGACTCAAGCTGGCACCGCCCCGCACCAATGACCGTGACGATCAATCCGCCTGCGCCCCAGAGAACTTCACTGCCACGCCCCAGCGCTTGATTTCGGCGTCGAAGAAGGACGCGAACTCGGCAGGTCCCGCAAACCGTACCGCCATGCCGAGTTTTGCGAATGCCGAGACCACCTCCGGCAACTCGACGATGCCGCGCAGCTCGGCAGCGACCCGATCGACCACCGGTTGGGGCGTGCCGCCGGTGGCCATGACGCCGGTCCATGAATCGATATCGAAATCCGGAAAACCCGACTCGACCAAGGTTGGTGCCTCCGGGAAGAGCGGACTGCGGATCCGCGTCGACACCGCAAGCAATCGCGCCTTGCCGGCTTGTATCGATGGTGCGGAGGCCGGCCCCGCGTCGAACAGAAAGTCGACTTCGCCCGCGAGCAGCGCCGCCATCGCCGGACCCACGCCGCGATAAGGAATATGCAGTGCAAAAAATTGCCCTTGGAATTTCATCAGCTCGACCGCGAGATGCGTACTGCTACCGTTGCCGCTCGATGCGTAATTAAGTTTGCCGGGGTTGCGGCGTGCGTACTCGACAAGCTCCGCGACTGAACGGAAGTTGCTTTTCGGATTGACCACGAGATAGTTGGTGGTGCTTGCGATCAGCGCAACCGGCGTCAGGTCCTTCCGCGCGTCATAGGGAAGCGTTTTGTAGAGCGACGGGACGATCGCGGTGGACGAGGCCGCGATCATCAGCACATGTCCATCAGGCGCGGACTTCGCGACGAAGTCGGTGCCGATGGTCGTGCCCGCGCCGGGCTTGTTGTCGATCACTACCGGCTGGCCGAGCGCTTTCGCCAGATGCGGCGCGATGATGCGCGCGGTCACGTCGTTGACGCCGCCGGGTGGAAAGTTGACCACCAGCCGCACGACCTTGGATGGATAGGTCTGCGCCCAGGTGCTCGCGCATGCCGCCACGACGAGCGCGCAGCAAAGTGCTGCACGTCCCGCAATGCAATGTCGTAGCGGCGTTCGCGGTTCGATATTCATGGCGACGATCAATCGGCAAGATCAACTGCATCGACCACATCGAGCGGCGCGTGCAACACGGTGCCCGGTTTCGGCAAAATGCCGCGGCGAAAACTGTCTTCCTGCAAGCCCTTTGGATGACTGTCCGGGTCGGAGAGCCAAAGCCGCAGCAGGTGGCGTTTGCGGGTCGGCTCGGGCCAGTCCTCATAGGCGCGCCTGGTGTGCATGGTCACGTAGTTGTTGAGGAACTGGACGTCCCCCGGCAGAAATGGAATCTCGGCGGCGTATTCGCGGATCGTCTTGCGATAGAGATCGAGCGCTTCGGATTGCGCTGCCGTGTAGCGCGGCACTCCGGGAAGTGTCTGGGCATGCTCCATGCGCACACCACCACCGACTGAATAGAAGCGGCCATCTGCGTCGAAGCAGAAGATCGGAAGCGTGTACCAGGGCGCTTCGCCCGGGCCGATCTCGCCCATGCGCGAGCGATACAACGCGCGAGTCAGTTCCTCCGTCAAATCAGGACCCTGCTCGAGCATGCGGTTGTACACGGTGACCGAGCTTGCAACGAGGCTCTCGCCTCCTCGCATTGCCGTTTGCAGGCACAAGAGCCCGACGTAATCGCAACTGTCCGAATGAAAACGCATCTCGGCACGGGTCAGATAACCGCGGGTGTTGGGATTCGAGTAATCGCCCCCGAGATCCTTTACATGTCCGAGCAGATGACCCGCACGGTTCTGCGAGAGGGGTCGACCAAGATAGGCGCCCATGCCGAAATAGGCGATGGCCTGACCCGCTCGATCGAGCGCTTCGAGCGGAAACCCTCGCAGCATGACGATGCCACGTCCGTGCAGCAGCTCGCGGCGCACGTCCTCGATAACCGCAGCAAGCGATCCGAGGACAAAATTATCGCGATCGACCTTCTCCACCGGAACGCCTTGCAGCCGCGCCGTCGCATCGATGAGTTGCGCACGCTCGCCGTCGCTCAACCGATAGCTCCAGCCCTCGACCTCGCGCAACGATTCCCGTGTCCAGGCGCTCGCATCACGAATCGGCGCCATCGCCGCTACCGGCTCGCGCCTTGCGATGCTGTAGGTTCGGAAATCGCCCAACTCGCTCTCCTCTTGAAGGGTGCGACCGTACGAGAATACCGCTTATCGTGGTGCCGCCATGTGGCCGCCGCGTTGCGGTGTCCCCAATGGAATGCAGGCCATCATTCACGGACGCTCAAGGTAGCCAGCGTCCAACGCTGGCGGCGCCGCTCACGGCGGCCCGCTTCGTCTTCATTGTCGTAGACAGTCGGCACGGCCGGCGAATAGCGTCCCTGTGCATCCAATGCGTTAGCCATGAGCGTCGCATAGCCGTGCCCATCGTCGGGGTCAGCCATGAAGGCCGCGACATAGACGCCGCATGTTCGGCAGATCAGGAACTCGGCCGACCCAAGACCAAAGCGGTACCGACTGAGCGCGCTTCCATGGCTAACAGTGATAGCCAATGATCCGCTTGGGTCGGAGACGGCGCGCGTGTTGTGTTTCCGGCAAAACGAGCATTGGCAGGCGCGCGGCTTGGCGTCCTCGGGCGCAATGTCCGTCCGGTAGACGACCTTGATGTTGCCGCAATGGCAACCGCCTTCGAGATGATGCATTCCGTCCTCCGAAAATCCACTTCTCACGCCGGTATTGTGCCTAGAATCGCGGCCCGCCTATTGAGCCGATAGGCGCGAGCCTTCATCAACGCTTCGACGTGTTGGATCGCGAGAACCTCGCCGAGATCAAGCAGGAAGCGCAATTCAAGTCCCAGGCCCAATCGATTCGCGGCGCCGATTTCGTAGTGACCGGCGACATCGCGGAATTCGGCCGCAAGGAAGTCGGCGATCGGCAGCTCTTCGGCATTCTGGGGCGCGGCAAGGAGCAGATCGCCTATGCCAAGGTAACGCTGAACATTGTGAACAGCCTGACCTCGGAAGTCGTGTACTCGGCGGGCGGCGCGGGCGAATACACCCTTTCCAATCGTGAGGTGGTGGGCTTTGGCGGAACCGCCGGTTATGACGCGACGCTCAACGGCAAGGTGCTTGATCTCGCCATGATCTATCTTCGTCTCGGACGATTCGACGAGGCGAAACTGCAGCTCGAATCCGAAAAGGCGAGCTTTCCGGAGTCCTCACCCTACATGGATTTCCTCCTCAAAAGAATGACCGCGCCGAAGTCCTAGGCGGTGCTGTGTCGGAATTCATCTCATGACAACAAGAACACCGATCGTTCCTCGCCGCTCGATGCATTGGGTTCGTCGCGCGGGCGCGCTGGTGCTAAGCGCCGTGCTCGTCGCTTGCGCGGCGCCCGTGCCCTATGACTACGCCGCGTTCAAGCAAAGCCGGCCGGTATCGATGCTGGTGCTGCCGCCCGTCAACGAAACGCCTGAAGTCCTGGCCACATACGGCGTGCTTTCCCTGGTCACGTTGCCGCTCGCGGAGGCGGGCTATTACGTCGTACCGGTATCGTTGATGGATGAGACGTTCCGGCAGAACGGCCTCAACAACGCGGCGGAAATCCATGACGTGTCGATACCGAAGCTGCACGAGATCTTCGGTGCCGACACAGTGGTCTACATCAAAGTAAAGCGATACGGCACAAGCTTCGCAGTGCTCAGCAGCGAGACCGCGGTCGCGGTCGAAGGTCGCATCGTGGATATGCGAACCGGCCAATTGCTGTGGAACGGCGCTGCCGTCGCGTCTTCGGCTGAACAACAACGCTCGAACCAGGGTGGGTTGGCCGGATTGCTCATCCAGGCGTTGGTCACCCAGATCATCAACACGAGCACTGATGCGAGCTTCAACTACGCGGGTATTGCAAGCGGCCGACTGCTTTCGCCGAGGAGAAACGGCGTGCTATATGGACCGCGTTCGCCGAACTATCAGAAGGATGAATTGCCGGCGCGCTGATCTCGCCAGTCAATGTCAGCACGCAAAGGTGACCGGAGCGCCCAGACTGCCGTTTGCTCCCTGAGGGTAGTACAGCAGTTGAACCGAAGCGGCGTCCAACGTGATTCGTTCGACATACCTGCCGTTCCCGATCGTCGCGATGCCCCGGACGCGCGCACTCTGCAGCTTGATTTGGTAGAACAATTGAGGTGGTCCGCTCTTCATTTCATTGATGGTGACGTCGATTAGAATTTCGCCAAACACCCGACCGGTGACGGCCGCGCCCCACAGCGGCGGACCCGAGATGTCGAGGCCTTTGACGACCTCCATCGTGCACTGGGGCTGTTTCTTGCTCTGGTCCAAGGTCTGCGTGAGTGACAGCACGTCAATCCAATCTCTATGGCGCAGGTCACTTGATGACCCGTTTATCCCCGGCACGTACATGTAGGTGGAAGTCACCGCCTGCGCCATCGCCTGACTCACGCCAGCGGCGCCGACGACCAATAGGGCGAGCAGAAAGGCCTTCAATGTCTTCTTCACGGTGGCTTTTTCTCCAACGACGTTGGATGGCGATACGAGCAAACGAAGCAAGCAAGGCGAATTGGGCCTCAACCACCCGCGTTCGGGCACCGAGGTCATGCCTTTAATTTATAGCGGGTCGTTAGCGTATTGCGACAGGCGTCCCCACGTGGCCGTTGTGAATTGGTAACGGTGACCGGCTCGAACTTCGCGCTGTAGTTCGGTACGTCTTCATGCCGCTGATGATCATCAGCGTGCCGACGCCAGAGACGGCGAAAGCTCATCAAACATGATGATCATCGTGATGCCGGCGTGTGGAACCGGCCGCATCCATACGACCGGAAATTGAAACCGGCTACACCGGAAACACCACCGTCCCCGGAATGAGGTTGGTGTCGTAGATGCAGATCTTTTCGCGGAACCGCAGCGCACCATCGACCCGCACCAACTGGTCGCGGTAACGGCCCGTGCAGAGGATTGTGGTGTGCTGATCCTGCAGGGTCTCCAGGATCGTGAAGTTGGCGCGCACAGAGATCGAGCCGGGAATCGGATCGGCTGCATCATGCACGCGGATCTGGGTGATCAGATGCCGCCAGGTGCGCGGCGCGTAGACATTGAATTCCTGGCAGGCCAATGCGCGATCGCGCAACATGCCTTGGCTATTGCACAGCATGAGCGATAGCGGCAGGCCCTTGTCATGATTTTCTTTCGAGACGAGCCTGTAGAGGCACGTCTCAGCGAAAAACCCGGGCCAGCGGGTGATCTCACCTTCATCCAAGGCTTCGGCGTAGTCGGCATAGAGATTCTCGATCGCGAGGCGCAGTGTGATGTCACCGTTCATGCCTGTGCTCATCGCCGATTCAGAGTCCCATCACCCGACGGTAGCCGCGATAGAACGCACGCACGGCCACCTCGGTCACCATGTGGTCGGTGTCGGCGTAATCGCGCCCGCCCAGCTCCGCCACGCCGGGACGGTGCGCGTTGCCGCGGATGCCATCCTGGTTGCGCGCGATGACTTCGCCATCTTCCATCGATACCAATCCGGCCGGGCCCATGAGGTTCGCCTGCAGCAGCCGGCGCTCGGTCATGGCTTCGTCGTCGGATTCGTAGCCGAAGAAAGTCCAGTGCAGCTCGAACGCCGCAGGCCCCATCGGCACGATCTGGCGCGTGGCCAAGGTATTGGACTGCTGCTGCAGGATCAGGTTGGGCCAGATCGTCTGCATGACCACGGTGGCATCGCCGGGAAACTCGCGCACCGTGTCGATCAGTTGCGGACCTTCCAGTACGAGGTCTCCCTTGAAGGACTGCATCTGTTCGGTGCCTTCGTTCAGTTCCTGGGTGCTTCGGCTGGAGATCAATGCGGTGTGCAGGCCGCTCGCGTCCATGCGGATGGCGGAGGTGTTGTCGGCGCGAAACAGTCCGAAGGTGACGAAGAACACATGCAGCAGGCTCGCGTGATACGGGTCCTTGATGTTCTCCAGCATCAGCTTCCAGTTGGCCGCAATGCGCTGGCGCGAGTGGCCGAGCAGGCGCAGCTTGCGGCCGTCGAACATGCGATCGTAGAGCGGCAGGATGGTCGGGCCGAGATACGCATCGAACGGCGGTGTGGACCCATCGGTCGCCAAGCTCCCGAAGATCGCACCATTGCGCACCACCACGCGAAAGCTGGTGAGAGCGTGTTCGCTTAAGAGAAAATCATCCGGCATCCCGCCCTTGCCCTTGACCCCGCGGCGAAACGGCACGCCAAGCAGCTTTCCTTTCAGATCGTAGGTCCACTGATGGTAAGGACACTGGAACTGCTCGACGTGGCCTGACTGCGCCTGCGAAATCTGCACGCCCTTGTGCGCGCATCGGTTGATGAGGCCGGTTACCGTGCCGTCGCCCGCGCGCACGATGAGGACGCACTGTTCGCCGATGGTGGTGCGCTTGAAATCGCCCGGCCCGGGAATTTCGCAGTCGAGCCCGAGATAGTTCCAGGTCGGTCCCTCGAAAATACGCTCGATCTCGCGCCGATAGATGTCAGGGTCGGTGTAGATCCAGTAGGGCACGCGGCTGTTGCCCTCGGCGGGCCAAGCGCGTTTCAGTTCGTCGCCGTTGAGCCCGGATGTCATCTGCGATTTTCCGGCGTTGAAATTTCAGTATCTGCGTCCGGTATATGTACAGAGTGTTGCGACACTATCGATCGGCCTTCTGTCCTGAAGATTTTCAAGTCTCTCACAGGCAGGCGCCTGAGCCGAATGGCACTTACTTAGCCCGTCTGTGCTCAGGGCGAACCTTCAATCGCCAAGGCCTAAGCGAACGACCGATCCGTTACCATCGAGGCTCAGCATGCGCGAGACTCAGGATAGAACTACGTTGGAAGACAAATCAGTCGTCATCGCGGGCGCCGGCCCGGTCGGCCTCACCGCTGCGCTCGCCCTCGGCAAAGCCGGGATCCATGTCCGGGTGCTCGAGGCCGCGGCGGGGCTGCAGGAAGATCCGCGCGCATCCACGTTTCATCCGCCGACGCTCGAGATGTTCGAATCGAGCGGGGTAACCGGCGAGTTGCTGCAAAACGGCCTGATCTGCCCGCATTGGCAGATCCGCTGGCATCCGAGCGGCGAGCGCGCGGTGTTCGATCTGTCGGTGCTGGCGGACGAAACCCGCCATCCATACCGGCTGCAATGCGAGCAATGGAAGCTGGTCCGGGCGCTGTATCGCCGATTGCAATCGATCCCGTGCGTCGAGATGCGATTCGGCGCCGAGGTGACCGGCGTTACGCAGGACCATCGCGGCGTCGAGATCGCGTTCAATCACGACGGCCGGGCTAAGACCCTGCGCGCGGGAATCTTGATCGGTGCCGACGGTGCAAGGAGCGCGGTCCGGGGCGCGATCGGACAGACCCTCACCGGGGACACCTATCCCGAGACGACCCTGATCGTCGAGACGCCGTTCCCGTTCGAGGCGCATCTCGTGGGGCTGTCGTTCACCAACTATTGCTGGCGGGACGGCGGCAACTTCTCGATGCTGAAGGTGCCCGATCGCTGGCGGGTAGGCATCTATCCGCTCGCCGACATGAGCGTCGAGGAGCAGCTTTCCGATGCGAACATCGAGGCGACGCTGCAGTCGATCACCCCGCAGCCCCAACCGTACACGGTGCTCGCGAAGCGCCCGTACCGGACGCACAACCGGATCGTCGAGCGCTACAAGGTCGGCCGCGTGTTCCTCGCCGGCGACGCCGCGCATCTGAACAGTCCGACCGGCGGGATGGGCATGAACGGCGGGCTGCATGATGCGTTCAACGTCACCGAAAAGCTTATTGCCGTACTGACCGAGGGCGAGGACGAGACACTTCTCGATCGCTACGAGCGCCAGCGCCGGCCGATCGCGCTGGCCGAGATCCTCCAGCAAGCCGATCGCAACCGTGCGCGGATGCGGGAGAAGGATGAAGCGAAGCGGCGCGCGACGATGGACGACCTGCAGAGCATCGCCGCCGATCGCGCGAAGCTGAAGGCGTATATGCTGAAAACCTCGATGATCGACGGACTGCGACAGGCGGCGGCCATTTCCTAAATGAGACGAACCTCACTTTTCCTCGCGACCCTCTGCGCACTGCGCGGCGCTGCGTTGAAGCTTTTCGTAGTGCTCGCGACCTTCGCACCGTCCATCGCGCACGCCCAGACCTACCCCAATCGCCCGGTCAAGTTGATCGTCCCTTTCCCGCCCGGTGGCGGCGCCGACGTGCTCGCGCGCGTGTATGCGCAGGAGCTCAGCCGGCTGTGGTCGCAGACGCTCGTGGTCGAGAACCGCCCCGGCGCCGGTGGCATGATCGGCACCGACGTGGTCGCGAAGGCCACGCCCGACGGCTACACGCTCCTCCATGCGACGCAGGCAGCCAACGCGGTCGTACCGACGCTTTATGCGAAGGTGCCGTACAACGCGGAGCGCGACTTCGTCTATGTCGCCCCGCTCGGACGGCAGCCGAGCGTACTGCTCGCCGGCACCAAGGTTCCGGCCGGCAATCTGAAGGATCTCGCGGAGTACGTCCGTGCGAACAAAGGCAAGATCAGCTACGCAGGCCCGGGTATCGGCCTCTCGGGTCATCTCGGCATGGAAATGATTCTGCAGGCGGTCGGCATGGAAGTCCTGCATGGGCCGTACAAGGGCTCGGCGCCGGCGAGCCAGGCGGTGGTGGCGGGCGAGACCGACCTGACGCTCGATCTGGTCTCGACCGGTTCTGCCTATGTCAACGCGGGCAAGGCTAAAGCCATCGCGGTGACCGGTCAGGCGCGCTCACCGCAGTTGCCGGGCGCGCCGACCTTCTCGGAGCTCGGTTATCCCGATCTGGTGATCTACACATGGCAGGGCATCGCGGTGCCGGCCGGCACGCCGAAGGAGATCATCGCGAAGCTGCAGAACGATCTGCAGGCAGTGAAGA
>JANMUI010000366.1:0-10775 GCA_031391405.1 Betaproteobacteria bacterium
GCAACTCGCCGATGTCCTCACGCGCTGGCTGCACCATAAGGGCGAGACCACCACGAATGCCGAGGCGCAAGCTCGGGCGAAAGAGCTCGCCCGTCTCGAACCGATTATCGCGACGATCGAAGCCGAGTCCTCGGACGTGTAAAGCGCCGTCCGATCAGCCCGGACGGATTCTGATTCAGGTACGCTCGATCCATTGGAGGATCCATCCAGTGGATTTCGAGCTCAAGCTTTTTCTGGATTCGTTTCCCGCGCTGTTCGACGGGGCGATCACCACCGCGCAACTGACGCTCCTGTCGGTGACACTCGGCCTCGCGCTTGGCGTCATCTTCGGGCTTTGCCGCGTCTCGGGTACGGCCTCACTGCGCTGGTTAGGTGTTGGATACGTCACGCTCTTTCGCGGCATTCCGCTACTCGTCACCTTGCTCTTTCTCTATTACGGTCTCCCCTCGATCGACATTCGCATGTCGGCATTCGCGGTTGCGGTCATCGCGCTGTCGTTGACGAATGGCGCCTATGTGACCGAGATCGTTCGCGCGGGGATCCAGTCGATCGATCCCGGACAGATGCGTGCGGCCCGATCGCTTGGCATCTCGTATGCGGGGGCGATGCGGCGGATCATTCTCCCGCAGGCGATCCGGCGCGTGTTGCCGCCAATCACCAACGAATCGATCACTCTTCTCAAGAACACTGCGCTGGTGTCGACCATCGCGCTTACTGATCTGTTGCGTGCCGGCGTCGAGATCATGACGTGGAAAGCGAACACGTTCAGCCCGTTCGCCGGCGTCGCGCTTTGCTATCTTGCAATGACGTTGCCGATGCAGGCGCTCAATACGCACCTCGAGCGGCGGTATCGGATCTGGTGAGTCGTGCATCATGACGCCCGCGCGCTGCGACCTCGTGCTTACCCACGCAACCGTCCTGCCGTTCGATGGTCCATCGCCGGTCATCCACGACTGCGACATTGTGATTGCAGGTGGCCGGATCATAGCGATGGGAACCGGTGCCGCGCGAAGATTTGCACCCGATCGCACGATCGATGGCCGTGAGCTCATCCTCATGCCCGGCCTGTGTAATGCGCATACCCATTCGACCGAGACGCTCGCTCGCGGCCTTGCCGATGCCGCACCGTTCACGACGTGGATTGAAGCCGTGTGGAGGCGCCTTGACGCACTGGATCCCGATGCCCTCGCAATCGGCGTTCAACTCGCCGCGGCGGAGATGTTGCACGGCGGCGTCACGTCAGTCGTCGATCATTTTCGTCAAACGCCTGCACGTGCCGATGCGATCAACGCGGCGGCGCAAACGTGGATCGGGACCGGCATGCGCGCAACACTCGCGATCATGCTGCGCGATCGTGGCGTGCCGGCTTGGGTCAGCCCGCCATCGAGTGATGCCTTCGATGTCGATCGCCAACTCGCCCTATGCGATGGCGCTGCAACGCGTTGGGGTGGCGGAAACGGCAATCTGAAGATCGCGATCGGCCCATCGTCGCCCACGCGCTGCACCGATCGGATGCTCACCGGGATCGAGGCGCTTGCCAAGGCACGCAATTTGAAAATACACATGCATGTCGACGAAACGCGGGCGGATGCAGCGCTTGCACGATCGGTGGACGGCACCACCGCCATCAGCCGTCTCGACGCACTTGGTCTGTTGGGCCCAAACCTCTCGGTGGCCCACGCCGTCTGGGTGACCGAAGACGACATCGACCGGCTGGCCGACTCCGGAACCTTTGTCGTGCACAACCCTGTGAGTAATCTGCGGCTCGGGTGCGGGCGCGCGCCGATCGAACGCATGCTGGCGCGCGGCGTGCAGATCGCGATCGGGACGGATGGCGCAGCGAGCAATGACACGCAGAACGTCCTCGAAGCGACCAAGCTCGCAGTGATGCTTCCGCGCATAGCCATTGACGACCGTGCAAAGTGGCCGACCGCCGCCACCGGGCTTGCAATGGCGGTCACGACGCCGGCGCGCGCTTTCGCCATGGGAAGCGGCACGCTCACGGTGGGTGAGGCGGCGGATTTCGCCGCCTTCGATCGACACTCGCTCCCGCTCGCCCCATGCAATGACCTCGCGACGCAGATCGTGTTTGCCGGCGCGGCACTCCGGGCGCGCCATGTCGCCATCGACGGTAAGCTTGTCGTGTACGATCACACGATCACGACCTTCGATGAAGCGGCACTCCTCAAATCGGCAAGCGCCTTGCTCTTCCCGAACCATCCTGAAGCATGAATGCCGGACCACCGATTGACGTCCTGCCCGAGGTGCGAATTCGCGGACTCGAAAAAAGCTTTGGCGCGTTGAAGGTGTTACGCGGCATCGATCTCGATGTCGCATCCGGCGAAGTGGTGGTCGTCATCGGACCATCCGGATCGGGCAAGAGCACGCTCCTCAACTGCATCAATTTCCTGGAGCCGTTCGAAAGCGGGACGATTCAGGTCGGTGGAAAATGGGTAGGATTCAGCGTCGATGCATCGGGCACCCGAACCCGCCAACCCGAGCGCGCGTTGAATGCGCTCAGAACGCGAATCGGCATGGTGTTTCAGCAATTCAACCTGTTTCCGCATATGCGCGTCATCGACAACCTGATCGAAGCGCCGATGCAGGTGCTCGCGCGTCCCCGCGAGCAGGCGATGACGCGCGCGCGTGCGCTCCTCGAGCAGGTGGGGCTCGCCGCGAAGGAGACGGCGTTCCCATCCGAGCTCTCAGGCGGACAGCAACAGCGCGTTGCAATCGCGCGGGCTCTCGCGATGGAACCGGAAGTCATGTTGTTCGACGAGGTAACCTCCGCGCTCGATCCCGAACTGGTCGGGGAGGTGCTGGCGGTGATGCGCGATCTCGCGCGCGGGGGCATGACCATGATCGTCGTGACCCACGAGATGCGGTTCGCGCGCGACGTCGCTGATCGCGTCGTTTTCATGGACGAGGGCGTCATCGTCGAGGCCGACGAGCCGAATCGCTTTTTCACGCAGCCTGCGAGCGATCGGGCGCGGGCATTCCTGAAGCGCCTGTTAGACACTTGATGGAGGAGTTCCGATGCCCCAACACGCGTCTCTGGTTCTTCGCAATCTCCGACCATGGGGTGAAGCGGGCATGCGGGATCTCGCGGTCATCGATGGACGTCTCGCTGCGGTATCGCCCGGCATGAGCGCCGATCGTACGATCGATGCCGCCGGGCGTCTTGCGATACCGGGATTTATCGAGCCGCATATTCATCTCGACAAGGCGCTCATCGTGGATTCGGTGCGCCCGAACGTCTCCGGGACGCTGACCGAGGCGATCGAGATCATCTGGGAGCGCAAGCGCCGCTATGAGGTCGACGAAATTGCGGAGCGCGCGGGTCGCGTCATCGAGGCGGCGATCGCGAATGGCATTACACACATTCGCTCGCATGTGGACGTCGACAATATCGGTGGACTGCGGCCACTTGAAGGCGTGGTGAAGGCGCGTGCACGCTATCGGCACGCAGCCACGATCCAGATCGTCGCGTTTCCGCAAGAAGGGATCCTGCGCAACAGCGGCACCGAGAAATTGATGTGGGAAGCGATGGAGCGCGGCGCCGATGTCGTGGGTGGGATGCCGTTCAATGAAGATTCGCGCGACGCGAGTGCAAAGCATATCGAGATCGCGTTCCGGATCGCCAAGCGCTTTGATGCCGACATCGATATGCACGTCGACGAAACGGATGATCCGCGCGCGCGCACTCTTGAGATTCTCGCGGATCAAACCATCGCCAACGGCTGGCAAGGTCGCGTCACCGCCGGACACACATGTGCGCTCGCCGGCTATCCGGACGACTATGCCGGTATGGTCATGGACAAAGTGGCGGCCGCCAAGATGCACATGATCACCAATCCTGCGACCAACCTGATGCTGCAGGGCCGGCTCGACCGGCAACCGAAGCGAAGGGGCATCACCCGCGTGCGGGAGCTGCTCGATCGCGGCATCAATGTGAGCTTCGGTCAGGATTGCTTGAAAGACACCTTCTACCCCTTCGGCCAGAACGACATGCTGGAAGTCGCGTTCCTTGCCGCGCATGCCGCGCATCTCAGCTTGCCCGACCAGATCGAACAGGTGTTCGCGATGCCGACCATCAACGCCGCGAAAGTGCTGCGCATCGAGGACTATGGTCTTGCGCCGGGCAACCCTGCGAATGTGGTGGTGATCGATGCGACGTCGGCATCCGAGGCGATCCGTTTTCAGCCACCGCGCCGCTGGGTAGTCGCCAATGGACGCGTTGTCGCCGAAACGACGGTGACGCGTACACTTTCAATCGTTTGACTGCGCGCGATTCAGGTCGGTAATGTCGCGGCTGCCACTTCCCCCTCTGGAGAGTCCCATGAATACAAACATGCCCGCCCCGCTGGAACGAATCGCCGCGCTTGCTGGTGTGGCGGTCTTCGCCGTCGCTCTGGTATGCGCGCCCCCATCATTCGCCCAGGGCACCTTCGACAAGGTCAAGAAAGCAAAAGTCATGGTCGCCGGAAACTCGGGCTCCTATCCGCCGTTCGAGATGATGGAGGGCAACAAGCTCATCGGTTTCGATGTCGACATGGCCGAGGAGCTGGGCAAACGCATGGGCGTGTCGATCAAGTGGGAGGTGATCGATTTCAAGGGCATCATCGCCGCACTTACGTCGAAGCGCGTCGACGTTCTGATCTCTGCCATCACCTGGACCCCTGAGCGCGCCGAAAGGGTTTCATTCTCGATTCCGTACTATGACGCCGGCATCGGTGCGCTCTATCGCGGCAGCGCGCCGATCGCGAAATTGGACGACCTCAAAGGCAAGATCGTCGGCGTGCAGCTTGGCAGCTCGGGTGAAGTGTTCGTGCGCACCCAGCTTGGCAAGGAGGTGAAAGAGATCAAGACCTACGACGCGATCCTGCTCGCGGTGAAGGATCTGGAGAACGGCCGGGTGGACGCGGTGGTGAATCCAATCCCGGTATTGCGCCACAACGCCAAGGGCGCGAAGGACGTGCGCGTCACCGAAGTGTGGGACAAGCGCGTAGTCGGCATCAACACGCGCAAGGACGACGCCGATCTGCTTGCCGAGATCAACAAGCATCTCGATGCGATGATGAAGGAAGGTGTGCTCGACCGGCTCGACAAGAAGTGGTTCAGCGCGGCGAAGTAGGCTGCGGGGTCGTCATTACGCGCGTCGTTCGACAATGTGCAGCCCGCGGATCCGGTCGAGCAGGTAGATCAGACCACGATCATCCACCGTCAGATCATTGCTCTGCGCGAATTTTGCGCCCGGCGCGGGGTCGGGCACATAGGAAGCGACTTCGCGCGGTGCATGCGGATCGGCAATGTCGATGATGCGAAGGCCCTGTGCGAACCATGCCACCGGGATCTCGGTGCTGGTGATGATTTCGCACGGTTGGTGACAACCCATCATCACCGGCTGGGGTGAGCCATCGACGTCACCGATCTGCACGCTCGAGATCTGCACCGGATGTTCCTCGTCGGTAATGTCGACGATCCAGAGAAACGAGGGCGGTGCGGGAAAGAGTTTCGCAACGTCTTCATCAGCGACCAGCAGCAGGCGTTTGCCGCGCACCGGGAACGGTACCGGCAGCGCGGAATGGGTCGGATGCGCGAACGGCGGGCTCCAGTCGATGCCCGAGATGAACGCGGGTTTGGCCATGTTCTCGATATCGAGGATCACGAACCCGCCATGCCAATAGCTTGTATAGAGCCGGTTGCCCATGCGAAGCGGGTGATGGCATTTGTGCGCAGCGCCTTGCCAGGTTGCTTTCTCCCCGCCGGCCGTCCATTGGCCAGGCATCCACCAGCGCCCTACTTCCTGCGGATGCGCCGGATCCGCAAGATCGAGAATCATCACGATATTGCCGATGTAGCCTTCGACCGTCGGTGAGAAGTAGAGATAGCGCCCATCGAAATCGAAGCGGTGCACGCCCGAACCGTGCGTCTCCCATCGGTGAATCAGTTTCGGCTTGGCTGGGCTAGACACGTCGTAGATGCCGACGCCGCCCTTGAATTCATCGGGCGCGCCCAACTGGTAAGGATTGCGCTCATGGTTGATCACCATGATGTCGTTCGCCACGCGCACCTTGTGGGAGTGCGTGCCAAGCATCATCCCAAGCCGTGCGAGCTCACGCGGATGCTTCGGATCGCTCACATCGACAATCACCGTGCCATCCGGTGCCGCCATGTTGCCGATGTACGCAGTGGCTCCCTTGACGACGACCTGCCCGCCACCCGCGCAATCGAAGTAGCCCACTTCCTTGATGCCTTTTGCCTGTCCCATGATGTACCTTGTTCGATGACCGGTGCGAGTGCCACGGCGAGCCGACGATATCACCTATGCGTGCGCGCGGCTGTCCGTCGAGGCGGTCGTCGTTATACTAGCCGGCATGTGTGATGGGTAACCGTGTCGGCGATCGACACCCCCGTGGCGAGGAGAAGAGCATGTCGAGAAATGGGTCGATTGCAGGGGTTTTGTTGATGTGTGGTGTGCTTGTCAGTACGGGAGTGTGCGCGCAAACCAATTATCCCAATCGGCCGATTCGGATCATCGTCGCATTCTCCGCCGGCGGCATTTCAGATGTCATTGCACGCGCGTTGGCCGCGAAAATGTCAAACACCATCGGCCAGCCGGTTGTCGTCGAGAACAAACCGGGTGCGGCGTCGACGCTTGCAGGCGACTTGGTCGCGAAGTCGGCTCCGGATGGTTACACGGTCTGGCTGCAGGACATCACCACGCATTCGATCAATGCAACGCTCTATGCGAAGCTGCCGTTTGATCCGATCAAGGACTTCGCGCCGGTGACGCTCGTCGCATCCACACCGTTGATGCTGGTGGTGCATCCAAGCAACCCCGCAAAGAACCTGAAGGAACTGGTCGCCTTTCTCAAGTCGGGAGATGGCAAGCACGCCTACGGGTCGTCAGGATCCGGGTCACCGAATCACCTCGCGGGCGAGCTCTTGAAAACGGCGAATGCAATTGACACGCTGCACATTCCATACAAGGGGAGCGCACCGTCAACCCAGGCCATTCTGGCCAACGAAATCGCGTTCGTGTTCTCGAGCATGCCGCCCGCGGTATCGAATGTGAAGGGTGGACGGCTCCGCGCGTTGGCCGTTACGTCCACCAAACGCGTGCCGGCAGCGCCCGATGTGCCGACCATGATCGAAGCAGGCATGCCGGATTTCGATATCGTCGTCTACACCGGCATCCTCGCCCCGGCCGGGACACCCGCACCGATTGTCGCGCGGCTCAACGCGGAATTCGCCAAAGCGGTGGCGGCCGATGAGATCAAGATGGTCTACGAAAAAGTCGGCGCTGATGCCATCACCAATACCCCGGAAGCGTTTCGCGCCATGATCGCGCAGCAGATCGCGATCTTGGCGCCGCTGGTTCGCGCCTCCGGTGCGAAGGCAGACTGAACCCGTGCGACCCATCAAGCTGATCGTTTTTCCCGGTGGCTTCAATTGGCCGGTTTGGGTTGCGGAAGAGCAAGGCTTCTTCGCCGCACGTGGGGTCGAGGTAGCGGTCACACCGACGCCGGGCTCGGTCTATCAGCTCACGCATCTTATCGACGGCACGTTCGACATCGCGATCACGCTTCTCGACAATGTCATCGCCTACCGATCCGGCCAAGGTGAAGCGCCGGTCAGCGGGCCGGACTTGTGCGGCTATCTGGCAGCCGATTCCCGCGCGTTTCCTACGCTGGTGACGGCGCCGGATGTGAAGCGCTACGCCGATCTACGCGGTCGCACGTTGTCCGTCGACGCCATGACAACCGGGTACGCGTTCGTGCTGCTTGCCATGTTGGAGAAGGGTGGGCTTGCCGAAGGCGATTACACGCTCGAAAGAGTCGGTGGCGTGCAGCAGCGTTATCAGGGGCTCTTGGACGGCAAGCATGCGGGCTCGCTATTCATCTCACCATTTGAGACCCTGCTCAAGGCGCGTGGTTGCAACGTGCTCGATTCGGCGATCAGCGTGCTCGGCGCGTATCAAGGGCACGTCGCGGCGGCGCGAGGTAGCTGGGCCGATGCGAATCGCGACAGCATGGGCGGATTCGTACAGGCGTTTCTCGATGGCGTCCGCTGGCTATACGATCCGATCAATCGCGAGGAGGCGTTGTCGATCTTCTGCCGACATACGCCGCACGCCGATCGCGACGCGGCAGCGGGTGCGCATGCAATCCTGTTTCATTCGTCGAAAGGATTTCCGCGCGACGGCGTGATCGACTTCGAAGGCGCCCGAAAAGTGATCGATCTGCGTGCGCGGTACGGCAGGCCACCGACGGCGCTGGGGCAGCCGCCCGATTACTTCGACCGCAGCTATGTCGACGCAGCGGGGCGCGGCGCCCGCGCTCACGG
Organism: Betaproteobacteria bacterium; assembly: GCA_031391405.1. GTDB lineage: Bacteria > Pseudomonadota > Gammaproteobacteria > Burkholderiales > SG8-39 > SHXR01. Next base: position 8,350 of record JANMUI010000366.1, read on the forward strand.
ATAGCCGACCCATAAGTCGACCGCGATCGAGCATTCCGGAACCTGCAGCGGTCCGCCCACCTGGAGCGTCGTCGTGGCGGGCTGTCCATCCGGAAAGCAGGGACGGCGCGCACCGATTGCATGGGCGTACTCGTTGAGGTCGGTGTGCATCGTAGTGAGCCTTAACGCGTGACGCAGATCGGTGCCGGCGGCCTCGCAGATCGCCCGGGCGTATTGCATGATCGCTTCCATCTGCGCGCCGACGCGATTGGCGCCATAGGGATAGTGGGGATTGCGCAGGGCCGCAGGCACGATGCCGCGCTCATTGGCTGCCAAGAGTCCCGACAAGAACAAAATGTCGCCCGCACGAACAGCCTGTGATTCATGGAAGAGCGGCGCGGGGGCACGCAATGTGCTGATCACCTCTTTTTTCGTTTTACCGTTCTTCTTGATCGCAACCAGCGTGATCTCGATGCGGCCATCGGGCACGACGATGCACTGCACCGGCATGATCGTGCGCGCGGGCGGATCCTTCGGAAAAAATTCTCGCCAGACGCGATCGAGGCGAGGAATGTCGTTGATGTCAGTCAGGTACACGCCGGCTTTGACCACATGCTCCATCGACGACCCGGCCGCTTCGAGCGTGATCGCGAGATTCTGCAGAGTGAAGCGCGCCTGCTTGTCGATCTCGTTGCCCTCCCAGAAATTCGGATTCACGCGTGCTTCGGGCGCGAGGCCGGTGCGGAAATCACTGGGCACCTGTCCGGATACGAAAATGAAATCACCGCATGTGATCGCTGGTGTATAGCCGCCGATCGGCTGCGGAATCTTGTCGGTCGAGACGCTGCCCTTCTCGAAACCGGGCTCAGGACAGATCGCGACGATCTCCACCTCGGTGTTGCAGTCGGGCACCATGAGACCGGAAATGACGACCGATGTGCTCGCCGGACGTGGCGGCTTGATGAAGTCGCGCCGTTCGATATGGTACGGATCCACCATCGCGCGGGACGTCGGGAATTGATCGATGCGAACGGCGTTTGCCATGCTCGTTCCGCTTGCTTCGAGTAGTCGCTGCAGTTGCTGGAGGATGTGGCGACTCTCGATCACCATCGGGTGCTCGCCTGCCAAGGGCAGGTTGGCGTTGCCGCGCGCTTCGGGGGCGATGCCGGTGGCGAAGTCGGTCGCCATGACACCGGACACAAATACCCAGCGACCGTACTTGAGCGCCGGGGTAAAGGTGGAATGCGGAACCGGCTGCCCTGCCGGGCGAATGATCTCTCTGTTGGGCACAGGCGTCTCCTAGGTCGAGGCAATGAATGCCATGTACCGATGCAACGTGCGCTCGACGGCCCAGCGGAATATGCGATCGGTGATAAAGCCAATCAAGCTGATCGTTGCCAGCGCGACGAAGATACGCTCGGTTTGCACCAGCATCGCCGACGTCTGCAGAAGGTAGCCTAGTCCGGAGTCCGCCGCGAGGATTTCGGCGGGAATGATGCTCATAAAGGCGGAGGCCATCGCCACGCGCATTCCGGTCACGATGTAGGGCACCGCGGACGGAATCACCACGCGGGTGAATATCTGGAACTCGCTTGCACCCAGGCACTGGGCGGCCCGGTAGCGTGCAACCGGTGTGCGCATGACACCCGCGATGGTGTTGATCAGTACGAAAAAGAACGTGCCCCAGAAGATGAGGAAGTACTTCGAGTTCTCGCCGATGCCGAACCAGATTACCGCGATCGGGATCATTGCCGTGGGCGAGAGATAGCGTAGAAACTCGATGATCGGGTCGAGCAGATCGTTCACCGTCTTCATGCGCCCCATGAAAACACCGACGATGATTGCGAGCGTTGTGCCGGCAATGAATCCGATGACGACCCGCATCAGACTAATGCTGATGTGCCTGAAGATCTCGCCCGACTGGATCATCGGTACTGCGGTCGCGAAGACTTTGGTCGGCGGCGGGATCAGGTGCGGATTGAAGACGAATGAAGATAGCACTTGCCAGACGACGAAGAACAGCCCGAGCGAGCACACGGTCAAGACGATGGGGCGCAAGTGCTCCCACAGTCCGCGCGGCGGGGCGAGTGGCACGGGTGCGGTGCGTGGATCGGCTTGGCTAAGGGTGGACATGGAACGATCTACGGAGTCCTAAATCATGAACCACAGGGGACGCAGAGGACACAGAGGTCACTGGTATGTGTGGCCCCGGGCGTTTCGGCGCACATTGATGCAATAAGGTGATGCAAAAAGGGATCCTCATGAATCCTCATCCTCGCTAATCACTGTGTCCTCTGTGTCCTCTGCGGTTCAATCCGTACTATTCAATCCGTATTATTTAGCCCTCTACGTCATGCTCCAGCAGCGCCTCGATCTTGCCGTACAGCGCACCGAACTGCGGCATCGCCGGCTCGCGCGGCCGCGGCAGACCGACCTCGATGATCTCC